>DATFWL010000107.1:0-41932 GCA_035259385.1 Vicinamibacterales bacterium | reverse complement strand
GGGCAGGATGGGCAGGACGGGCGGGATGGGTCGGAGGGGCACGAGGGGCGAGGCCGGCAGGATGGGCACAAGGGCATGACAGGAAAGGCTCTACGCGTCCTGGCTTGTGCCGTTTGCGTGACGATCGGCATCGCCGATTTGCGCGCGCAGCTGCGCGCGCGAGTGCAGGCGTCCGGTTTCACCGTCCCGCTCGGGTTCGTGCAGGATCCGACCGATCGCGCGACGCAGTTCGTCGTGCAGCAGGACGGCCATATTCGAGTGCTGCGCGGCGCGTCGGTACTGTCGCGGGATTTTCTCGACCTCTCCGGCGCGATCGTCTCCGGCGGCGAGCAGGGCCTCCTGGGGCTCGCGTTTCCGCCGAACACCGCGGCGAGCCGCCGGCTCTTCGTCAACTTCACCAACCGTTCCGGTGACACCGTCGTCGCGCGATTCAGGCGATCTGACGATGCCGCGGTGGCGGACCCGATGTCGCGATTCGACCTGCGGTGGGGCAGCGCCAGCGGTCCGGCGTTCATCGCGCAGCCGTTTGCGAATCACAACGGCGGCAATCTCGTGTTCGGACCTGATGGTTACCTGTACATCGGCCTCGGTGACGGCGGCGCAGGGGGCGACCCCGGCAACCGCGCGCAGAATCCTGCGGAGCTGCTCGGGAAGATGCTGCGCATCGACGTCGGTGTCGACGATGGCGATCCGATCGGTTACCAGGTACCGGCGGACAACCCGTTCGCCCGCGGCGTCCCGATCGCGGCGCGCCCTGAAGTCTGGAGCTTCGGCCTGCGCAACCCGTGGCGCTACAGCTTCGACGATCCGGTGCGCGGCGGAACGGGCGCGATGGTCATCGGCGATGTCGGCCAGGATCGGTACGAGGAGGTCGATTACGAACCGCGCGATCGCGGCGGGCGCAACTACGGCTGGCGGCTGCGCGAGGGCGCGCACGATTACGACGTGTCGCAGCCGCCGGCGTTCGCACCGCTCGTCGAACCGATTCATGAGTACGACCACCGCGCGGGCGTGTCGATTACCGGCGGCTACGTCTACCGCGGCAGCGCATTGCCGGCGACGTTTCGCGGCCGCTATTTCTTCGCGGACCTGACCGGCCGCGTGTGGTCGCTTGGCTTGATCGTCGATCCGGTGAGCGGAGAGGCGCGCTCCGCGGACGTCGTCGAGCACACCGCGGAGCTGAGTGTGGCCTCGGGTCTTGGCGACATCAGTTCGTTTGGAATAGACGGCGACGGCGAGCTCTACATTGTCGATTACTCGAACGGACGCATTCTGAAGATCGTCGGCCCGCCCGCGGCGCCCGCGACGCCGACGGGACTCCGCATCGTCAAGTGACGGGGCTAGGGGCTAGGGGCTAGCTGTCGAGCCCCCAGCCCCGAGCCCCGCTCCCGTCTCAGTGCGTCAACGAGTACAGCAGCGTATCGACTCCGAACGCGTAGCCCCGACCCGCGAACCGTTCGAAGTATTCGCGGCTCTCGCCTTCGCGCTCGAACGCGTCTCCAAAGTCGGTGTTGTGCGTCATCACGACCAGAATGTGCCCGAGGCGATCCGAGATCGCGCGCGTGTGCGGTTGGGCGCTGCCAGAGCCGCGCTCCGAGGTCCCGCCGCCCGTTCCGTACCAGAAGCCAATCGACGGAATCTGCACGAGCTCGCGCACGTCGTACAGCATGTGGAACAGCTGATGATCGAGCGGCACGTCGAACATCGGAAAGTCGGCCGTCGGAAGCGCCTTCCGGATCTCGTTCTCCCAGTGCGCGAACGCGTAGTCGCCCCAGAAGTCGTCGGCCCAGAGAAAGCCGCCCCTCTGGAGGTAGGTCCGGAGCGCGGTCGCCTCGAGGTCATCGAAGTACGCCCCGCCCGGCTCCGTGATCATGATGAACGGACAGTGGGCGAGGCGCTCCTCATCGGTGAGCCGGATGAGGACGTGGTTGAAGTTGCCGTCTTCGCTCCGGCTCACTGTCGTCGTTGTCAGCTCGGAGAAGCGAAACGAGAGATTCTGATCGGCGCGCGGCCAGTCAACGGACCACCCGCCCCCGTCGCCGTCGGGCGCATTCCGGAACATGATCCGGCAGAACTGAAACGCGCCGTCGTAGGCCGGGTTCGGACCGATGCGCGGCTGGAAGAACCGGCCGCCGCCGCGCCGCTGAAACTGCGCGTGAGCGGTCGCGGCGAGCGCCACGACGACCGCGGCGAGAACGATCCGGTGCATCACGTGTGGGCGCGGCATCTCCGGCGGACCCGCTGACAACGGCAGTGTAACACCGGCGGGATGCGGTTCAGTGCGTGTCGGTCACGCCCGCTGTCCGGTTGTAGTAGACGGCGTCGGCTGGAATCTTCGATCCCGAGTAGTCGCGACTCTTGTAGGGATACACCGGCCGCGGCCTGGAATTGATGAAGGCGGACACCTGCTGCGCTTCTTCGTCCGTGAGGCTGCCCGGATTCAGATATGGCATCGAGTAGCGGATGATGCCGGCCAGCGTGTACACACGCGCCGCGCCCGCCCCATCGTTCCACGAGTCGGGCCCCCACAGCGGACCGGCTTTCTTGTCGCCAATCTGCACGCCCTGGCCGTCAGCACCGTGACACGACACGCAGCGTTCCTCGTAGATCGTCTGGCCGGCGCGCAGGTCGATGGCGCCGATCGGCGTCAGCTTGTCGGCAACGATCGCATTGCGTCCACGCCACGGCGGATTCGTGCCGACCGAGTGGCCGCGCGCGAGCCACGAAAGGTAGGCGTTCACGGCGAGCACTTCTTTCGAGGTCGGCGAGGGAAGGTCGGCCTCGCCGCGGCCGGTCGCGTTCTCGCTCCGCATGAAGCAGTCGACGACGCGATCGGCGAGGCTGATCAGCCGTGCCGCGCGGTTGTTGTATTCCGGGAACATGCCGGCGACGCCGACCACGGGCAGGGCGCGCTCACGCTGGCCCGCGTTCAGGTGGCAGTTCGCGCACGAGACCTTGCCACCGGTGAACCGCGCGGCCTCGCGCGGCGTGTCGACGAAGATGCGGTATCCCAACTTGATCTGCTCGGCGAGCTTCGCGTCGCCGGCGATCGGCTCCTTGAGCGGATCCTGCGGGATCTGCCAGGCGGTCACCATCGTCGTGCTCGCGGCAATCAGCGGATTCGGCGGTGTCTTCGACCGCGAGCAGCCGGCCGCGGACACTGACACCAACGCGATCGTGCAGAACACGCGTTTCACGGAGACGATTGTATTACCAGACACGTCGAGCCACTCACCTGATCGCATAGGCGAATCAGCCGCGGACATTTCGCGGCGCCGGCACCGGATCGGATGGATCTGGCCAGTACACCCGCGACAGATAGTGCAGCGCGATCCCCACCCCCCACCGGTTTGGTGCCGTCCAGATTAGCAGCACACCCAACAGCGCGAACGTGAGCATGCCCAGCGTCGGGTGCGTCCGCCCGTAGCCGAAGTAAATCAGGACGATGATCGCGGCGACCGGCAGCCGATCGCCGATGATCGTGAACGCCCACGTGTCGCCGGGATTCCGCTCGTAGACCAGCCCGCACACCGAGCAGCGCTCCAGATGATGCGCCCATCCCTCGAAGAGCTCGCCCTCGCCGCAATGCGGACAGCGGCGCCGGATGCCGCGGCGGAGCGCCGTCAGGATCACTGCACGTTGAGCAGCGTGATGTCGAAGAGCAGCGTCGCGTTCGGTGGAATTCTCGTCGGATCGGGAGACGAGGCGCCGTAGGCGAGCTCCGGCGGGATGATCAGCCGCCGCTGGCCGCCGACGCGCATGCCGGCTACGCCCTGATCCCAGCCGCGGATCACTGCGCCGGTGCCGAGCACGAACGTAATGTTGTTCGAGTCGAACTGATTGCCCTTTCCAAGCGGCTTCGATGTGTCATAGAGCCAGCCGGTATACGACACGGTGACGCGGTTGCCGCTGTTGGCGACGGCCCCGGTCCCCACGACGAGATCGGTCTGCGTGTAGGTGCCGCTCGAGGTGCTCGGCGCGGTAGGCGAGCTGGACGAGCTGTCGGAGCCGCCGCAGGCAACAGCCGACGCGAGCAGCGCGGCGAGCATGATCCTTCGGGTCATTTTCTGAGTCTACACTGGGCTCGTCCGCGCCGCTCCAAATCGCTGGGATGTTGCCTGAACGCGGACGCTTCCGGGGCTAGCGGCTAGGGGCTAGGGGCTAGCTGTCGCACTGAAAGGCAATAGCACGCTGAAAAGACGGCTAGCCCCCAGCCCCGAGCCGCGAGATGTTTCAGTTATGACCCTGCGCCGCGATCTGCTCTCGTATCTCTCGCACGAGCCTCGATCCGTCTCGCGTCTCGCGCGCGAGCTCCGGCTGCCGCGCGCGGAGGTCGAAGACGCGCTGCGTCACATGACCCGCTCCGCCCGCGCAGCCGGCCACCGCATCGTCGTCGTCCCCGCCAGATGCCGCTCCTGTGGCTTCACGTTCGGCGAGGACAAGCTGTCCAAACCCGGTCGCTGCCCGCAGTGCAGGGAGAGCAGGATCTTCGAGCCGCAAATTGGGATAGAGCGTGCCAATTAAGAAGTAAGAATTAAGAATTAAGAGTGCGTTGCAAAATGCGCTCGAGGCGGGTCCTGTCCGCGAACAGCCCCACCGGGTGCTCGCCAGAAAAGCACTGGTCACGGCCCACGGCTCCGCGCCCGGCGGGGCGGCGCCGTTCGCGGCCACCCGCGCGCGAGCTAATTTTGCAACCTGCTCTAAGAATTCGCGCCACTCTTCGATACGGTCCAATCACGCATTCTTAATTCTTACTTCTTAATTCGTAATTGCCGATGCCGCGAACGATCCAGAACAACGCAACCAGCAACAGTACTGCGCCGATCGGGACTATCAGAATGCCGACGCCCGGATCCCCCGAGTAGAACCAGGCGCCGCCGAGGAAGAAGCCGGCGGGCAGCAGCAGCGTGGCGGCGAGCAGTGCGAT
Source organism: Vicinamibacterales bacterium (assembly GCA_035259385.1). Lineage (GTDB taxonomy): Bacteria > Acidobacteriota > Vicinamibacteria > Vicinamibacterales > CAVVIG01 > QHWK01. The sequence goes on along the minus strand of DATFWL010000107.1, from coordinate 37,005 downwards.
CGAGATGCGCGGCGTCGCCGGCGACGCACTGGCCGACGACTTGAGCGTGAGCGCAAACAGGATGTTGATCGCGCCGAGCAGCGTGCCGTGCGCGTGCGCCAGCCGCCACATCAGGCGACGGGTCTCGTTCGACACGTCGAGGTACGCCGCGACCTTGAATCCCTGGAGCGATTCGAGGATCAGCCCGAGCGCCGCGAAGATCAGCAGCGCCCGCCACCCGACGCGCAGGTGGCGGGCGATGTAGTAGTCCACGGAGTCGTTAGTCGGCAAGTCGGTCAGTCCCTAGTCCTCAAGTCCCCAGTCCCGACCCTGAACTCAGCTAGCCCCAAGCCCCCAGCCCCGAGTCCGGCCTTTACTCCCGATACACGAGCGGCCGGTTGTTTCGCTCGCGCACCAGGCGATTGACCCGCGTCGCGTCGAATGTCCCGTCCGCCTTGACGAGCAACTCGGCGTTGCCGCGCGGCAACTGATCGCGACTGAACGGTGGAAGCGTCTTCGCTGAACGCGACGCGATGAGCCGCACGGCGTCGTACTGATCTTTCTGGGTCAGCGCGAGGTACGGCGCAAGCCATCCGGCGCCTGACGCCTCCTGCGCCGCACGCCAGCCCATCGCCTGCGCGACGATCGCGCGCTGGCCGGCATCGCCCTTGAGCAGCCACAACACCGACGCCGCCACGGACGTCTCGTCGTCGCCGAGCGCAGGTCGAGGCGTCCCGTACCACGCCGCCAGTCGATCCGCCGTCCACGCGAGCGTCTTGTCGAGATGACAGAGGTTGCACGCGTTGGGCCGTCCGGTGTCGATCGTCGCCTGCACCGACGGGCTGCTGATCTGATGGCTGCGTATCGTCTTCAGCAGACCGTAGGTCGTATGCGGCATGTGACAGTTCTCGCACGAGCTGCCGCTCGATCCCGACCGGTGACGGGAGTGCGCGCGGTCGGTCGTGTGGCACGTCGCGCACGCCGCGTCGCCGATTGCGTGCGGCGACAGCTGGTCGTCGGCCCAGTCGCGCAGCGGACGCGGATCTTCAGCGGCCTCGTGCATCGTGTGACACGAGAAGCAGGTGAGCGTTCGCGACGGATCGGTGGCGCGAGCGAAGCACGGCGACTCGATCAGGCCGTTGTACTCGCGGCCGGTCGCGCGAATCATGCCGTCCGACCAGAAGATGTCGCGGATGAAGCCGGCGTCCTCGGCGAGGAACCGGCGCATCGCCGGCGTCTCGAGGTTCTTCGTCGGCTGGACGACCAGGCGCGTGGCCGCGAGGTCGTCGCCGGGACGATAGGGAAGTCCGCGCGCGTTGGCCTCGCCCTCCGAAGCGGCGTCGGCGAATTCCCAGAACGAATGGCACTGGCCGCAGACCTGCGCCCCGCGGCGGGGATCGAGGCGCGCGGGTTGGACGATGGTCGTGTCGGCTGCGCGAGTGAGATGCAGCGTGTACCGGCGCAGCGGATTCCGGTTCGCGTCCGCGTGACGCTCACCGGGCCCGTGGCAGGCCTCGCACGCGATGCCGAATTCGACGGTGCGCGAGTCGGCCGACTGATCGCCAATCGGCCGCGAACCGAACGGCGTGTCGAACCGCGGCTGACCGAGCGTGGCGTGGCAGGAGAGGCAGATCCCGTTCCAGGCGCCGGTCTCCGAGTAGTGCGCCGCAGTCGGCGGCGCCATGATCGCCGCGCGGCGCGGGATCCAGGTCTGCTCCGCGGTCAGCCAGATCGCGGGGAGTTGGCCGAGCACGCGGCTGTTGCCCGTCGCGTACCAGAAGATCTGCTGGTTGTGTGACCCGGTGGTCATCACGATCTGTCGCCGGATCCGTCGCGCACCAGTCGCCGGTCGGCCAGCTGCCGATCGCGTGTCGACCAGGTCGCGATCGAGCTGGCTGGCGTCGTCAGGGTCGGCGAACTCGGCCCATAGCTCCTGACTCTCCTGTTCGAGTCGCATCGACCCGCCAGTCGCTGCCTCGACGGTAACGGCGTCGAAGCTCGTCGCGACCGTTGCCGGCGTCGCGATCTGCGTCATGGTGCGGTGATAAGAAGCGTGCCAGGACGCGTACTGACTCGGATGACAGGCGCGACAGGTATCCGACGACGTGAACCCGTCAGCCCGCACCTGCGCCGGACGGTGATCCGGGTCGGCTTCCGCCGGCTTCGACTGGAGGTACCGGGCACCCGCCAGAACCGCGGCAATTCCTAATGCAACGGCGGGAACCGCGAGATTTTCCGCCTTGCGAATGCCGCCGAATCGGCGCATCATGCGGCGAGATCTTACAGCGGAGGTTCTGATGTCGAAAGCGCTCCGGCTGGCACCTCTTTTCCTTGTCTGTGCAACCGTCGCATCCGCGCAGTCCGTCACGTTCACGAAAGACGTCGCCCCGATCCTGCAGCGCTCGTGTCAGAACTGCCATCGTCCCGGCCAGATGGCGCCGATGTCGCTGCTGACGTACCAGGACGTGCGGCCGTGGGCGCGCTCGATCAAACAGCGCGTGATGGAGCACACGATGCCGCCGTGGGGCATCGATTCGCGCATCGGCCTTCAGAGCTTCAAGAACGATCCGTCGCTGCGCGACGACGAGATCGAGAAGATCGTGAAATGGGTCGACGCCGGGGCGCCGATGGGCAACGCCGCCGACCTGCCGAAGCCGCGCGAGTTCGACGACTCGGATCGCTGGCACATCGGCAAACCCGACATCATCGTCACCTCGCCGAAACATGTCGTGCCGGCCGAAGCCGCCGACTGGTGGGGCAGCTACTACGTTGACCCCGGCCTCACCGAGGATCGGTACATCAAGGCGATCGAGAGCAAGCCGGGCAACACTGCGGTCGTGCACCACCTGCTCACCTACGCCGTCGACGCCGACATGACCGGCGACAGCAACGGCGACGACAGCAACGGCGACGCTGGCGAATTCCTGAACGAGTTCGCCGTCGGGAAGAACGGCGACATCTTCCCCGAGGGAACGGGCCGCCTGCTGAAGGCCGGGTCGCGAATCAAGTTCGACTTTCACTACCACTCGGTCGGCAAGGAGCAGGCCGATCAGTCGCAGCTCGGCATCGTGCTCTATCCGAAGGGCTATACGCCGAAGCACGTGGTCTACTCGAAGCAGCTTGGCCAGCCGACCGAGCCGCTCGACATCCCCGGCAACTCGACGTGGGTGCGCAGCGACGGCTATACGCGCTTCAACAAGCCGGGGCGCATCACCGCGTTCCAGCCGCACATGCACACGCGCGGCAAGCGCCAGTGCATCGAGTTGATCTATCCGGACAACAAGACCGAACAGATCAACTGCGCCGACTGGAGCTTCAACTGGCACATCGTCGCGGTGTACGCGGACGACGTCGCGCCGATTTATCCGGCAGGGACGGTGCTGCACGTGATCTCGTGGCACGACAATACGGCCTCGAAGGGCAATCCCGACGCGCGCAACTGGGTCGGCAGCGGCCAGCGCACCATCGACGAGATGGGGTTCGCGTGGATCACCTGGTACGACATGAGCGACGACGAGTACCAGAAGGAGTTCGACGCCCGCAAAGGGGTCAAGAAGACGACGACCACCGCCGCTCAGGGTCAGCCGCAGTGAGATTGCTGAGGGCTGATTGCAGATTGCTGATTGCCGCCGCGGCGCTCGCGGCGGCGCCGCTCCTCGCGCAATCGCAATCGACCGAGCTCCACGTCCGATTCAACTCGGGCCAGAGCATCGTTCCGATCTACGAAGGATGGGAACGCGTGCCCGACGGGAGCTTCAACATGGTGTTCGGGTACCTGAACCGGAACCATGTGCAGGAACTGAGCCTGCCAGTCGGCGCTCAGAACAACTTCGAGCCAGGGCCGGCAGACCGCAACCAGCCGACTTACTTCTATCCGCGCGAGAACCACTTCCTCTTCAAGGTGAACGTCCCGAAAGACTGGGATCGGAAGAAGGAGCTCGTCTGGACCATCGTCGCGAACGGCAAGACCGAAGTGGCAAAGGCGACGCTGCTCGACGTCTGGGAAATCGATCGCAAGGTCGAGGTCTCGAACAACGGCGGCGTGCAGGTGAGCAACGAGCTGATCGCGAAGGACAGTCCGCCGGTCGTGAAAATCGATCCGATCGCGCGGCCGCGCGCCGGCACGCCGGTCACGATCACCGCGACGGTCACCGACGACGGCATTCCGCCGCTGAGCGGAAAGCCGCGGGCGCCGCGTCAGGTCGAACCGTCGCTGCGCGGCGCGCCGCCGTCGCCGGTGAACGTCCCGCTGCCCGCGCGTCCGCGGCCCGTGCAGGGTGCGTTGTCGGTCCTGTGGCAGGTGTATCGCGGCCCCGGACACGTAACCTTCGATCCCGAGGGCTACGTGAAAGTCGAGAACGGCAAGGTCGACGTGAAAGCCACCTTCACGAAGCCGGGTGAGTACACGCTGCGTGCCTTCGGCCACGACACGCTGCTGCGCGCGCCGAGCGACGTCACCGTCACGGTCGACGGCGGCACTCATTAGCTGCGGTATTAACCGCGGAGTTCCCAGAGACCGCAGAGTTTTCTCCTTGTAAAAACCATTCTCTGCGTTCTCCGCGATCTCCGCGGTTTCAAGCCCTCTTAAAACATCGCGATCGCGTTGAGTGGGAAACCGGTGCCGCCGGTCACGGGCACCGGTGCGATCGTCAGCATGAACTCCCAGCGATTCAGCTTCGCCGTGACCTCGCCGAGCTCTTCCAGGTCCTGGTTGTCGAGCAGGTTCACGCCCAGCCCGGTGATCATCAGCGTGTGAATCGGCAGCGTCACGCCCTCGACCATCGACGGGACGACGTCCTGCGCCGCGTCGCCGCCGAGGAACGCGACGCCGCGCGCCTTGATCCACGGCGCGACCGATGCATGGAGACCGGCGGCGTTCTGGCCGACATTCCACGGTCCCAGCTTCTCGCGCCGCGCCCAGCGGCCGGTGCGGACGAGGAGCGCGTCACCCGATGCGATCTTCACACCCGCCTTCTTCTCCCAGGCCTCCAGGTCCTCGACGTAGATCGGCGTCCCCGGCTCGAGGTAGGGAACGTTGCGCAGGCGCGGGATGTCCACCAGCACGCCGCGGGTGACGATGCCTTCTTTCAGATTCTGGATGCCGAGCCTGGTGCAGCCCTTCTCGGTGTTCACGTCGGCGCGCGCGTAGCCGTTGTAGGTCTGGTCTTTGTAGAGGATGTGGCACAGGGCGTCGATGTGGCTGTGCGCGTAGCCATGGTACGAGACGGCGTAGCGGTCCATGCTGTTGCCGCGCAGCATCGTGTGCTCGAACGGGTTGTTGTTGTCCTCGGCGCGCTCGGTGAGCGGATTGTGGGCGAGCGATACCGTCGTGCCGGTCTTCACGAGCGCCGCCGCCTGCTTGCGCTTCGCCGCCGTGACGAGGTTCGCCGAGCCGAGCTGATCGTCGGGCCCCCATCGGCCCCAGTTCTTCACCTGCTGGAACAAGGCGTCGAACTCGACCGCATTCCGCGGCGCGCGTCCCGGCGGCTGCGCGGCAATCGCGACCGCCGATGCGAACAGCGCAGCAGAGACGATTCGTGATGTCATGGTCGCTCCTCACTCGTACGACGACGAACGCCCGGGCGATTTTTGGCTATAGTATGCGGCGAAAGGGGAGAGCGCTCATGAAGAACACGGTCCTGAAAGCGGTGGCAGTCGCCGTGGCGCTGTCGCCGGCCATCGGGTTGGCACAGAGCAAGGCGACGTCGGCCACGTACATCACCGACGAGGAAGTGAAGGCGGTCAATGCGACGCCGGGCATCGATCGCACGATCAAGGTGGTCGACATCGGCAGCGAAAACTACGCGGTCGGCGTGATTCATCGTGGCGCGAGCGGAGCCGCCGGCCGCGGCACCGGAGCCGGCGCCGGCACCGGTGGCGCACGCGGGACGGCCGGCGCCGCGGGCGCTGGCGGCGGGGCAGGCGCAGGCCGCGGCGCGGCCGCACAGGGCGAGCCGTGCGGCGAGCAGTCCACGGCGCCCGCGACGGGCGGAACCCCGGGGATGATCGCGCACGATCAGCAGACCGAGGGCTACCTGATCATCTCCGGCGGCGGGACGCTCGTCACCGGCGGCAAGATCGTCAACGGCCGGAAGTCGCCGCCCGAGAGCGAGGTGACGAAAGTGCTGAACGGTCCGTCGTGCAGCGGCACCGCGGTCGGCGCCGACGTCGTCAAGAAGGTCGTGAAGACCGGCGACATCATCATCATCCCGGCTGGCGTGCCGCACGGCTGGACCGACATCGGCGATCACGTCGACTACCTGAGCTTCCGCCCCTCGGCGCGCGTGCTCGAGGCGGGCTACACGAATCCGGCACTCAAGAAGTAAGAATTAAGAATTAAAGAATCAAGAATTCGTGATTCAGGAGTTCATGAACCACTGAAAGCCTTCGCGCACGATGGCCGGCGGTACGCCGTGACGTCCCTCGTATTCGCGGAACGTCACGTCGTACCCCAACCCTTTCAACCGCGCCACGAACTTCCGGCTGGTGATGTCGATTGGCATCACCGGATCGCTGATCCCGTGTGAGATGAAGATCTTCGGTTTGCCGTGCACCTCCGCCGGCGTCATCACGCCCGGCGAGAAGGCGAGCACGTGGCCGAAGGTGTCGCCGGTGCCGATGCCGAGCGACAGCGAATACGACGCGCCGTCGGAATGGCCGGCGATCGCCATCCGCCGGCGATCGACATTGCAGCGCGCGTAGGTGTCCTTCAGCGCCAGGCCGATGAACTCGACGTCCTCGCCGTAGCCGTGAAGGAGCATGTCCCAGGTCGCCTCGTCGCGTGAATCGGGCGCGAGCACGATGAAGCCGAGATCGTCGGCGATCGGAAACGTGTAGCTGACGTTGAGCGCGGTGCTGCCGGCGCCGTGAAACATCAGCACCAGCGGCGTGGCGACGTCAGGCTTGTAGGTTTGCGGGACATAGAGCAGCCCGTCGCGGTCGCCGTCGGCGAGCTTCAGTTTCTGTTGTCCGATCCGCACCGGATCCGCCGCGCGCACGCGTCCGCGGGGCGCCAGCGCCAGCCCGCCCGCGGCGGCCAGAAATCGTCTTCTCGTCAACACGGTTCGATCCTCCGCTGATCGCCCCGCTCGAGCCTTCGCGCCTTCGGTCTGCTCAGCTCGCGCCGTCGCGTTACGGTCTCTCAGCTGAAGCCTTCGCGCGACGGTCGCTCGGGTGACGCCTTCGATGCGTCCGGGTGGAGCGCGACGGCTTCAATCGAGCGTCAGGCGACGCAGCCGGATACTAGCGCATACTACGCGCATGAGTCGCTCAATCGTCGCCGTCGGAATTGTCTGCGCTCTCGCTGCCGGCACCCACGCGCAGCAGCCGGACCGCAGGGGTCTTGCCGCTGGCTTCGCCGAGATCGATCGCCTGATGAAGGAGTACGCCGCGCAGGCGCATGCGCCGGGCGCCGCGTGGGGCGTGATCGTCGACGGCCAGCTCGCGCACACCGGCGTCACCGGCTACCGCGACCTGGCCGCGAAGAGTCCGGTCGACGCTGACACCGTGTTCCGCATCGCCTCGATGACGAAGAGCTTCACCGCGATGTCGATTCTGAAGCTCCGTGACGAAGCCAAGCTCGCGCTCGACGACCCTGCGGAGCGGTACGTACCGGAGCTGAAGGCGCTGAAGTACCCGACGACCGACTCGCCGAAAATCACCGTGCGCCACCTGCTCTCGCATGCCGAGGGTTTCCCCGAGGACAATCCGTGGGGCGACCGCCAGCTGGCCGACAGCGAGGAACAGTTGAGCGAGAAGATGAGCGGCATTCCGTTCTCGAACGTGCCGGGCGTCGCGTACGAGTATTCGAATTTCGGCTTCGCGATCCTCGGCCGCCTGGTGGCGAACGTCTCGGGCACGCGGTATACGGAATACGTCGCCGCAAACATCCTGCGTCCGCTCGGCATGACATCGACGACGCTCGAACCGAAGGAGGTGGCGCCGAGCCGGCTGGCGCTCGGCTACCGCTGGGAGGACGAGCAGTGGAAGGCCGAGCCGCTGCTGTCGAACGGCTCGTTCGGATCGATGGGCGGCATGCTGACCAGCGTCCGCGATCTCAGTCGCTACGTCGGCGTGTTTCTCTCCGCGTTCCCCGCGCACGATGGACCCGAGATCGCGCCGATCAGGCGCGCATCGCTGCGGGAGATGCAGCAGGTGTGGCGGCCGGCCGCCGCGTCGGTGGGCCGCGACGCCGCCGGGGCGATTCAGTTGAACGCCGGCGGCTACGCTTACGGACTGCGTGTCTCGCAGTCCTGCGCCTTCCGCCACATCGTCACGCACAGCGGCGGGTTGCCCGGGTTCGGATCGATCATGTTCTGGCTGCCCGATTACGGCGTCGGCATGGTCGCCTTCGGCAACGTCACGTACACCAGCTGGACGCGGGCCACGACGAGCGCGATGGAGGCGTTCGTCAAGACGGCGGGCCTGCAGCCGCGTCAGCCGACGCCGTCGCCGGCGCTCATCGACGCGCGTGACAAGGTGTCGCGCCTGGTGGTGCGGTGGGACGACCGGCTCGCCGACAGCATTGCCGCTGACAACCTCTTTCTCGATCAGGCGAAGGATCGCCGGCGCGCGGAGATCGAACGGCTGCACGCGTCGGTCGGTGCGTGCCGCCCCGAGGTGTCGGCATTCGACAACGTCGAGAACGCCCTCCGTGGCCAGTGGACGATGACCTGCGAAAAGGGATTGCTGCAGGTGGCGATCACGCTCGCGCCGACGTCGCCGCCGTCCGTGCAGTATCTCGGCGTGCGCCAGGCGCCGGCGGCGCCACGCGTCGAGACGTGTATGCAGTAGCGGGGCTGGACGGGCTGGAACGGCGGGAAGGGCTGGACGGGCGGGACAGGCGGGAAGGGCCTCGCGCCCTTCCCGCCGTCGGATCGTTACCGTCCCCTGCCGCCGCCGCTGCTCAGGTCAATCGTGGCCGTCGCGCGCGCGCAGTTGGTCGGGGTCCCGATTTCGCAGATCTGGTAGACCATCGAGAAGGTGCCCGAGTTCGCACCCTTGACGACGTTGATCGCACCAGTGGAGGTGTTCAGCACGAGTCCGTTGGTCGGCGGTGACACCGACACCAGCGAGAGCTCGACGTTGGCGGTCGTCGCCGCGCCGCCGCCCAGCGAGTCGTTCGCCAGCACGTTGGCGATCGCCGTCGCCGGCTGCTTCGGCGAGAGCCGCGCCGAGTCACCGACCGCGACGATCACGTTCGGAGTCACCGTGACCACCAGGTTGCCGGTGGCGCAGTTGTCCAGACGCCCGACCTCGCAGATCTGGTACTTCAACGCCAGCGCTCCGACCGCCGCGCCCTGAGCGACCGACACGTTTCCAGCCGCGTCGACCGCGACGCCGCCGGCAGCCGCCGGTCCGAAGAACGCCACGCGTCCGAGTGCCGGTCCGCCGTCGAACCTGTCGTTCGCCATGACGTTCAGCAGCGACACGCCGCCGGCCCGCGACACGATCACCGCGTCGTCGTTCGCGACGATCGGCCGGTTCAGCACGCTCACCATGACCGTCGCGTTGTTCGAGCAGTTGGACGGGCTGGCGGTTTCGCAGATCCGGTAGGTGATTGAGTGAGGACCAGCCGAAGCGTTTGCCGCGACCGCTGCCGAGCCCCAGGCGTCGATCGAGATCGCGGCCGAGTCGCCACCAGTCACGGTGAGCGTCACGTCGGCCAGCGACGCAGTGGCTCCGTTGAACGAGTCGTTCGCGAGCACGTTGGTGATCGCGAAGCCGCCCGGAGCCGAAGAGCCGGAATCGTCACCGGCCGTGATCGCGTACGGAGCCCTGACGTTGACCGTGACGTTGGCGTTGCCGCAGTTTTGCGGGTGAGCCTTCTCACAGATCTGATAGGCGAACGTCTGTGTCCCCGGAGCCGCGCCGGCGAGCACCCATACCGCGCCGGCCGTATCCAGCGACAACCCGGCCGGGAAGGAACCCGGCGGAATCAGCTGGACGTTGACGCCGGCCACAGCCGCGTGGCCACCGAGCGTATCGTTATCGAGTACGTTTGCGATGGCCGGCTTGCTCCCGCCGGGCGGGAAGCTCGCCGCCGGGGCGTCGTCGACAGCGACGATCTTGAGCGTGCTCGCAGGTACGCCGACATCGGGCACGAATGCCACGCTCTTCGGCTGGCCATCGAGCAACACGGCGGCATCCAGCTTCAGGGTGCTGGTGGTGGCGTCGATCACCGCCACGCCCTTCATCGTCGGCACGGCGACGAAGACGGCGCTGCGATCCGGCGTCACCGCGAGGCCGGCGCCGGTGTACACGCCGTTGGCGCCACCGCCACCGAGATCGATCCAGCTGATGATGTTCGTGCCGGTCTCGACCGAGGCCACCCATTCAGTCGGCATGAATCCCGCGCCGTAGAGCGAGTCGAACCAGACCCACTGAATCGACGCGAACGCGAATTTTCCGTCGGCCGACAAGGCGATCGGTCCCGGCAGCGAGAACAGCGGGACGACGTGGTCGACGACCGCGGCAGGGGTGATCACGGCAATGCCGCCGCTCGCACTGAACCGGATTGGCCCGTAGTCGTAGGTGTTGTAGGTCACATACACCGTCGACGTCGCCTGATCGATCGCGATGCCGACGGCGAAATTGTAGACCTCGGGGTCGTGCGGCCCCACCTCGGGCGCGAAGTGCGTGATGACGCCCGCTGGCGATGGATTGTTCGTGTCGATCACCGTCACCTCGCCGGCGGCTGCCCACAACTGGCCGTCGCCGGGCGTCAGCGCGAGACCGCCGAGCGACGTGCCGACGGGGATCGGCGTTCCGCGCGGTGACGGCGTCGTCGTGCTGTGCTGGAACGCGGCGACGACGTCCGCGGGATCGAGCAGCACGTAGAGGTCGTCGCCGTTCTGGCTGACGGCGAGGCTCGTCGGCGATCCGCCGACATCGAAGGTGGTTACCTCATACGGAGGATTGGTGTTGATTCTCGAGACCGTCGTCGCGCCAGTGTTGGCAACGTACGCCCACTGGCCGTCTCCGCTGATCACGAGTTGGGTCGGCCCTGCACCGACTGGAACGCTCTGCGGTGGATGCGACGGTGGGACCGCGGTGCTGATGACGGTGACGCGTGCGGACGTGTTGTTGACGATGAACGCGTCCGTCTGCGCGCCGGCGACTCTCGCTCCGGGTCCGACCAGGAAAAGCGCGGCCGTAAGAGCGGCGACCGTCAGGGGTCCCAACCTTTGCGTCCTTGTGCTCGTTCGGTTCATGCGGTCAGCCTTTGCTCGATGGGGGCGCCGGTCGCGATCACGCAACTCGCGTTATCGGCCCGCCGGTTGGGTCTGAGGGAACCTCAGGTTCTAAAGCGCGTGTTCTGCCAGGTGGGAGCCGAGGCGAAACCAATCCGCTCGCCGTTGTCGGCCGCGGTGAACCGGTTCGCGGCGTCCACGAGGCTGGTGAGGAACCTGACCGTCGCATGGGCGCCGGACAGGTCGAGATCGACACGCTGCGGCGCGAAACCGATCGTCGACGCAATCTGACACGCGAGCGTCGGCCCGTCGAGCCATTCGGGCTCGACCAGGCGGACTGCGCCGATCTTCGCGAGCCGCCGCGCGCGTGCCGTAGCTGCGTCGTCTCCGCCGATCGTCGGGATCACCAGCGCAGGTACGCGCGATCGCACGACGTCCAACAGAGGGTACGAGCAGTGGCTGATCGCGACGGCTGCCGTCGCGAGCAGGTTGCGCACGTCGGGAACACTCCGCTCCACCGTCACGCCAGCCGTCCCTGCCGCCGCTCGCTCCAGTGACCGGTAGTCGGTCTCCGGCATCGCCAGGCCCGCGATGATGCGCATCGGCAGACGGTCGGCCGCCGCGAGGTGCTTGCAGGCGTCCACCGCGATTTGACACAGGCGGTCGCGTCCACCGCCGCCTTCGCCGAACACGACGATTTCGCCGCTCTCAGCCGTGTGCTGGCTGGGGATGTCGGCAGGACCGCGTGGATCGGCGCTGATGAAACCCGTGTAGCGAACGGGGGCAGACCACCGCGCGTCGCTCTCGAACCCGTCGTCAGGCAACCGAGAGATCGTGGGGTCTGTGTGCACGAGGACGGCGTCGAAGTAGGCTTCGGCCGCCGATCGCGCAGCGTGTATTTCGACGCGTGACAGCGTATCGCTCTCGGGCAGCTGCCGGACGCTCGACACAATCAGCGGCGTCCGGATGTTCGTGGCCGCCGCATCCAGCAGATGCAGGATCTCCGCGCCGAGGTGCAGGTCCCCGAAGGGGTACTGCTCGACGAGGATCACCCGGGGCTGGAGCGTGGCACACGCGCTGGCGAGGATTTTCCGTCGATCTCGTTCCGCGTTCGGCGAGCCGATTGGAGGGAGGGAAATCGTCTGGATGGGGGAAGGCCCTCCAAGAGCGGACACGCCCTGGACATCGCCGGCCACCACGACTCGAAACCGCGTCGTGAGCGCCTGCGCCAGACTGGAACGGACCACCTGTGCTCCCCACGACACATCCTGATTGCCCGAATACAGCAGCAACGAGGGCTGGGCGGGGTGGACGCGCTCCCCCCAATAAGGGAGTGAGCGCGTCTCACGGACGCCGGCGGGAAACACAGCACGGGGAAATCGGGCGGACTTGCTATCCATCGCGTCCCGTATACAGGGCGCGATGCGAGCCAAAAAATATATGGCTTACTGGCGATCTTTCGTGATTGCCCTTTGCAAATCCAACCGTCCGTAGCCGAGGCGCGGCGTCACTTTATCCGCGTGCGACAGGCTGTCCAGCGCATCGCGAGGCGTCATCGTCGCATCCTCTTGAAAGAGAAGGGCAACCGCGCCTGACACCCAGGCGGCGCTGAACGACGTCCCGGTCGCGCTGGCGTAGTGGCCCCCGGGGTAGGTGGTGATCACCGCTTCACCCGGTGCGGCAAGCGTAACGTCCGCATCGCCGAAGTTCGAGAAGGTGCTCCGCTGGTCGGTATTGCTCGAGGACGCCACCGCGAGCACGTTGCGATAGGCGGCCGGATAGACCACCGTTTCGAGTCCCTGGTTGCCCGACGCCGCCACGCACGTGACGCGCCGATTGGTCGCGTAGTTGATAGCCTTCATCAACTCCGGCGACGCATCGGCGAGGCTGAAGCTCATGTTGATGACCCGGGCGCCCTGGTCAACGGCGTAATAAATCGCTCTCACGACGGTGGCAACCGTCGACGTCCCGTCGGCGGAGAACGCCTTGAGCGGCAGAATCGTAGCCGTCGGCGCGGTCAGATGCACGAGCCCGGCAACCATCGTCCCATGGCCGAACGCGGCAGGCAGCGCCGGAAGACCTTCGAGAATGGCGGCCGTAGACTGTTCGAGAATGGCAGCGGTCGATTGGTTCACGACGACAACCTGGTTCTGCTCGAGAATGGCGGCCGTCGACTGCTCGAGGATCGCAGCGGTCGATTGATCGAGATCCGCGACGTCGGTTGCCGGCCCCGCCTGTTCGCGCGTGAAGTCGTAGCCCGGCGTAACGGAGCCTGCCAGCAGCGGGTGCGTGGCGTCGACGCCCGTATCGATGACTGCCACGGTGCCGGCACCTGTGTAGGTGCCCTGCACCGATCCGAGGCTGATCAGAACTGTGCCTGGCTGGGACACGTAATTGCTCGGCGCATCGCTGCCGAAGTACGTGACGACGGTCCGCGCCGGCAGCGTCTGTGCTACGGCATCGGCGGAAGTCCCGGTTGCCGCGCCGGCTACTTCAGGCACCGCGAGCGATCGATCCTTTTCGCAGCCGAGGACGTCCGGATCCTGATCCATCTCCGCGTCGATGGCGTCGGCGGACATGTCGCTCGGCCCTGCAATGAGCACGATTCTCTCGGTCAGAGCCGGATCGGTGGCCGGCGTTTCGTGAACCGTGGCGATTGAGACCAGCCGGTGACGACTGATCACGTCGTCGATGACCGCCGCGCGCGCCCGCACGAGGAATCGTGGGCCGCTCGGTGGCGGTCCAGCGGGCGCCGACGGCTGATTGGTGGCCGGCGGGCCCGGCGCCGGAGGGGCACTCTGAGTGGTCGAATCGCTGCCACCCGTCGTCCACGGGTCGGTCCCTGACGCAGCGCCCGGGCTGGCCGAAGAGGACGCCGTTTGCGGCGCCGGCTCAGGGGGCGGTGCAGACGGATCTGTTCCAGACGCAGGCGTCGGTGTTGGTTCCGCAGGTGCGGGCGCCGGTGGCGCGGCCGGAGCGGCGCTCTGGACGGCGGGATCGGGCGCAGGCGCCGACGGGGTCGGAGCCGGGGCCGACGAAGGATCTGCAGGTTGTGCCGGTACTTCGGCTGCGTAGCCCGGACCGCCTGGCGAACTGCCTCCTGGTCCGCTGGACGCGCTGCCGGTAGCTCCTGACGGCCCCGGCCCGCTCGACGGTCCAGGTCCGGACGAAGGGCCAGAACTGCTTCCAGTCGTCTGCTGCGAATCGACCCACGGCAAACCTGACGGCCGCGCGTGTGCGGACGTGACCGTCAGCACGAGCGCGACAAGCGCGCAGGCTAGAACGCCTGCGCCCGACCTGATCATGACCGACCCCTTGTCCCCGACAGGATCAAGACTCGTCTGATCATCGGCGTCGGCGCGCGCGGCGGAACCGCTTGGCTCGTTCGCCGACCGAGCGCCGGGTCACGACTGTATCGGCGTCGAGCGGCATCTCGAGGCGCCGCTTGCCGGCGTCGACGACGACGTGGAGCTGCAACCGAGGCTGCGTCTCGTACTCGATCAGGAATTCGCCGAATCGATCGCAGACCGTGCGCGCCACGACGGTTTCTCCGGCCGTGAGCAGGACCGGGGCCGCCGTGATCGGGGCGATCGGTGCGACCCGGCTCATGACCTGGCCGACGAGCATCGCGCGGCCAGACCCCCCGGCCTGATCGACGGTGATGTCGACGGCGTAGTCGCCAGCCTCGAAGACGGCCTGCCGGCTCGCGGCCGCCGGCCCGCGGACGCCAGCCATCGCTGGCTCCGTCAGGCTGTCGAACATCAGTTTGCCGACCAGCCGCGGCAGCGCGCGGATGAGCCGCGGGCGTTCGAGCGCAAAGACGGCGCGCGCCCTGCGCAACACGTGCGGCGGCGGCTCGTACTGGCCGTCTGCCGCGGCCATCGCGGTGACTGCGCGCAGCCAGTCGACGGTTCCTGCGCAGGTCGGGCAGACGGCGATATGGCGCGCCAGCGCATCCCGGGCATCCTGTGGCAGGAGCCCGCGAACGAAATCAGCGCAGGTCGCGGCGTCAGCGTGAAGCATCGATTCCTCTCCGGTCGTATCGCGAGCGAGAGACACCTCGCCACGCCAGATACAGACTCGGCAGTGGGAGCAGAAATATAGGCTGAGTTGAGAAAATTGTCATCTTATTTCTCAAAGCGACGCATCACCGACCAAACCAAAGGGCGCCCAGTAATAAGGGTGCGGCCGTTCCTGCCGAGCCGCCTTCATGGCCCCGGCGAGCGCCGCCGCCGGTCCGCCACCCCGGACGTATCGCCGGTAGAACTCTCCCATGAACTCAGCCGCGCTCTCGTCGTGGACATCCCACAGGCTCACCATCACGGCGCGCGCGCCGGCGTGCAGGAAGCCGCGCGTCAAGCCGACGAGCTCGTCGCCGCCCGACACGACGTTCAGCCCGGTGCCGCATCCGCTCAGCGTCACGAGATCCGCCGAGAGGCGCAGGCGATAGACGTCGGCAACGGTGAGATCGCCGTCGCTCAGCCGTATCGCCGACAGCATCGGCTGCTCGCGCCTGAAGAACCCGTGCGTGGCGATGTGAACCACGCGCGAGCGTGCAGCGGCCTCGCTGCGCAGGTGCGCCGACGTCGCGTCGGCGGCGAGGCCGACCTGCACATTGGGCAGCACCGACGCCACGTGCTTCACCTCGCGCGAGATGAGCGGGGCGAGCGTGTCGCCGACGCCGAGCACGAGGCTGCGATCGAGCGCCGCCCGCGGACGCTTCGAACAGAGGTAATGGACGCGCGCGCTCGGCGCGTACGACATCGCGAATTGATCGATCAGCGCGACGCCGTCCTCCTGCAGCGCGTGGAACGGGACGTAGTGCAGCACGCCGTGCGGGATCACGACGAGATGACGGCCGGTCAACAGCGGCCGCACCGGCGCGATCAGCAGCCGATGCAGCCGCTCGAGATGGCTCGTCGTCGCATCGGTGAGCACGCGGCCGAAGGTGCGCAGGTAGTCGGTGTGGAGCCGGAACTTTCCGAGCTGGAACCGCAGCAGGTGCACGATGCCGGCGACCGCGCCCTCGGTCCCGATGTCGCGGATCTCGATCTGATCGCGGCTGACGATGCACGCGCGGATGGTGCCGCGGCCGATGAAGTACTCGAGGATCTGCACGCCGGGCGGCAGCGCGGCGCGGATCGCGGCGACGTCGATCTCGCCCACGCCGTGGAGGTCGGCCAGCTCGGCGTCGACGGTCTGCAGCGCGCGCAGACGATCGGCGAGCTGCGCCTCGCGCAGGCTCGCGTCCTTGCGCAGACGCGCGAGCCGCGCCAGGTCGACGTTTCGCTGGCCGGTGGTCTCGCGTTCGATCTGGTGGTCGTAGCCGTGCAGCTGTTGCCGCGCTTCGCGGACGCCGGCGGCCGCGCGCTCGCCGCCGGGTTCGCGCGCCGGCAGTTCGGTGGCGCGAAACGCGATCAGATCGGCGAAGCTGCGCGACTTCGCCTCTTCGATGTACGTGAGCGCCGTGTCCGCGCGCGACAGCGACGCCTCGTCCTCGAGGGCCATCGTGACGAGCCCTTCGTAGACGGCGAGCTTGTCGGAGAGGAAGGTGATCTTCAGCTCGTCGCCGCGCAAATGGCTGCGCAGCTCCTCGAGGAGGCGCCGCGCGCTCCGATAGGCGGCGTAGGCGTCGGCGGTGTGGCCGAGCGCTTCGTGCGTGGCGCCCAGCATCAGCGCCGCCTGCCAGCCCACCGCCGGCGCCTGCACCGCGTCCACGCGGCGGACGGCCGACAGACTGAGCGCCAGCGCGCGCGCGCGATGCCCGGAGTCGAGCGCGATGCGCGCCATCAGCACGTCGGCGAGGGCCGCTTTGGCCGGCATCGACAGGCGTGTGAACGTCCGCCGGGCCTCTGCCGCGAGCCGGCGCGCCTCGGCCGGGTGGCCCATCTTGAGAAAGACTGCCGCCTGATACAGATCGATCAGCGACGGCCAGGCGCGGTTCTGCTCGCGCACGAACAGCGATCGCGCGCGCGCGAACGTGCGCTGCGATGCGTGCGTGTCGCCGAGCTGTCCCGAGGCGATGGCGAGGAACACCTTGCCCTTGCCACGCTCGTATTGCAGCCGCAGCCTGCGGAACGTGGCGACGGCTCGCCGCGCCATCTGCACGGCCGCCGGAAAGTCGTTGAGCTCGAGATTGAGCTCGGCTTCGTCGAGGTCGCACAACGCATGGTGATAGCGATCGCCGACGCGCGCACAGATCTCGCGCGCGGCCGCATACAGATCGAGCGCCCGCTGGTAGTCGCCGCGGACGAAGTACAGATAGCCGATGTTGTAGTCGGCCTCCGCCTGCATCAACGGCATCTGTTCGCGTTCGCAGTACTCGCGCGCGTCCTCGTAGACGCGCAGCGCTTCGTCGAACCGCGACAGGCTGATCAGGCACGTGGCCAGGTTGCGCAGCGCAACCGCGACGTCGGCCGGCGGCCCCGACTCGCGCAGGCCGGCCAGCGAGCTCTGATAGCAGACGAGCGCCTCTTCGAACCGGTCCTGCCGGAAGTAGATGTTGCCGGCATTGCTCTCGAGGCGCGCCAGGCGCCGCTGGTCGCCGTGCCGCTCGAAGACGGTCCGCGCCCGCGCGGCGCGCGCGAAGGCCTCCTCGTACTCGCCGCAGTAGATGAGCGGCTGCAGCGATCCGCTGTCGGTGATCGCCACCTCGATTTCCGCGCCGATCGACGTGAAGGTCCGCGCCGCCTCCGCATAGCGCGCGAGCGCGGCGCGGTAGCGGCCGCCGAGCGACTGGATGTGTCCCTGCGCGCGCAGCGCGCGCGCGCGCGCGTGCGGATCGCCGACCCGTTGCGCGAGCCACGACGCGGCGCGTGCCAGCCGCCGGGCCTCCTCCAGGCTCGATCGCGCCCGCCGCGGCACTTCGTCGGCGAGCTGAATCACCAGTTCGGGGCTGCCGCGGACGCCGAGACGCTTCACCGCCGCGAGCGGCTGCGGCGCTCTCGTGACCCGCTCGAAGAGGCGGCCGCTGGCGGTCTGATCGATGGCGGCCACGTCAGAATCCGGACGCCTTGAGGTTGGCGCGCAGTTTTTTCAGGCAGCGCCCGCGGATGAAGCCGATCGACCCGGTGGCGAGGCCCAGCCGCCGCGCCACTTCGTCGTACGGCAGCGGCGGCTGCTCGTAGAACAGCAGGCGCACCAGCTCACGGCAGCGCTCGGGCAGGTCGGCGATTGCCTCGCGCAGGCATTGCTCGCGCTGGACCTGCTCGAGCCGATCTTCACCGTTGTCATCGGCGCTGGCGACGTCGTGGGCGGCGGTGTCCTGGGGCCACTGCGACTCGCGCCGCGCCCGCAGCTTCCACTGCAGCGTCTTGTGGCGGGTGACGCGGATCAGCCACGGCCGCAGCGCCTCGTGCCGGCGCAGCCGCGGCAGCTCCGCGATCAGCGCGGTGCACACCGCCTGGAAGATGTCCGCCGCGTCCTCCGGCTGCGCGCCGTACTTGATCGGAATCGAGTAGATCAGCCGCTTGTACTTGCTCATCACGGCCGACCATGCCGCCGGATCGCCGTCGAGACAGCTGCGCACCAGTACCGCGTCGGCCGCGCCCTCGTCGAGAGCCTTCCACGTCACCGGCCTGCCTCCGCGGCGCGCCAGAACAACTGCTCGGCATTCCACAAGGTGTAGTGATCCAGCACCGCGGGACGGAAATTCCCGAGTCCGCGCTTCGCCGCGACGATGACGTTGGGACTGACCAGCGGGACCAGCGGCAGCTTCTCGGCGACGATCGCCTGCACGCGATCGTAGAGACGCTTGCGGGCGGCGGCGTCCAGCGTCGTCATCTGCTGCCGCATCAGGCGATCGATCTCGGCTTCCCACGGCGTCGCCGGCGTGGTCTGGCCCGGCCGCCACAGGTGCGTCGGGCCGCTCGACAGCCAGACGTTCATTTCAGGATTCGGATCGACGTCGCCGTCCACCAGACGCAGCAGACAGGCCTCGTAGTCGTGCGACTCGAGGACGCGCGCGAGCACCGCCGCGAAGTCGAGCGGCGCGACCTGGACGGCGATGCCGACCTTCCGCAGATCGTCCTGGATGATCGCCGCCATGTCGGTCAGCGCCGCGTTGCCGGCCGCGACCAGGATCGAAAACGAAATGGCGCTGCCGCGCGCGTCGGTGAGGGTGCCGGCGGCGTTGCGTTTGAACCCGGCCTCGGCGAGCAGCGCGAGCGCGGCCGGCGGCGACGCCGGCGGCCGCTCGATGGCGGTGTTCGCCCACAGCCGGTTGCCTGGCGTCACGTGACCCCAGATCGGTGTCGCGCGGCCGCTGTAGGCGAGCCGCACCAGGCTCGCGCGATCGATCGCGAGCGAGATCGCCCGCCTGAAGCGCTCGTCGCCGAACCAGGCCTGCTTCGCGCGCGCGGCGCCCGGCGCCGGATCGTTCTGGTTGAAGAACAGGAAGTGGTATTCGAGGCCCGGCCCGAGATCGTGCAGCTGGTACGGCCCCGCGGATTGATCGCGGTCGAGCGTCGTCGCATGCTGCGAGCCGACGCGGTTCAACACGTCGAGCTCGCCGGCGCGCAGCCGGATCACCTGTGCCTCTTCCGAGGGTACGACGGCGAAGGTCAGCCGCGCCAGGTACGGCAGCGGGTTGTGCGCGCGATCCTGCTTCCAGTAGTTCGGATTGCGGGCGAGCACGATTTCTTCACCGGGGCGGACCCGTTCGAGGCGGAACGGCCCGAGACCGGCGATGTCGTCGGGGCGCGCGCCGATGCCCCACGCGTCGCCGAGCGATCCGGCCTTCCAGGTCGTCTCGAGGCGATGGCGCGGCAGCATCGCCAGGCTGTCGAACAGCCGCTCGGCGCCGGCGTACGGCGCCGGCAGATCGACGCCGATCGTGTCGCTGTCGATCTTCCGAACCGCGATCGGCTTGCCGTCGATCAGCAGCAGGTCGCGCTGTGGCGAGTGCAGCCGCTCGTCCAGGTACGCCGCAAAGCTGAACACGACATCGTCGGCGTCGAATGGATGGCCGTCCGAGAAGCGGACGCCGCGGCGAAGGCTCAGGACGTAGTGCAGGCCGTCGGACGACACCGTCCACGAGCGCGCGAGCGCCGGCTCCGTGCGCTGCGTCTGGCGGTTGATGTGGATCAGGTCGGCCTGCATCCGCCAGATCACGTCGCGCGACGGCGAGTCGAGCGCGGCGACCGGGTTGAACGTCTTCGGCTCGGCGCGCGCGGCGATCACGAGCGTGCCGCCGGCACGCCCGACGTCGCCGTCGACGATCATCGGATCGACGGCATCGTGTGACTGGACCTCGACCGTGCGGAACCCCGCCGCCGAGGTGGCGGCGGCAGCGACCGCGAACGCGAACGCGAGCGTCCAGCGCGTCATCGCGCCGCTCCGATCGCAAGCGAACGGCGCTGAAGCGCGTCGGCGGTGGCGTGATAGAGCAGCGACACGCAGACCAGCGCGGCCGCCGGCGCCGCCAGCCACCAGTGCGCCACGCTGAGCTCCTGGCGGAGCATCGCGCCGATCATCGTTCCCCAGCTCGGTGTCGGCTCACCGATCCCGATGCCGAAGAACGACAGCGTGATCTCGGCGAGCGTGTACTGCGGGATCAGAATGCTCGCCTGCGTGAGCGCGACGCTGAAGGCTTCGGGGACGACGTGCGATCGCAGCACCCGCGCGGGCGACGCTCCGGATGCCGCCGCGGCGGCGACGAAATCACGCGTGCGGACGCTCAGCACCACGCCGCGCACCAACCGCGCCGGCCGCGCCCATCCGGCGATGCCGATCACGAGCACGATCGCGAGGAGCGCGCCGCCCGGATCGACGGCGAGCGGCAGCGCCGCGCGGATCGCCAGCAGCAGATACAGCCACGGCAGCGCCATGAAGACGTCCGATGCGCCCATGATCGCGGTGTCGATCCAGCCGCCGAAGAAGCCGGCGACGCATCCGAACAGCAGGCCGACGCTCAGCGCGAGCGCGGCCGCGAGCAGGCCGGCGCCGAGCGAGATGCGGCCGCCGTAGAGCAGCCGCGAGAACTGATCGCGGCCGAGCGTGTCGGTGCCGAACAGGAAAATCGCCGCAGGCGGATCGACCGCGAAGAGGTGGAGCGACCGCGTCGCGTCATCGTCTCCGTCCTCGGATGGGTGCGTGAAGAAGCGGAGCGGATACGCGCGCGGTACGCCGTCGCTGCCGGCCGCGAGGACGAACGGTCGAAGATGGACGCGCCCGTCCGGATCGACGACGTGGATGCCGGTCGGCGGCGCGAGCGGGTGCTCGCGGTGCTGGGTCGTCGGATCGTACGGGGCCACGAAGGGCGCCGAGAGGACGACCAGGTACACCACCGCGACGCCGATCGCCGGTCGAACGCCGCTCGTCACACCGAAATCCGCGGATCGATCGAACGAAGCAGGATGTCGGCGCACCCGTTGCCGACGAGCAACAGCACGGTGGCGAGCATCACGCCGGCGAGGATCAACTGCTCGTCGCGATTTCGCACCGCGTCGAGCAGCAGCGGACCAAGCCCCGGCCAGCTCATGACGACTTCCACCATCATCGACGCGCTGAAGAGCGCCGCGAACGACAGCCCGAACAGCGACACGAGCGGGTTGGCGGCCGCGCGAAGGGCGGATCGCCACAGCCGCCGGCGGTACGGAATCCCGCGCGCGGCGGCGGCGAGCATGTACGGCGCGGCGAGCGCGTCGAGCACGCTCGCGCGGACGTGGCGCACCAGCGGCGGTGCGGCGATCAACGTCAGCGCCAGCACCGGCATCAGCGAATGGCGGAGGCGATCGAGGATCGCGGCGCCGCCGGTCGCGTCCGCTGCGCCGGCGGCGCGCAGACCTCCGGTCGGCAGCACGCCCGACTGCGCCGCGACGACGACCAGCGCGATGGCGATCAGCAGATCGGGAACGGCGACCAGCGCGGTGGCGCCGGCGGCGACGATGCGGCCGTCCGCCGAGCGATCGCGCGCGGCCGTCCAGACGCCGAGCGGGAGCACCACCGTCCAGGTGACGGCGAGCGCCGCCGCGACGAGGATCAGCGAATTGATCGCGCGCTGCGCCACCAGCGGAGCGATTGGCGCGCGATACGCAATCGATCGTCCGAGATCGCCGTGCGCGGCCGACTGCAGCCACGAGGCATAGCGGACGAGAAACGGTCGATCGAGTCCCTCGGCGTGGCGCCGCGCGGCGATCGCGTCGGGAGACAAGGTCCGCTCGAGCCTCGCTTCGCCGAACGCATCGCCGGGGGCGAGCGCCGTGACGGCGAACACGATCAGCGACACGACGACGAGTACAGCGCCTGCGCGTACGACATGCCGGATCAACAGACTGCGCAGGGCAGCGGAACGAGCGCTCATGGTAGGACGGGGAGGCTCAGTATAAACGTCGTGATCGCGAGAAATACGGAGATCTTGTGAAAGATTGCACGCGTCCGGTTCCGTTCGAGAGAACTCTCGCTAATGGATGGAGAAAGTCCACCGCGCGGCAGACAACGCTACATCGTTGGTGGGATTGACAGTGCGACGCGGCCGCCGCCGATTCGGCAGCGGCGTCGTGCACGACCGCCGCCGGTGCGGCAGCTGCTCGTGCACGACCCGCCGCGCGATCGTCGCGAGTGCAGCCGACGCGCCTCCGCGATCACGTGAATGCCGAATCGCAGGACGCGATCACGTGCGCGAGTCCGTGTCGAGCGCGACATCGCGCTGCCGCTTCACCGGCGCGTCAGCGGCTTCCTCGATCTGTTCAAACGTGACGAAGAGCAACGCCGCCGACGCGCGGACGCGGTGGTCGCGGGCCCGAGCTTTTCCCGGCCGACATCGATCCTGCCGCCGCGCGCGCTGCGAATCGGCGCATGCGTCGAGTGACGCGTGTCCGCAGCGTCAGCGGGACCATATGGAGCGGCCTCACGGTTGCACGCGGTCGGTGCAGGAGGCTGCATGAACAGAACAATTAAGACGAGCTTGTGTGCCGCGATCGCGGCGTGTGCGACCGTTGTGATCAGTGCCCAGCCGCCGGCATCACAGCCGCCCACATCACAACCACCGACATCACAACCACCGACGTCACAACCGCCGACAGCACAACCGCCGGCATCACAACCGCCTTCACCACAAACGCCTGCGCCACCGAGCACTGCGCCGAGCAGCGAGAAGACCGTCACGATCACTGGATGTCTGAAGGAGGCGCCATCGAGCGGGGCCCCGAGCTCGACAGCGGCCGCGCCGACCACGCCGCCCGCAGCGTCGGCAGGCGATACAGGGGCAGGGCCAAATTACATCCTCACGAACGCCACGACCTCGACCGGGTCGGCCAGCGCGGCCGGCACAGCGGGCACCACGGGAACGACCGGCGGCACGACTGCTGGAACGACGGGAAGTACCGACACGAAATCGAGCGGGAGTGGACAGACCTATAAGCTGGTCGCCAATCCAACTGCGCTGACGCCACACGTTGGTAAGAAGCTGGAGCTCACCGGTACGCTTGAAGGTCAGAGTAGCGCCGCGCCCGCGACAACGACCGGAAGCGATGCGAACGCGCTCATGAACGCGCCGACGCTGCGCGTGACCGGCGGCAAGATCATCGCGCCCTCCTGTCAGGAATAGCGGCCGCTGAAGAAGAGTGGAAGGAAAGAGTGGAAGGCTGACCCTTCAGCCTTCCACTCCCGCCACCGTCAAGATCTTCAGGTGCCGGATCTCTTCGTATATTTCTTGACCGCCTTCGGTCCGACCTCCGCGCCGTAGACGTTGCCCTGCGCGTCGACGGCGACGCCTTCCGCAGCACTCGTCCCCGCGGTTGTCTTTGCGGGATCGGGATTCTCGGGATCGGGAATCAGGTATTTCACCGTCAGATCCTTCGCGCTGCCGATCCGGATGCCGCGCTTCCAGTTGCCTGGGTGCGAGGTCGGGCTCGACTCCGAGTCGGCCCCGTAGAGTGTGTCGTCCTTGGTGATGAAGAGCCCGCTCAACCGGCTGAACGCCTTCGTTTCCTGGAGGAACTTGCCGTCCTGATCGAAGATCTGCAGCCGCACGTTGCCGCGGTCGGCGACGAACAGGCGGCCGCGCGAATCGATGGCGAGGCTGTGCGGCGTGCGGAACTCGCCCGGCGCGCTGCCCAGCTTCCCCCATGACTTGACGAACTTCCCGTCCTTGGTGAACTTCGAGATCCGCGCGACGGTGTCGGGCGATGCGTTGTTGTTCTGGCCCGAATGTCCCTCGGCGACGAAGATGTCGCCGTTCGGCGCGGTGACGACATCGTTCGGCTCGGTGAGCGCCTCGGGCGGACTGCCGGCGACGCCTGCCTTGCCGATCGTCAGCAGCACCTTGCCCTCGGGACTGAACTTGATCACCTGATGGCCGACGAGTTTGTCGGGCGCCGGCGGGGCGGGCGTGCCGGGCGGAGCGCCGCGAGCCGGCCGCGGACGATTGTCGTTCGCGTCAGTCACCCAGACGTTGCCGTCGCGATCGACGTAGATACCGTGGGCGAACGCGATCATCCCGGCGCCGAAGCTCTTCACGAGCTTGCCCGACGCGTCGAATTTCAGCACCGGGTCGAGCGGCGACATCTTTCCGGTCGCCGGATCGGCGCAGCTGTTCACACCGCACCGCTCGGCGACCCAGATCGAGGTGCCGTCCTTGTCGATGTCGACGGCGCTCGTCGATCCCCACGTGCGCCCTGCGGGGAACTTGAAGTAGTCCGCGACAGTCTGATACGGATTCGGGAGGTCGTTGGTCGGCGCCTGCGCGAAGAGCCCCGCAGATGCCGCAATCACCACCACGCCGATGGCTCGTAGTCTCATCGCCACCTCCATCTGATGCTCGTCATGGCTGAGGGCTGATGGCTGATGACTATGGCGAATGGCTAAAGGCAATGGCTAAGGGCGTAGGTGCCATCGACCATCCGGCCATAGCCATCAACCATCCGCCATAGCCATCAGCCATTGACAGGTCACTTCTTCACGTACTTCTTGACCGCTTTCGGCCCGACTTCCGCGCCGTAGATGTTGCCTGCGGCATCGACGGCGACGCCTTCGGCCGCGCTCGTGCCGATGAAGTTGTCGGCCGCGCGCGTCCGCGTCTCAGGGTCAGGGATGAAGCCCAGGATCTTGCCGTCCTTGATCGATCCCCAGCGGATGCCGCGATGCCAGCCGTTGTGATTCTGCGACACCGACTCGGACTCGGAGTCGGCGACATAGAGGGTGTCGCCCTTGATGAAGATGCCGCTCGGGCGGCTGAACTGCTTGTACTCGGTGACGTACTTGCCGTCCTGGTCGAACACCTGCACGCGGTTGTTGTTGCGATCGCCGACGAAGAGACGCCCCTGGCCGTCGAAGGCAAGCGCGTGCGGCTGATCGAATTCTCCCGGTCCGGTCCCGAGTTTGCCCCACTCCTTGATGAATTTGCCGCTCTTGTCGAACTTCAGGATCCGGTTGTTGCCGGCGCCGTGTCCCTCGGACACGAAGATATCGCCGTTGGGCGCGGTCACGACGTCATTGGGCTGATAGAAATAGTCCGGCGCCGCCGCGCCGCCCGGCTTGCCGAGCGTCAGCAGGACCTTGCCGTCCGGGCTGAACTTGAACACCTGGTTGCCGGTCGTGGCGCCCGGGCGCGGACCGATCGGGCCGCTCGGCGCTTCGCCGCGCGCGCGTCCGCCGCCACCACCGCCCGCGCCGCGCTCCGGCAGCGGCGCGTTGTCCTGGCCGTCGGTCACCCATATGTTGCCGTCGCGATCGACGTGGATGCCGTGCGGGAAGATCAGCATGCCGGCGGCGAGGCTCTTCACCAGCGTGCCGTTGGCGTCGAACTTCATCACCGTCGGCACGTCCATCATCTTGCCGGTCGTCCGATCGAGGCAGCTGTTCTGCCCGCAGCGTTCGGCAACCCAGATCGACTTGCCATCCTTGTCGATGTCGACCGCGCTCGTCGATCCCCAGGTGCGGCCGGCGGGCAGCTTGAAGTAATCCTTGACGGTATTGAATTGATTCGGCGCGTCGTTGGTCGGCTGGACGTCCTGCGCGACCACCGGCGCAACCATCAGCGCGGCGGCGAGCACGTACCGTGCATATCGCATGAAGACTCCTTTATGACTGACGTGAGCGGGGCCGCCCGGCTGAAGCGCATCAGTCGTCGCGCGAAGGCTTTAGCCGAGCGACGGGAGCGCATTATAAGATACGCGCCTATGCGTCAACTGGCTTTTGCGGCGGCGGTGCTGGCGCTCGGCGTCGTGGCCGCCGGCGACGACGGCGATCGCGTGCTGACGATCGATCATTACGTGCGCGTGAAGTCCTCGGTCCCCGCGATCGCCGGGCAGGAGGTGCCGATCTACGCGCGGGAGCGCGTGCTCGCGGGCGCGGCGCTGCGCGGCGGCGTCGGCGATCGGGTGGCGCTGTTCGTCCACGGCGCCGGGACACCGGCTGAGGTCGCCTTCGACGTGCCGCAGCCGGAGTACAGCTGGATGGCCTTCCTCGCGCGCGCCGGCTTCGACACGTTCGCGATGGACACCACCGGCTACGGCCGGTCGTTCCGCCCGGCGGCGATGAACGATCCGTGCAACCTCGCGAAGGATCGGCAGGCGGGGTTCGTGAAGACGCCGTGCGCGACCAGCTACGGCCACGCGCTGACGACGATTGCCTCCGACTGGAACGACATCGACGGCGTCGTCGACTACATCCGCGCGCTGCGCCGCGTGGAACGCGTGAGCCTGCTCGCGTGGTCGCTCGGCGGACCGCGCGCGGGCGGCTATGCGGCGCAGCATCCGGAGAAAGTCCAGAGACTGGTGCTGCTCGCACCTGCCTACAACCGCAGCGCCGCCGCGGCGCCGCCGGCCAAAATGCCGCCCGACGGCGTCCCAATGAACACGCAGTCGCGCGAAGAGTTCTACGCGAACTGGGATCGGCAGGTCGGTTGCCCGGCGCAGTACGAGCCGACGGTCGGCGACGCGGTGTGGTCGCAGATGCTGGCGTCGGATCCGGTGGGCGCGACGTGGGGCAGCGGCGTCCGTCGCGCACCGCAGACCGCGACGTGGGGCTTCAACGGCGGAATGGTCGGGAAGATGCAGACGCCGACGCTGATGGTCGCCGGCCAGCACGACAAACAGGTATCGCCGGATCGGGTGCGCGAGTTCTACGCCGATCTCGCCGCGCCGCAGAAAGTGTTCGTCGATCTGGCATGCTCGTCGCACAACGCGATGTGGGAGAAGAACCGGCTGCTGCTCTTCCGTGCGTCGCTGGAGTGGCTCACCGCGGGGACCGTGAACGGCGCGAAGGACGGGATGTTACGCCTGGGCTACTGACGCGCCGCACGGTCGCGTTCGTCGCGGTGCTCATCGCGCTGGTGGCGGGCAGCCTCCTCGCGCAAGACCGCTTCGGCGGCTTCGGGTTCGGCGGGCCGCGCGTGCGGGGATTCATTCCCGGCGCCAACGTCGCCTACGACGGCCGCTTTACATTTCTCCGCGTTCGGTATGAGACCGGTCCCGGCGGCTACTGGTACCGGGGCCTGCCGGCATGGGCGCACGGTTACCCGATGGCCGAGCAGAACCTGATGCGCATCATGAACGAGGTGAGCTTCCTCGGCGCACAGGAGTCGATCAATACGGTCACGCTCGACGATCCGGAGCTGTTCAGGTATCCGGTCGCCTACATCATCGAAGTCAGCTGGTGGGAGTTGAGCGATCGCGAGGCCGCGGCGCTGCGCGCCTACCTGCAGAAAGGCGGCTTCGTGATCGTCGACGACTTCAAGCAGTACGGCGACTTCGGCAGCCCTGGCTGGGATCCGTTCGAAGCCAACATGAAACGCGTCCTGCCCGACGTCCGCTTCTACCCGATGCAGGCCTCGCATCCGATCTTTCATTCGTTCTTCGAGATCAACGACCTCGAGATCGTGCCGCAGGCCTACAACGCGGGGCACCCGATCTTCCGCGGCGTCTACGAGGACAACGATCCGAAGAAGCGGCTGATGATGATCGTCAACTACAACACGGACATCTCGCAGTACTGGGAGTGGTCGGGTACCGGCCTCCGTCCGATCGATGACACCAACGAGGCGTACAAGCTCGGTGTGAACTACCTGGTCTACGGTCTCACCCACTGACCGCGCCCCGCTCATTCCCGGACCTTCGTCGTTACTCAGATTCGATGTTGGGCCGCGCCGGCCTTCAGGCGGTCCCGACTGCGAGCGCCGCCTTGACGCGTTCGGCGGTGAACGGCACCGTTCTCAGCCGTACGCCGGTTGCGTCGAACACCGCGTTGCCGAGCGCGGCCGCGACTGGAGCGGTAGCCGCTTCACCCGCGCCGAGCAGCGGCTGGTCGCGCCGATCGATCAGGATCACCTCGACGTCCGGCGCCTCGGTCGCGCGCAGAATCGGATAGCTCGCCCAGTCGACGCTGGTGACGCGCGCGCGATCGAACGTCACTTCCTCGTGCAGCGCGCGGCTCAGGGTCTGCAGGATGCAGCCCTCGATCTGATTCTTCAACGCGTCCGGGTTGACGATCAGCCCGCAGTCGTGCGCGCAGACAACCCGCGACACCGCGATGGCGCCGCTCTGCGGATCGACGGTGACCTCCATCGCGATCGCGACGTAGTTCTCCGCCTGCTTGTAGCGCATGTAGGCGATGCCGCGTCCTGTCAGCCGTCCGCCGTTCGAGGCACCGCGCCGCGGCGACGGCCGCCCGTTCCACGCGAAGCGTTCGGCAGTGCGATTGATCACCTCGATCGCCCGCGGATCGGTCAGCCGCGCGAGGCGGAACTGTATCGCGTCGACGCTGGCCGCCGCCGCCAGTTCGTCGGTGAAGCTCTCGACCGCGAACACGTTCGCGATCTTCCCGGGCGCGCGCAGGTTGGAGAGCTGCAGCGGCGTCTCTTTCACCCAGTGCACCAGGACGCGCGCGCTGGCCGCCGCGTACGGCGGATCGCCGTTCTGCGTGATCGCGCCGGCGCCCTGGCCGTGATCCTGCCCGATCCCGGCGGCGTCGGCCGCGAGGAGCGCGCGTGTGCCCGGTGTCTGGGACGGCAGCCACATCTGCGTGTCCCAGCCGACAATCGCGCCATCCGCGTCGAGGCCCGCGCGGAGATCGAGCAGCTGCTGCGGGCCCTTCGGATCCCAGCCCGTCTCGTCCTGCCGCGACCATTGCACGCGCACCGGCTGCCCGATCGTTTTCGAGATCAGCACCGCGTCGGCTGCAACGTGATCGCCGCCGT
Organism: Vicinamibacterales bacterium; assembly: GCA_035259385.1. Lineage (GTDB taxonomy): Bacteria > Acidobacteriota > Vicinamibacteria > Vicinamibacterales > CAVVIG01 > QHWK01. Next base: position 7,698 of record DATFWL010000107.1, on the reverse strand, counting down.
TGGTCCCGTACGACCCCGAGCCGTCGAGGAACACGACGCGGAGCTTCGCGGGATCGAGGCCGAACACTTTCGACAGGTTCGTACGCAGGCCGTGCGTTCCTTGAGACGAGGACCAGACCGTGCCGCCGCCGTCCCTGATGTCGGCGACGGCGCAGCAGGGGCCGAGCGAGGCGTGACTCTGGAACGGCCAGTAGTAGCTCGCCGACAACGTCCTGGCCGCGCCGGCGATGGCCGCGGGCGCGTCGCCCCGCGTGACGACCGCCTGGTCGCGTTCGATCGCCGCCGCGCGCGTCCACCGGTCGAGGCCGTCGCTGCCCGGCAACGTCTGCGCGTCACTCCAACGGGCGGCGAGCGCGCCGGCGGCGCGAACGGCAGCCCATTCGTCAGCAGCGACAACCGCGAGGAAGCTGCCGACGCGGACCACGCGCACGCCGGGCATCGTCCGGACCGACGATTCGTCGACGGAGACGAGCGTCGCGCCGATCGCGGGCGGCCGGATCACGCGCGCGTGGAGCATGCCAGGCAGCGTGAAGTCGTGCACGTACACGTGACGTCCGGTGCATTTCGCCGGCACGTCCGGCCGGGCGACCGGCTGACCGACCGTCGTGTAGGTCGCCGGCGCTCGCAGCGGCGCCTTGGGATCGACCTTGATTGCCAGCCGTCTGTCGCCGATGAGCGATCCGAGGGGCACCCCGGCGCCGCCCGCGATCGGACGCACTTCGCCGCCGGCGATCGTCAAGTCGGCCGCCGCACGATTTAGTCGCGTCGCAGCGAGTGCGAGCAGCGCCTGCCGCGCCGTCGCCGCCGCCTGGCGCACGTCGGCGCCGCCGCGGGTCAGACCCGTGCTGCCGCCGGTGCCGCCTTGATCGGGACACACGCCGGTGTCGCCGTCGACGAGCGTGATCCGTTCCGGTGCGATGCCGAGCTCCTCGGCGGCCATCTGGGCGACCGCGATGCGGAGTCCCGTGCCAACGTCGACCTTGCCCGTGTACACCGTGACCGTGCCGTCGGCATGAACCGCGAGAAAGCTGTCGACCTCGGTCGGATCGATCGGCTTGCCGCTGGCCGGCATCTGTTCCTGCGCCGCGAAGGCGGAAGCCGGGCGGAACACAAAGCTGACGATCAGCGCGCCGCCGGCTTTCAGAAGGTCACGACGATCGACGATCATCACGCCCTCCTTTACGCGCGCGCCGCGCGCACGACGGCACGCACGATCCGCGTGTAGGTGCCGCAGCGGCACAGATTGCCGGCGAGGCTCTGCCTGGCCTGTTCGGGCGTCGGCTTCGATGTCTGCGCGAGAAACGCCGCCGCCGTCATGATCATGCCGTTGGTGCAGTACCCGCACTGCGCCGCCTGCTCGGCGATGAACGCCGACTGCACGCGATCGGGCGCAGTCGGCGTGCCGAGGCCTTCGATCGTCGTGACCGCATGTCCGGCGACGCGATCGATGCGTGTCTGACACGAGCGGACCGCCTTGCCGTCCATCATCACGGTGCACGCGCCGCACTGGCCCAGGCCGCATCCGAACTTCACGCCGTGCAGATTGAAAGTGTTGCGCAGCACGTAGAGGAGCGGCTGCGCCGGGTCCCAGGACTCGGCCGCGACGGTGCGTCCGTTGAGGCGAAACCCGTAGCTGGCCATGAGCGCGATCCTATACTGGCGCCATGAAAACGGCTGCGTTTCTTTCGCTGTTCGCCTTGATCCAGCCTCCGGCTGTGCCGGCGCTCGTCGACACGCCAACGGTGACGGTGCTGACCGGCTTGACCGTTCCGGAGTTCGAAGCCGAGATGCAGCGCATGACGCAGGCGCTCGGCGCGTCGTGCGGCACCTGTCACGCGCGCGGCAATTTCGCCAGCGAAACGAACCCGAGAAAGGCGGTTGCGCGCCGCATGCTCGAGATGACGAAAGCCATCAACCAGCAGTTCTTCGCCGACTACAAGGTGGAAGACGGATCGTCGCGCCTCGGCCGCATCACCTGCTACACGTGTCATCAGGGTGAACTGCATCCCAAGCCTCAGCCGCCCCTGTAGAGACGAGGAATCTGCAGTCTCGACATTGGAATGCGTGACGCTCAGCGGTTCCCCGATGGGCACACGGCGTGCACTCATCATCCGGGCTCTCGAAATCTGATGGAGGTTCGGATGAATCGAACAGTTGTCTCTGGCGCCGTCACGGCGTGCGGCTTTGCCGTCGTGCTGTCGGCGGTTGCCTGCAGCGATCGAAACGGAAATCGCACCGCCACCGGCAACGATGAGCAGGCGCGTCCGCCCGTCACCATGACCGGCTGCCTGCAGAAGGGCGACCTCGGAAGCGAATACATCCTCACCGAGGTGAACCACTCGCGCACCAGCGTCGGGACCAGCGGATCCTCTACGGCCGCTGCGGGCGACGCGGTCGGCACGGAACAGAGGCGTGAGGCTGCACAGGCGTACCGGATTTCCGGCGACAAGGACGTGCTCGAGCCGCTCGTCGGCAGGGAAGTCCGCATCAACGGCACCGAGGAGAAACGATCGACGCTGAACGACCACGACGACGACGGCACGCTCAAGAATCGCGACCGCACGAAGATCGACGACGACGATCTGGCGCGCGTGCGGGTGACGTCGATCGATCAGATCGCCGCGCAGTGTAGCGGCGCCCCGAATCATAGCGGCGCCCCGAATCGTTAGCGCCGAATCGCAGCGGCGCCCCGAATCGTTAGCGCCGCTCTGTCAATGGCTGATCGCTGATGGCTGATGGCATAGGGTTGATGGTTCATGGTTGAAGTGCGGGTCCTCATCCGCCATCATCCCTGTTCGATCAGCCATTAGCCATCAGCCATGACAGCCTTCAGCGAAGCCTGCGCAACCCTCGAGCGGGCGCTTGCCGGTTCCGGGCGTCAGCACCTCATCGCGGACCTTGCGAGATCACGGCCTTTCGGCAAGGCGCTCGCCCGTCTGCGCGAGCAGGTGCGCGGCAACACGTTCGAGCCCTTTCTGTCGACCTTCGATCACCGCACCCGGCAGGAAGGGTTCCACGTTCTCCACGACTGGGACGGCAAGGCGGATCGCGTCAGCGAGGAGATCATCCCCGTTGACGTCCTCGACTACGTCGCACGGTTCCGCGGCGGCGGCGCGACGAACGCGGCGGCGCTTGCGGTGCTGCTCGACTATTACCACTTTCACGTCCTGCAGCTGCTGTCGCTCCGCATCTGGGACGAGGGCGACGCGGACGCGAACCTCGATCGGCTGGCGGAGCTGGTCGGCCTGCTCCAGGGATCGGGCGGCAGCGGGCAGCCGTTCGTCACCGATGCCGAGACGCTGATCCTGATCGCGACGTCGCATTTCGAGGAAGTGGAGCGTGGCTACGGCCGGCTGCTGCGGCGCGTGAAGACGCTCGGACGCGCGCACCAGGTCAGGGTGGCCATCGGCCACGCGTCGAGCATGGGCTGCCATCTCCGCTTCGGGTTCGAAGCGACCTACGGACGCGACACCCTCAAGATGCGCGACGACAACATCGCCGACTATCCGTGGCTCTGTTTCGCGCTCGCGACGCTGATCGCGGAATACGCGCGCCTTCGCGACGCCGGCGTGGACGCCGACGGCCGCGCCGCGATCGTCGAAGCGATCGTCAACGGCCTCTCGCCCGACGCCCGCGCGTTCCTCGGCCTCGCGCCGACGTCGCTGTCGGACTGCGCGGCGGAGCGGGCCGCGTTCCGCGATCGCTTCTTCGCGTACCGCACCGACCTCGTCTCCGAGTGCGAGCGCTATCGTCCCACCGACGGCGTCTACTCGCCGTTGTCGTTCTTCTTCAACTTCTCGCACAACGTGATCAAAGGAACCGTCGTCGATGCGCTGCTGCGCGGCGAGCCCTGGAAGGTGGCATTCAACGACCTGTTGAGCGGGAGCACCGTCGAAGAGCCTGCGGGAGCGTCCGGCTTCAGCCGGACCACCGACCGGGAACCACTCGCCCGGACGCTGATGGAGTACGCGCGCGCGAATCCCGATCGCATCAGCGGACGGCTGATGCCGGTGATCGTCTACGACCCGCGCGCCGGCCATCGCGCGTTTCGCGTCATGATGGAGAAGCTGGCCCTGGCGGATCAGTCGGTGGCAGGCCCTCCATCGCTTTGATGATCATCGTCAGCGCCTGATTCACGGAGCAGGCGACGCCGTGCCGCGCGCCGAGGCTGACGACCCCGCCGTTCAGAAAGTCAATCTCCGTGCGCCGCCCTTTCAGCAGGTCCTGCTGCATCGACGAGAGGTTGCGGGACGGCGCGTACTGGCGGTCGATGCGATCGACGAAGTCCGCCGGGAGCTCCACGCCGTCGAGCGCCGCGACGCGACGGCACTCGTCGACGATCAGCTGCTTCAGCGGGCGAAGCCGTTCGTCGGCGATCGCGCCCACCTCGGCACGCGTGATCGCATTGATCGGGTTGATCACGCAGTTGACGACGAGCTTCTGCCACATTTCGTCCTTGATCCGATCGGTCACCTGGCCGTCGAGGCCGCATCTGGTAAAGGCATCGGCAATGGCTGCGCTGCGTGGGCTCTGCTCGATGCGCGTGGATGCGCTCACTTTGAGCTCGACGACGCCCGGTGTGCGGAAGATGGCGCCGAAGTGGGTGATCGCGCGAAGCACCAGGCACCGGTCTCCGACCAGCGCTTTCACCACGTTTTCGCTGTAAAGCCCGTTCTGCACGCACAGGATGGTCGTCGCGGGGGTGACGAGGCGAGCGATGGGTCGAACCGCGGCTTCGCTGTCGGACACTTTTGTCGTCAGCAGAACGAGCGCGTCGGGCGACAGGCTCTCGACCTCGGTCGCTGCTCGGGGTCGGTAGGTCGCCTTTTCGGTTCCTACGACCTTCAACCCGTGCGTGTTAATCGCGTCGGCGTGCGCCGGCCGGGTTACGAGCGTGACGTCGTGCGCCGTGGAGAGTTTCGCCCCGTATACGCTGCCGATGGCCCCGGCGCCGAGAACGACGATCTGCATGTGTGGAGTGTAGGACCAATAGGCCCATGGGGTGGGTAGGGTAGGACCGATGGGTCTCGCTTGCTTGGAAGGTGCGAGCCTTTCCGACCAAGCCCATGGGCCCATCACTCCCACACACTCGAGCGGCGGCAGGACGCTAAAGCGCGCAATCATAGACAATTAGGGACAACTCGATCGGCTTCGACCACGCTGAATTCGTGTAGGATCTGCGGCGTGAGCCACCGTGGGATTCGTGTGATCTGGCCGCTCTTCGTCGGCGCGATTTTCCTCGCAGGCCTCTCCGGAGCCGTCGGATCGGCGCAGCAGGCGCCGGCGGCACCCGCCGCGTCGAAGCCTGCCGCCGTCAAACCGTCGCCCGTCAGCTCGCACGCCCAGGCGGCGCCCGCCGTCGACTACAACTCGACGGTGAAGCGGTACTGCGTCACGTGCCATAACGACACGAGACGCACCGGCGGCCTCTCGCTCGCCAGCTTCGACGTCGCAAAGGCGGCGCAGGGCGCCGAAGTCGCCGAACGGGTCATTCGGAAGCTGCAGGCCGGCTTCATGCCACCTCCTGGTGCGGCGCGACCCGACGCCGCGGTGACATCCTCGCTGGTCACCGCGCTCGAGCGTGACATCGACACCGCCGCTGCGGCGAAACCCAATCCGGGTGCGCGTACCTTCCAGCGGCTGAATCGGCCGGAATACGCGCGCTCGATTCACGACCTGCTCGCGCTCGACATCGACGCCGGCAGCTGGTTGCCGCTGGACACCAAGAGCGCCAACTTCGACAACATCGCGGATGCCCAGGCGCTGTCGCCGACGCTGCTCGAGGCATACCTGAATGCAGCGAGCGCGATTGCGCGGATGGCCGTCGGCGATCGCAACGCCCCGCTGATCGACACCGCGTATTCCGCGCCGATCTACACGTCGCAGCATCCCTGGGATTACGTCGAAGGCGCGCCATACGGTACGCGCGGCGGCCTCGTCGTGACCCACGTGTTCCCGGCCGATGCGGAGTACGTGTTCGAGGTCGATCTCGTCTCCGGATCGGGCGCGCGCTACGAAGACGTCGACGTCTCGATCGACGGCGAGCGTGTCGCCCTGATCGAGTACGAGACAGGACCTGCGGGCGGCGCCGATGGCCGCGGCGCGGTGCCGATGCGAACCGAACCGATCCTCGTGAAGGCCGGCGAGCACAAGGTCGCGGCGGCGTTCGTCCGGCGGCAGGAAGGCCCCTACGAGGATCTGATTCGTCCGCACGACTGGTCGTTTGCCGGCGGCGGCTCCGGCGGTCCAGGGATCACCACGCTGCCTCACGTCAAGGACTTCATCGTCAAGGGCCCGTATCGCGCGACGGGGATTTCCGAGACGCCGAGCCGTCAGAAGATTTTCAGCTGCCGCCCGACGCTGCCGTCGGAGGAGCGGCCGTGCGCGCGCCAGATCGTCGCGCGGATTGGCGGCGAGGCGTATCGCCGGCCGCTGACGCCGGGCGAAGTCGATCGGCTGATGCCGTTCTACGAGAAAGGGGCAGGAGGGGCGGGAGCGGCGGGACGGGCAGGAAATTTCGAGAGCGGCGTGCGCGAGGCGCTCGAGGCGATTCTCGCGAGCCCGTACTTCATTTTCCGCCTCGAGAGGGAACCCGATTCGACGCGGCCGGGCAACTCGTACCGGATTGCCGACGTCGATCTCGCGTCGCGGCTCTCGTACTTCCTCTGGGGCACGCCGCCGGATCAGGAGCTGCTGACGATCGCCACGCAGAACAAGCTGTCAGCGCCCGGCGCGCTCGAGAAGCAGGCGCGGCGCATGCTCGCCGATTCCCGTGCCGATGCGCTCGGCACGCGCTTCGCTGCGCAGTGGCTGCGGCTGCAGGACGTCGACAAGGTCCATCCCGATCCGAACTACTACCCGAACTTCGACGACAACCTCGCCGAGATGATGCGCCGCGAGACGATCCTGTTCTTCAACAACCTCGTGCACGAGGATCGGAGCGTCCTCGACCTGTTCCAGGCCGACTACACGTTTGTCAACGAGCGGCTGGCGCGCCAGTACGGCATTCCGGGCGTCGCCGGCGATCACTTCCGGCGCGTGCCGTATCCGGACGATCGGCGCCGCGGCCTGCTGGGGCAGGGCAGCATTCTCGTCCAGACGTCGCTGGCCAATCGCACCTCGCCGGTGCTGCGCGGCAAGTGGGTGATGGAGGTGCTGATGGGCACGCCGCCGCCGCCGCCGCCGCCGGACGTGCCGCCGCTCGACGACACCGGTGACGCCAAGGACGGCCGGATGCTGACCACGCGCGAGCGCATGGAACTGCACCGCAAGAACCCGACGTGCAACTCCTGCCACCGCTTCATGGATCCGATCGGGCTGGCGCTCGACAACTTCGATGTGACGGCGAAGTGGCGCGTCCGCGAGAACGGCCAGCCGCTCGACACGCGCGGCGACTTCTACGACGGCACGCCGGTCACCAACCCGGGCGAGCTGACGCGCGCGCTGATGAAGCGGCCGATACCACTGGTGCGGACGTTCACCGAGAACCTGTTCGCCTACGCGCTGGGCCGCCGCACCGAGTACTACGATCAGCCGGCCATCCGCGCCATCGCGAAGGCCGCCGCGGCGAACGATTACAAGCTGTCGTCATTCGTGCTCGGCGTGATCAAGAGCGATGCGTTCCTCATGAAGCAGGCAGAGGCTGCCGGCACTCAGAACTAAGCAATTAGGAATTAAGAATTAAGAATTAAGAATTCG
>DATFWL010000106.1:0-18056 GCA_035259385.1 Vicinamibacterales bacterium | reverse complement strand
CCAGTTCTGAACCACGTTGACGTGACTCTTCTCCATGCCTCCGACCGTGCGAATGACGATGAACGCGCGGTCATCGGGCAGGACGTCGTACGGCAGGCTGAGCTCGTAGCTGGCGATGAATGGTGCTCGAAACATCAAGACCGGTGTTGCCGCATCGAGGCGGGTGGGATCGAGGCTCACGCTCATGAGCGCATCGTCCGAAAGGTAGAACAGCTCCCGCCCCGAGTGCGCCCATATGGGTTGGGTTCCCCCAGCACTCGACACCTGGATTCGCTTCGACACCGAGGGATAGTCCGAGAGATAGACCTCGTACCGACCCGATTCATCGGACACGAAGGCCAGTGTTTGGCCGTCCGGCGACACTCGCGCGGAGAGCTCGCGCGCTCCAGATCCGAGAAGCTTCCGGCTCCCCGTTTTCTCGTCTATCGGGTTACTCCAAATGTCCCAGCCAGTCTCGGGCGAGACGTTTCCATACACGACCGTTCGACCATCTCGCGTGATCGACGTGATGAAACGCCACTGGCCGGGCGCAGGGATTTCGCGCGGCTCCGCTACCGAGCCGACGGGCATCCAGAATAGAGCCATCGCGTCGTTGAATCTGTTCGAACTGAAAAGAATACGACTGCCATCCGGTGACCAGAATGGAACCTCGTCGCGATGTCCGCGGCTGAATGGACGACGTGTTCCCCGCTCGAGGTCCACCACATCGAGTTCCGTCCGATCGCCCTGATCCGCGTTGACGACTGCCGACCGTCCATCGGGTGAGACGCTGACGGAGAGGTAGCGGGCCTGTGGCACCGGCACAGCGCGCACGGATCCGTCACGCCGGATTCGAACGAGTTCCGCCGATCGCATGGAGTTGGGAAGATAGACGACCGTCCCGTTGCTGGAGACTGCAAAATCGGAGAGTGCGCCTAGCCACCGGTAATCAATGCCATCCAGCACGGAAACCGGCGCACCTCTGGTCTCGAGCGTCCGGGCATCGAACGCCATCGCCATCAGTGTGCTGGCCCTCGAGAAAACCAGATAGCCGCTTGCGACATGATATGCGTGAACCCCACCTCGCAGGAGCGTCTTCCGCTCGCCTGTTGAGAGCCGCACGGCCGCGATATCGTGTGCGTCAACGAGCCCCGAAACATGTCGAACGGTAAACAACAGGACATCACCGTCGGCCGTCAACTCGGGATATCGATGCGAGTTCTCTCCCGCGTTTGCATCGAGGCTGGTGACTGGGCGCGGACCGCTGCCATCGGCCGAGACTCGAACGATGGGTCCGGAAAAGCGTGGCGCGAAGAAGATCGTCCCGTCGCGACCCCACACGCCGCCGCGCCCACTGGGCGCGTCAGCAATTGCTTGCGCGGGCCCGCCCTCGGTGGGCACCTTGAGTAACGTGCCTGCCCGAAAGAATGCGACCCACCGTCCATCAGGTGAGATAAACGGCGAATGCGCGCCGTCGGTCCCGCGGATCGACGTGACCTCGTCGGAATCGATGCGCCGGAGAAACAACTGCGCGGTCCCCTCGACGTTCCCGGAGAAAACGAACAACTTGCCGTCGGCTGAAGTCGTAAGCGTGGAAGCGGAAGAAAGTTGTGGCAGGAAAGCATCCGCCGCGACCGTGAACCTGACCGGCACGTTGCTGAAATCCGCGGGCGCAACGCCTCTCCGGCCAATCGCGAAGCCTCCGAACGCGGTCGCAAGCACTGTCAGTGCGATGGCAGCCGCCCTCCAACGCAACAGCCGTTTCGCCGGCCTCAGGACCGCGCTATCACTCGATCTGCCCAACCAGCGCAGATCAATCGCGAGATCATGAGCCGTGTCGGGCCTTTCGTCCGGCGATTTGGCGAGACAGCGCGTCACCAAGTTATTGAATGACGCTGGGGTGAGGGGTTGCAAAGTGGACAACGGTGCAGGATCGCGCTCGAGTATCGCGGCGATGACGGTGACCGCGTTCGTCCCCTCGAATGCACGCTTCCCTGTCACCATCTCGTAGAGGATCGCCCCAAGTGCCCAGAGATCCGTCCGCGCGTCCGCCGGTTTCCCCTCGATTTGTTCGGGCGCCATGTAATGCAGCGTGCCGACGATGACGCCTTCCGCAGTCAGCGGCCGCGACTGCGTCGGCGCCGACATGAGATGGGCCGGGGCGGCGGGCTGCTCTCCGTGGCCGGTCAGCTTCGCCAGGCCGAAGTCGAGCAGCTTGGCCCCGTCCTTCGTGAGCATCACGTTTCCAGGCTTGAGGTCACGATGAATGATCCCACTCCGGTGTGCCGCGGAGAGCGCCTCTGCGATCTCGGCGCCGATCGTCAGCGCCTGCTCGATCGGCAGGGATCCCTTCTCGAGCCGGCGCGCGAGCGTCTTACCCTCGAGGTGCTCCATGACGAGGTACAGCACCGCCAGCCCTGAGCTTGCCGAACGGTGCTCGCCGACGTCGTGGAGGGTGCAGATATGAGGATGGGCCAGGCCGGCAATGGTCTTCGCCTCGCGGTCGAACCGCGCGCGGCGGCCAGGATCAGTGGAGATGACCGCGGGCAGCACTTTGATGGCGACGGTGCGATCCAGCCGCGTATCGCGCGCTTGGTAGACCTCTCCCATCCCACCGACCTCAATCAAGCGGAGGACCTCGTAGGGGCCAAGCCGTGTGCCGGCGGTCAAGGCCATATTTGGAATGTTGTAGCCGGAGTTTACTTGCCACTTCGACCCTGAACGAATCCACGACACGTCTTGACACCCGTGCAAGCTTGCGACACTTGCGTCGAGTGAGGCTACTGGCATCAAGTGTGCCACAGTAAGACGACATCGATATAGCGACGCCTATTTGATCTAATTAGACGCTTCTCCGGCAAGGCCGCCGCCAGCCCTTCGAATAGTTGTGGGTGTGTACGCTATGTGCGGTATCAAAAGATGGTACGCGTTGGCGGCACACGGGCATTGTGTGGATCCACGATGTGCGTAAGTCACGAGCACCGGTGACAGACCCGTGCAGAAGTATTCGTGGCAAGGCCTCTAAGCATTGGTCTCGTGCATTCGAAACTGAATGTCGGGTTTTCGGCAATGGGCGCCGTAACGTCGGCAACAGCTTGACGGATACCTGGCAATGCGAGCTGCCGACAACTGTAGCAGAGCTGTCTCGATGGACATTTTGGAATTTCGCGCGCGAGTTCTCGTCAATCTTCAGTTCGATGTACGACGTGTGCGGGGCTGCCGTCAGCCAGCGTCACCCGGATCTGCCACACCCCCTTCGAGAGCCCCCTGGTGGCCACGTCGAAGTGCCACTGGCCGCTCGCTGCGTCGTCGAGGCGGAAGGCATTGCCAACCGTCGCCGCGTCGGTCGGCGTGGCGTCGATTGGGATTGCGTTGTCCTTCGCGTTGCCGACCTTCTGCACCTGGATCGTGTGCATCTCGGTCGACACCGGCACGCCGCTGCAGCCGAGCGCCATCTTCACCGGGACGGTGCTGGCCAGCTTGCAGGCGCGGATCGGGCTGGTGGCGCTGCCGCCCGTCGCGTCGGCCCCGCCAATCGGCGCGTCGAACCCGGTGAAGTCGCTACGAGCGGCAGGCCGCGTAAGCGCGAACACCTGCCCGCAGAAGCCAGGCAACAGTACCGCCGGCCGACCGATCGCACGCAGCTCGTTTCGTCAAGCGACAGGATCCGGGCGGAGTTGCCCTCCCCTGAGGGCCAGCTGAATGTACGAAGCCGGCACCTCGTCGCTTGTGCCGGATGGCGTCGCCGAGAAGCGCCGACATCATTGACTTTTCGGCCGGCGATCGGCCATTGTCGTGCGGTCCCCGTCCCGCAGCGATCCACTGAGCAGGAGGCATCGTGAGCGACCAGGAACGTCCGGATCGGGAGCGCGAGCTGGCCGAGCTCCTTGCTGAAGTCCGCGCGCTTCGCCGCGAGATCGAAGCGCTCAAAGCGGATCCGTCGGCCGCCACGTCGGCGAGAAATCCATCCTACGAAGTCCTCGTGAAGACACGTCCGAACGTGCGGCCCGACTACGAGGTCCTCGTCAAAGCGGGCAAGCTCCCGCCGAACTACGAAGTCGCGGTCGCGCCGATCGCCGACTTACCACCGAACTATGAAGTCGCGGTGAAAGCACTCGTGCCCGGCGAGGCGGTGCTCGCGCGTCCGGCGTATCGGCCCGGGTACGAAGTCGCGGTCAACACGCTCCCGAAACTTCCGCCCGACTATGAGGTGGCCGTCAAGACCGTCTTCCCCGGTGCGGACGAGCAGGTGAAGCTCCCGCCGGATTACGCCGTCGCCGTGAAGGCGTTCACTCCCAAGGACGCGGTCATGCTTCGCGTCGCCTATCCTCCCGGCCGCACAGCCGGCAAAGGCGATCTGCCGCCGGACTATGAGGTCGCGGTGCGCGGCCCGTTCATCCCCGCTGAAGATCCCGCGCGCGGCAAGAGCTGAGCGCGTCCGTCGGATCGACACATGCCGGTGATCGGGTACATCCCCTTTGACGCTGGCGCCACCAGCGCGGAGGCGCGCTGGGTGAAGGACCACTTCGCCTGCGACGTCGCGATCGCCGATGGGCTCCCGCGGCTCAACGACCCTTTGACAATCGGGCTGCCGCCGCTGCCGATCGTGCGCGACGCGATCGATCGTCTCCTGCGGCTCGACTGGCTGATTGCCGAAGGCCCTGCGGCGTTTCTCTGGGTGGTGGTCCTCCGCCACTACGGGTTCGAAGGTGGCGCGACGATATTGCCGTACCTGAATCCGCGCCGATGGCAGGACGTTGCCGACGCGGTGCTGTACACGAGATGTTCCGATTCCAGGGATCGTGTCTATCTCGGGTCGACTCCGTCGGCCCGAATCTATCGACGCCTGGGAGTCGCGGCGCATGTGGGCGAGCCGTACGGCATCGACGACAGCCGGTTCCGTCCTCGACCGGCCGCAGCCGACGTGCTGCAGCGTCTCGGCATTCCCCGTGGACGGTTGCTGCTCTTCGCAGGCCGCGCGCAGCCCGACAAGGATCTGTACGCGCTCCTGCGGACGGCGTTGAAAGCGCGCATCCTGTTCCCCGATCTGCAGGTCGTGCTGGCGACGCACGTCGTCGACCAAGCCTACGTGGCGACGCTTCGCCGCGAAGTCGGCCCCGGCTCCGGCGTGCACGTCGTCGAGCGCCCCGAGGATGAGGACCTGGCGGACTTGTACTCGGCCGCCGACGTCTTCGCGACAGCGGCGACGAGTCATTTCGAAACGTTCGGCCGCGCGCTGGCCGAGGCGCTGGCCTGCGGCGCTCCGGCGGTTGCGCCGTCCTATGACGGCTTCGCTGAAGTGCTCGCGCAGCCTGGCGGCACGATCGTCGGCGTCGACGTCGACGATTCCGGCCCGCGGGTGCGCGAGGACGAACTGCTGCGGGCGATCTACGAAGTCCTGACGGCGCCGGATCGCGTGGCGGCGTCGCAGATATCCGCCGCCGCGCACCGGCGGTTCGGCAGGTCCCGGACGATCGAGCTGCTGGCACACGTCGTCACCCACGATCGTGCGCCATCGATCGATCTCGAGGAGCGTGCGGATTCTCTGACGCTTCCTGCAGTGTGGGAGCGAGAGATGCAACAGCTCTCGGCACTTCCCGCCGGCGCGGCGCTCGATCGGGTCTGGAACTCGCATGGCGACGAACGCGGCGCCGCTGCTTGGGAACTGTCCGCGCTGGACGGGTTGTTCGTCGCGTCGGTGCGTCGTGCCTTGTGTGTGGACAGGCCGCAGCCGTGTCGCCGGCAGGAGCCTCGTGATGCCGCTTAGCATCTGGCAGGGCCTCGAGGACTGCCTGGCGCTCATCGTCGCGCGCGCGCCCGCGGCCGTCCTCGATGCCGGGATCGGCTTCGGCCTCTGGGGCCATTTGCTCCGCCAGTACCTCGACGTGTGGTCGGGACGCACTCAGCGACCACAATGGACGACGCGGATCGACGGCGTCGAAATCGACCCGAATCGCGTGCAGCCCCATTCATATCATCTGTACAGCAACATCTACATCGGTGATATCCGCGAAGAAGTGCCCCGCCGCGCCCGCGACACGCCGTACGACATCATCCTTTTCGGCGACGTCATCGAGCACCTGCCGAAGGGCGACGGCATCACTCTGCTCCGCACCGCGGCCGCGCTCGCCACCGATCTCGTCGTCGTGCGCATTCCGATCGGCGACGGCTGGCGCGTGGAAGGCCGCGAACCGCCGGATCATCATCGCTCGCGATGGTACCGCGACGATTTCGACGGATTCCCTGCGACGTTTCGCGAGTACTCGTTCTGGGGCAACCCGTACGGGCTGGTCGCCATCGACGCCGCGGCCGTTCGCCGCGGCGCCATCGTCGACGACCTCGAACGCAAGCTGGCGGGCGTCGAGCAGCGGCTTGCTGCGCTCACCGCCGCCGTTCCCCAATCGCGCGGAGACATGCCGTGATCAGCCCGGACGTGACGCTCATCATCAAGGTCACCAACAGCTGCAACATGCGGTGCAAGTACTGCTTCATCGAGCCGTCGGTCTTTCACAAGACGATGAACCGCGCCACCGCTCGACGCGTCGTCCGCGCGTTTCTCGATTCGAGCTACTTCGAGAGCGTGCAGTTCGTCTGGCACGGAGGAGAACCTCTCTTGCGCGGCCGCGACTTCTTCGAAGATATCCTCAGCGAGCAGCGCGGTCGTCCGACACACGTCGCCTTCGGCAACGCGACGCAGACCAACGCCACGCGCCTCGACAACGAGATGATGGATTTCCTGCTCGCCAACGGCTTCGGCATCGGGCTGAGCATGGACGGCTCAGCGGCCGTCAGCGACAGCTCACGGCAGATGCGCGAAGGCGATAACCGTTCCGCGCATGCGATCACGGTCGACGCCGCGCGCCGCCTTCACGAGCGCGGGCAGCAGGCCGCCGCCATCGTCGTCATCAACAAAAACAACGTAGACGCGCCCGACGAGGTCTATCGCGCGTTCAAGGCCGAGCGGATTCACATGAAACTGAACGCGCTCACGCGCTCCGGGCTGGCCGATACGGAGCTCGGCGCCGATTTGGCGATCGAAGCCAAGGAATGGGGAAGCTTCATGGTCCGGCTCTTCGATCTCTGGTACGACGATCCCGAGCCGACCATCAACATCGAGCCGTTCGGCCAGCACATTGGCCGCATCCTCGGCGTGCCGACGACGCACAGCTGTTTCTTCACGAAGAGCTGCCACCATTTCTTCCTCGGCATCTCGCCGGACGGCGACCTGTTTCCGTGCGGGATGTTCCAGGGCGAGCCGGCGTTTCGCTACGGCAACATCTTCGACATGGCGCCCGAAGACGTGGCCGAGACGCTGCTCTTCCGTGACATCGAGGAGCGCGAACGGCGCGTGCTGGAAACGTGCGCGAAGTGCGCCTTCTACGACCTGTGCTACAGCGGCTGCATGTTTCACTCGCTCAAGGACTCCAAGGTCCTGGCCGAAAAAGACTATTACTGCGTCGGCTACAAGCACTACTTCGAGCACGTCCTGCGGCGCGTGCACGCCGACGTCAAACGGGCGGCCGCCGCCGCCCGCGCCAGCCAGGACGTGCACTGATCGCGCGATCGTCAGCGTCGAATTCGTACTCCGGTTCGGCGATGTCGAGGGCAGTCTTTGTGCTGATAGGCTGGACCTTCGGGGCACCGCGCCGGTCCTCAACCATTCCTCGAAACGCGAGGCTCGCCCGCCGCCGTGACCGCCATTGAACAGTCATGGGCCAGTGCCGGGTATTAGTTGGGCACCAGGCGATGGCTCGCGAGATTCACCGTCACCTGGTCGAATCGCGACTGCGCCAGGCTCGTGACGCCCACGAGGTGGAATCCGATCCGGAGCACCTGCGCGTCCACAGTGATACGCAGGTACCCATAGCTCGTCTTGCTGTCGGCGTACTTCTTGAGTACCAGCCGCTTCGTCGGCGGGCCGTCGAACACGGGATGCTCATCGAGATAGCTCACGTCCGTATCGAAGCTCGGCTCCGAAGCCGCGTGACCGCCGAACGAACGCACGATCGGATTGACGTTGTGTCCGCTATCGCCGCACACGACGAAGGGGACTTCGTAGTCGTTCGGGCCGACATGAATCGACCGGGTGTAGCGCTGGTAGTTGTGTGCATGCCCTGACAGCACCGCGTGCGGGTACACGCCTTCCTGTTTGCAGATCGTGTCGATCTCTCCCAGCATTTCGATGCTGGAGCCGTGATTGCCGCTGGCCCCTGCCCCGTGATCCTTTGTCGAAAAGCTGAACGGCGGGTGATGTACCGTCACGATCACCGCGCCCTGATAGTTCTCGCTCTTGATGCGCGCGAGCTGAGCCTGCAGGTACTCGAGCTGAAAGTTCGGCACGGCGATCCCGAGCGGCGACTTGCTGGAGATTACGCCCGGGTCTTCGAGGGCGTTGCTGAAGAGCCCGATGATGCGGACGAACGGGGCATCGAGCGTGAAGTACACCCCGGGCTGCGTCATCGCCGTGCGGTGCAGCGACGCAGCTTCAGCGGTCAGCATCGGCTGCCGCGCGCAGAAATTGCGCATGAAGGTCTCGAGCGGCGTGTTCGGCGACGTGACGCCGGGAACCACGAACGAGTCGTGATTGCCGGGAATGGCGAAGATCGGGCCAGGATAGTTTCGGAACGGCTCGTAGAACTGATCGAACCAGAACTGCGACTCGCCAAAGTTGTACACGACGTCGCCCAGATGGTAAAAGAACCGGGGGCGAGTGGTCGGTTCCGAGCTGTGACAGTCGTTCGACATCTGGTCGGCGACCGTGATCTCATTCCGATACTTGCCCTTGGTGTCCGTCGATGCACCGGTGTCGCCACCGGCGTGGAACGTCAGTTGCCCGGCCTGGCGAATCTCGGCGTCAACCGCGGCGCCCTTCGATCCAAAGGCCGATTGCAGTGTGAACAGATCGCCGGGCGCACCCCGCATCTTCTCGAACGGCACGACGTCCTTGAGCATCAGGTCGCTGAATTCCTTGAACAGCTGGTTGTCTCGAACCGGGTCGTGAAAGATCTTGAACTTCGTCGGGTCCGCGGTCACCCGCGCTTCGTCGAACACAGGCTGAGACAACGTCGTCGTCCGTTCGCGTGGCATCTTGCGCTCCCTTCGCGCCGCGGTTTGCGCCCGCTCGCGCCGCGGCGTACGGTTCTCGTGCGCGCGGCATAAAAAAAGTCAAAGAAACTAAACGACAAAATCACAGAGGCCTAGGCCGACATTGTTGCCCGATGGGCGCCTCCCGTCGTGAGTGACGGCAAACACGATGCGCCGATGCCTTCTGCAACTGGATTTGACGGACGCGCCGTGGCATTTCTCCATGGGCCGCGCGGGAGGTTCGTCCCCGGTGCCAATATAGACATCGACGTGGGTTTTGCATCCCTGACTGCCTTTGTAATCCGCTTATATTCCATCCTGCCGATTTGGCCGTTTTCAGTCGACGACGCGATCATTCGTTTGCGGCATCAAACGGTGTTCTTCGGTCTGGAGAGCGCCGGCAAACCCTTCGACGATCCAGCGATCCGCGGTTATTCTCCTGTCGCTGGCACGCGCAGGATGGTGTGAGAGGAGGCAGCGAACGTCTCGCCCAGCCGTCGGCAGAATGCGTTGAACTCGTCGCGCTTCTCGATGCTCGTGTCGTTGAACCGTCGGGCGCTGTCGAAAAGCGCGAGCACTGAATTGGAGAGCGCTGCTTCAACTCTTCCTGCCATCCGAGGACAACCCGGTCGACCCCTCCGGGCGTTTGGCGCAGCGAAAGCCGACATCTCAACCGCTCGGTGGATGCGAGAACATGGACGCTCCCCAATGGTGGTCGCTGGCCCAACTCTCGCACCGCTGGCCGCCAATGAACACTCGAATCTCCGTTGCCGAGTTGCGCGCGCGGGGCGTCGTTCTGCAGCCGCACGAAGCCGTGGTGATCGCGCAACGCGTCATTCAACCCACCAAACCCTTCGTGGTGCGCGAATCGGACGGACCCCCATCGCTCGAAAACGTCCTGCTGAATGCGGACGGCTCCGTCGCCTGCGCACGCTCCGCCTCGACCCCTTCCATATCGGAGATCGGCACCCTGCTGCGGGAGTTGCTGTCTGGGACGACGCGCGTGCCTGGTGGACTTCACTATGCGATCGGTCGCGCGTTGCTCGAGGTGGAGGGACCGCCGTTCGACTCGATCGAGGCTTTCTCCCGTTCGCTTGCGCGCTTTGAGCAGGGTGAACGCGACGAGGTGCTGCGTCACCTGCTCGAGCGGTTCAACGACGCCGCTCGCGCCTCGTGCGGCGCGCCTCTCGCCCGACCCCGATCGATGCCCAATCGTCGTGAGCGGCGTACCTCCGGGCAGCGCGTCGACGAGCTGCGAAGGCAGCTGCGGGACGCCGACGCCCGCATGTTCGATCAGATCAACCGCCGCAGTCGACAACTGGATTCCGCGAGTGCCGATCCGCTCGCTCGATTCGAGCGACTCCCAGTCGTACCGCCGTCTAGCGCGTCCGAACGAGCGTTTTGGAGCGCTCCGGCCATCGCCGCGGCCGTGGCCGCAATCGCACTGATTGCCGCCTCGGCCGTCGCTCGCGTGGGTCTCGAGTCGTGGCCGCTGTCCAGCGTCGCCCGCCTGACGCCACGCCCCGCGTCAGCGCCGATGTCGACGACGAACTCCGCCAATGCGCCTCGGGATGCGCTCCCGTCTCGCACGTTCACGCTCGATGCCCCGCTGCAGCATGCGTCAATCGAGGATCCATCGCCGCAGAAGACTGCGGCCATGACGTCGGGGTCGACCGCGCCGATCGCGAACGCGGTTGCCAGGCTGGCGGTGGAACGCGAAGCGAACGTCGTGCGGGCGCCGCGTCCCGTTGACGTGGCCGGCTTGCGGTTGCCTGACGTGAAGGCCGCGTCGGATGACACCAGCGAGGCCGATGAGCCGAACTCCCTGGTGCGGGCGGTCGATGCCAATAATCGGCCTGTTTTTTCTGACGCGTTCGTCTCCCGAAGTGCGGCCGTGGTCGCCCTGACCTCGCCGTCAGCCGACGAGGATCGACTGCGGATCATGACGATTGGCGATGCTGACGGCGCACACAATTATCATGTCCGCCTGTCGCCGGACGGCCGCATGGTCACCTACGATTCCGATCGCGACGGCGCGCAAGGAATCTACGTCGCTGATCGAGACGGCTCGCATGTGCGGCGGATCAGCGGCAGCGGCTACGCCGTCATGCCGATGTGGGCCCCCGACGCACGGCAGATCGCGTTCCTCCGCGCCGAGCCAGACGACGCCACGGTGTGGAACTTGTGGGTGGTCGCGCTCGACGGCGGCGGCATGCGCAGGCTGACGCAGTATCACGATGGGCAGCTGTGGAGCGGCTCATGGTTTCCGGACGGCCAGCGCCTGTGCTATTCGCATAACGGCCGCCTGGTCGTGTTCGATCTGCGGACCAACAGCTCGCGCGCGTACGAGACCCCCGTCAAGGGGCGGCCCATTCGAGAGCCGGTGGTCTCGCCTGATGGCGCGAACATCGTCTTTCAGGTGTTGCGCAATGGCGGGTGGCTCCTTGATCTCCGCAACGCGTCGATGCGTCGGGTGATCGACGATCCGACGGTTGAAGCGTTCGCCTGGTCACCCGACGGACGGCGAATCGTTTACCACAGCCGTCGCGACGGACAGTGGAACGTCTTCCGGATGTTGGAGACGAGTACGGAGGACTGACCCGGAAATCGCTCGACTTGACGTCGGAAAGCCGGCGAACGTCGATGACGACCCCGGGCCAACTCTGAAGGTATGGTCATGTTCGATGCGCCGCATGGCGGGCATCCGTTGCGGGCGCAGCTGCGCGTGCTGGTCAGCGTCCTGCGGAAGCAGGGTTACCGCCAGACAGGCAGGAGGATCCGGTCGCGTCAAAGTTTCCGGCGTTGGCTTTGAAGCGGCTCGTGGCCATGAGCACCGCCGCGACGACGCCAGACGCGAACGTGAGCGTACCGGCGACGACTACTGCCCATGTGAGACCGAAGAAGCTGCTGACGACTCCGGCGAGGATGGCGCCCGCCGCATAGCCGAGGTCTCGCCATAAGCGATACCATCCCAGTGTCGTGGCACGCTTTGCTGCAGGAGCGATATCGGCGACCGCAGCGAGAAGCGCCGGATAGACCATCGCCGTGCCGAGCCCGAGCAAGACGGCGCCAACCACACCACTCGTGTACGCCGACGGCACACCCGACGCGATCAGGCCCAGCGCGAACGCCTGCAGGACCATGCCAGACGCGATGAGCGGTCGTCGTCCGATCCGGTCAGCGAGCGCGCCCGTTCCGAGTTGCCCGAAGCTCCAAGTGAGCGGGTACACGGCCTTGATGATGCCGATGTCGTCGATGCCCAAGCCACGCGCTGTAAAGAGCAGCGGCAACACCCCCCAGGAGATGCCGTCGTTGAGGTTGTTCACGAGGCCCGCCTGACAGAGCCCGAACATCGTCCGTCGTGCGGCGGTCGGATCGACGGCTTGTGCGGTTGGCGAGGGAGCCGAATCCGCAGCTAGTGCGGCTCGGTGCCGAACCAATCCGGTCGTGTCGCGGACGGCAACGACCGACAATGCGAGGCCGACGACCGCGTAGACGATACCGATGTAAAACGGTTCAGGCCGCAGTCCGGTTCGTGCCGCAATGTATCCCGTCAGCAACGCTGTGACCCCAAGTCCACCATAGCCGGCGAACTCGTTGAAACCCATCGCGAGGCCGCGTTGACGACTCCCGACGAGATCATTCTTCATCGTGACCGTCATCGACCAGGTGAAACCCTGATTCGCGCCCAGCAGCACGTTCGCGACGATGAACCAGGTCCACGACGGGCCCCACGCCAGCAGGAATGGAACCGGCAAGCCAATCAGCCAGCCGCTCACCAGCATCGTTTTGCGCGTGAACCGGTCGGCGAGCAGGCCAGCGGCAACATTAGACAGCGCCTTTACGACGCCGAACGCGACGATGAACGAGAAGATCAGCGTGTCGGAGGTGAGGTGAAATTCTTCGGTCGCGACGAGTGGAACCACCGTGCGCTCGAGGCCGACCATCCCGCCGACGCAGGCGTTGATGAGCACGAGCATGGCGAACTGCGGCCAGTTCTCACGAATGCCCAGATGGTGCATGCGTCGAGCGTACGCGTCACCACGCCATTCGTCCAATGAAAGAAGCCAATCGCGGCGATAACCGCGACGAATCGCTAGCGATCGGCTTTGCGCGTGCGTCCGGAGTCGGGACCCACCGCGAAGGTTCGTTCGAGCATCTTGAACATCGCGCGACAGGCGGCGCCATGATGCTTCTGCGGATGGTCGATGACGAGGCATTCACGGGCGGGGAGTCCGGTCTTCACCGCCAGCGCCGCGACGCGCCGACTGGCGAGATCCTCGGCGACGGTCAGCCGCGACACCATCGCGACGCCAGGCCAGCCATCACCGCGGGCTTGACCGCATCAGGGTTATCGAGGGTCATCGTGCGCAAGCCGGTGCCGATGCCACCACGTGGCGACCTGCCGCCTGGTGTCGGACCCCTCCTCGCGCAGCAGCCACGTTTCCGCCTCGGGATGCACGACCTGACGCGCGCCGAAGAGCTGCCTGTATTCAGTTTCTTCGACCACAACCCGGCAATCGATCTGCGCCCGGAGACGGTGGCGTTCTGAGTGGTGGTGCGGGAACGGCCATCTTCCGGGGTTTCGCGGGTCAAGCGGCTGTGACGGCCAGCGCGCGTTTTCCGTGGATTGGGGTTAACGTGATACCGCGTCGCAGGAGCGACTGAGGGAGGTCTATGTATCGCCTTGGCCTGCTGCTTTCGATTCTCCTCCTGGCGGCGGCGTCCGCCGTCGCGCAAACCGCGACCGGAACTGTGTCGGGTACGGTCCGCGACTCGACCGGTGCCGTTTTGCAAGGCGTCACCGTGACGATCCGGAACGCGGCGACGGGCGGGTTGCGCTCGGTCGTGACCGATACGGAAGGCCGTTATCGCATCACGAACGTCGACTCCGGCGAGTACGAACTGCGTGCCAGCCTCGCCGGCTTCAGGACGGTCATTCGGAATCCTCTAGTGGTGACGGTGGCCGGGACCAGCGAGACCGACGTGGAGATGAACGTCGGTGCGGTCGCCGAGGAGGTCACGGTGCAGACCGAGGCGCCGCTCATCGAGCCGACCAAGACCGACTTGAGCCGCGTCGTCACGACGCGCGAGATCGAGTCGCTGCCAATCGCCGGGCGGAACTTCGTGGATTTCGTCAAGCTGTCGACCGGCGTCGCGCTGGGCCGCGAGAATGTCGGTGGCGGGGCGTTCAAGGAACCGGACGTGGGGGTTGGCTCCGCGGCGGCACCGCGCCTGGCGTTTGGCGGCCAGCCCGAACTGAATACGATGATTCAGGTCGATGGCGCGGACAATGTTCAGACGTTCACCGGACTGCCGCGCGCGACGCCGTCGCAGGAAGCCGCCAGGGAATTCCGCGTGCTCAACTCCACCTATCTCGCCGAATACGGGCGCGCGCTCGGCGGCTTCGTCAACATCGTCACCAAGTCGGGCGCCAACCAGCCGTCTGGATCGATCTACGAGTTCTGGATGGATGACGCGCTGGCCGCGCGGTCGATTCTCAATCGACCCAACGAGGACACGCTCGCGCAGAATCAGTTCGGCGGAACCTTCGGCGGCCCGATCGCGATCGATCGGACCTTCTTCTTCGGCAATTACGAGGGACAACTGCGCAAGCAGTCGAACCGCTTCTCGCAGGTCGTGCTCGATAACCTCGCACTTCTCAACAGCGTGCGGGTGCCGCTCGGGCTGCGTCCCGAGACCACCGATCAGGTGCTCGACAACCACTACAACTCGTTTCTCGTCAAGGTCGATCATCATCTCGGTCCGCGGCACACGCTGTCGGTGCGCTACAACTTCCTCGATTCGTCGACCGACAATTTCCTGGGCGGCGGCGGCCGCGCGTCTCCCACGTCGAGCACGGCGCGCGACAACGTCACGCGCGACCAGGCGGTCGCCGCCAACGCGGTCTCGTTGCTGTCTTCGCGGCTGGTGAACGAAGCGCGCTTCCAGTTTGCGCGGCGGACCTTCGATTTTTCAAGCGTCTACAACGAGCCGTCTCTCGACATCTCGAATTTCATCATCATGGGGAAGAGCACGTCGGACATCGATTACTACGCCGAGTCGCGAGTCCAGCTCGCCGACAGTCTCACCTGGACGCCGGGCGCGCATACCGTCAAGGCCGGCGTCGACATCAACGTGCTGAACAACGACTCGGCGTTCAATCTGTTCTTTCCGGCCCGGATCGTGTTTCCCAACCTTGCGGCATTCTCCACATTCACGCCGGTGGTCTTCTGGTGGCCGTTCCTCGCCACCGCGACGTCGTATCCCGGCATCAGCCCGACGTGGACGCAGGCGGTACCATCGGAATGGGTGAGCGACACTACGTTCAGCTTCGATCACAGCTCATACGGATTTTTTGCCCAGGACCAGGTGCGCGCGGGCGAGCGGCTCACACTCACCTACGGGCTTCGCTACGACTTCGAGACATACCCGTCGCGCTACATCAGCAAAACCGATCTGAACAATGTCCAGCCGCGTGTGGGCGCCGCCTACGCCTACAGCAAGCGCGGCGTCGTCCGCGCCGGCTACGGGCTGTTTCACGACCGTCTGGCGAGCAGCGTCGGACAGCTGTTTCAGGCGACCGAGTGGTCGAGCGGTGGGTACCTGGCGAACACGCGGGCGCTGTTCCCAACGGTCGCTGACATTCAGGGGCGCTTCGAACAGCGCACGGTCGCCGGTCCGGCCGCGCCGCCTGCGGCGCTCACCTTTCTGCGAACAGGGCAGGTGCCGGCGGCCGGCACCAAGGGTCTGGCCGACACGCTCGACAGCACGATCGACACGCCGTACAGCCACCAGGTCAGCGCGCAGATCACGCAGGAAATCGGATCCGGCTGGGCGATCTCCGGCAGCTATTTGTTCGTGGGTGCGCGCGATCTGATCGGTCATACCGGCAACCTGAACGCGTTCCAGAACGGTACGCTCGCCACCGGGAAGCCGATCCTTGGCGGCCGTCAGTATCCGGACGTCGGCGTGCTCTTCGTCCAGACCAATACCGGCGAGTCCTCGCATCACGGCGGGACGTTCGAGATCCAGAAACGGTTCGGCGGCGGTTATGGTCTGCACGGCAGCTACACGCTGTCGAGGACACGCACCAACGTCGATTCGCTGGCCAACCTGTCCGACCTTCCCGAACAGCTCGACACCGCGGAGTTCGGTCCGTCGCGCCAGGACGTGCGTCACCGCTTCACGACGGCGATGTTCGGCGAGCTCCCGGGAACAGTGCCGGGCCTGGCGCACCTGAAGGTGAGCGGGCTCGTCACGCTGGAGAGCGGACGCCACTACAACGTGTTCGTCGGCGCCGACGCGAATGCCGACGGCAACCCGAATAGTGACCGTCCGAGCTTCATCGGCCGCAACTCGTACGAGGGGCCCGGCTATGCGACCGTGGACCTGCGCGTAGGGCGTGAGTTCTCGCTAGGCGGCCGGGCCCGGCTCGACATCAGCGTCGATCTGTTCAACCTGTTCAATCGGACGAACATCAAAGATGTGAATACTGTCTGGGGTGGGATCGACATCAACACTCCGCCCGCGCCGCAGTTTGGTTTCGGTACGCCGAGAGACGTGTTCAATCCGTTTCAGACGCAGATTGGTATGAAAGTGAAATTCTGACGTCAGTAATGGCGGGCCGGGCGAACAGCATTACTCGCATCGCAACGCGTCGATTGGGTTGATTCGGACCGCGCGCCATGCCGTCGCCGCTCGCGCGCCGATCTCTTCGATCAAAACGTCAAATCCTTCCGCCCCGGAGTTCCGCCGAATTGAGCTGCGGGCCGCCCGCCCTGTCAAAACGTCGTGTGAGCCTTCACGCATGTTCCGGAACCCGCCTCCACCCGTCTGAAGGATCCTTTAGGTCGCCGCCGCGTCAGACGGTGGCATGATTGGCTGCGCCGTGTGGACTGTTCAACCTGATCACTCGAACGTCTCTGACCGCCAGCTCCGGGCGGTCATCGATACAATTCCGGCGCTCGTGTGGTTGGCGAACACTGAGGGCGCGGCGGAGTACCTCAACCGGAGGTGGCTCGAGTACACGGGGCTCACCCAGGCGCAGGCCGTCGGGTGGGGTTGGACCGTCGCCGTCCATCCCGAGGACCTTGAGCGGCTGACCAATTACTGGCGAAGCGTACGGGAGTCCGGCGTTCGCGGTGAAACGGAGGCGCGCCTCCGCCGTGTCGACGGCGAGTACGGATGGTTCAAGTTTACCGCCGAGCCCCTGCACGATCAGTCGGGCACTGTGGTCGGCTGGTGAGGAACCAACATCGACATCATCGAGCAGGCCAATCGCGCGCTTCAAGCGAGCGAGCGCGAATTGACGCTCATCATCGAGGCGATTCCAGGTTTCGTCTGGCGGTCGTCAACCGACGGCCAGCTCACCTTCGTGAACAGTCGTGTCTTCGAGTACATCGGTGTGCCGCTCGAGAGTCTCCGGGGCAATGGGTGGCTCGAGTACGTCCACCCCGACGATCGAACCGCTGCGATCGACAATTGGATGTGCTCGTTCGTGACCGGCGCTCCACTCGAGAATCAGTTCCGACTGCGCCGCGCGGACGGCGTCTACCGATGGTTTTATGTGCCCGGGCTATTGCGTCGCACGAGCGACGGCCAGCCAACGCAGTGGTACGGTCTCCTCGTCGATGTCGAGGATCGCAAGCACGCCGAGGACGTGCTGCGTCGGACCGAGACGCAACTGGCGCGAGCGGCGCAGACGGCGACCATCGGCGAACTCGCCGCCGCCATTGCCCACGAAGTGAATCAGCCGCTCTCGGCCGTCGTCGCCACCGCACACGCATGCCTGCGCTGGCTGTCCGCAGAACCACCGAATCTGGTGATGGCCCGGCAGGCAGCCGAGCGAATCATCCGGGACGGGAAGGACGCCGGCGAAGTCGTGCGCCGCCTCCGGGCGCTCTTCAAACGGACGGCCTTGGAGATGAGTCCCGTACACGTCAACGAGGTCATCGACGAAGTGCTCAGTCTTCTCGAGCGTGAGGTGTTAA
>DATFWL010000105.1:0-8745 GCA_035259385.1 Vicinamibacterales bacterium | reverse complement strand
CCGCCACAACCGCCAGCCGTCGGGAAGGGTGTCGGCGACCGAGATCTTCAGGATGCCGGTTTGCTCCCAGTGTCGCCGCCACCAGCCTGCCGAGTGCAGGCTGTACGGCAGTTCCGCGGCCCACCACTCGGACAAATGCGCTGGAACCGGGTCGGCGATCTCACTGAGGAACCCGGCCAACGCGATTCCCACCGCGCCGCCCGGCTTGACGAACCGGGCGAGGTAGTTCAGGTACATGTCGTCGGTGCCGTAGTACATGAACGAGTCAATGGACAGGACGGCGTCGAAGAATCCTTCCGAGAACGGCAGCGACCGCGCGTCAGCGCGGATCGGGAAGACGCCGTCCTCGACACCAGCGTCCCGCACGCGCTGGATGTTCTCGGAGGCGCTGAACCACAGATCGGTGGCCCAGACTTGCACACCGAACTCGCGGCGGAGGAAGATCGATGACGCCGCCCGGCCGCAGCCCAGGTCCAAGACCCGCATGCCGGACCGCAAGTCCATCGCCTCGGTCAGCCACTCAGTGAGCCACAGGGAATTCGCCCCGCCGCTGACACTGGCCATGATCCACTCCGGATGGTACGCCGACGAAAGCGGAAACCTGGGTGAGACGAACCGTTCATCCATGTTCATATCGAATCGCTCTCGGCCTAACGAATCGTAGCTTGACGCGACACTGCGCTACTGCGCTCGCAGCATAACGCCAAACTGCGGCACTCGGCCGCTCCGACATGCGATTGGCCGTCGGATGCTTGTCGGAACGTCGACTTTCGGCGTTCGGCGACCAGACCGATCTGGATCACCGCAGACCCACGCTGTGTAACGCCGTTTGGTCCCTTGTAGTCGCGTCGCGTTCATGTACCCACAGCAGCGCCAAGGCTTTGCGACGGATTTCGTTCTGAAACGACTTCTTGGCCTCGGAGCCGTTTTTTTACTTCGAAATGTTCCGCCAGCCTTTGCGTGTGAAATCGCCTCAGCTCTCGTCCAAGGACGTGTGCTCGTCCGGCGGCAGTGCTCAAGGGCGCCGAGAAGCCGGTCTTCATCGTGCCGAAGGGGAAGCGCGCACGAACCATCGACATCGCACCGGCGGCCGTCGAACTGCTGAAGACGCACCGCGTCAACCAGGCCGCGTCGAAGATGCGGCGCCGCGAGTACCACGATCACGGGTTGGTGTTCGCGAAGAAGCCGTGGAACGAGATCGGGCGATTGGGCAGGAGCGTGCTGCAGCGAACGCAAGCGGCGACTCTCTTCGCACAAATTCGCGCACGACGGTGGGCAGTTTCCGCGCCTATGATTGGTCCACTCGATGGCCTTCTCAACCGGCGTCCGCAGCGGTGCAGGACTCAAATCGGGCCGTTCTCCTCAATGTTGAGCGGCTTGTGCGACGGCGGTTCATCGAGGGTTTATCTGATGGAGCGCGTCATGACGGAGCCCGAAGGCGAGGCTGGTGTCCTCGATCCGGTGGAGGTGGCGCCGCTCGTCACGGCGCTGCGCAGGTCGACGGGCGAAACTCGCGTCACGATCCTCGAGGCGCTCGTTCGGCTGCCTCTTACGCCGGCCGTCGCCGACGAGGTAGGCGTCCCATTCGCGCCGCCTGAGGGCTCGCCGATGCGTCCGCTGTGGGCGGAGGGCAAGCGACTCGGCTTCGCCTCGTATCCTGCCTCGGCGCCGCGCAAGCTCGAGCGGCCGAGTTGGGGCTGGGGCGGGCTGAAAAAGGTCTCTCCTGTGCTCGACGACGAGCTCGCGCCGGCTGCGGTGACGCGATGGTTCGAGTGGGCGGTCGGCGATGTCGCCGACATCGGCCTCGCGAACGAGATCGTCGGCTGGATAGGCGAATGCCAAGGATCGTTCCACCCGGATCTCGAGGGGCTCTTCGTCCAGTACCGGCGTGCGGCGCTCGCCGAGTGCGCGGCCTGGAGCGACGGGCGCCGTCCCGGCGGGTGGTTTCTGCGCGACCCGGACTTCGAGAGCTGGCGCGGGTATCGCGTCCTCTGCTGGCAGATCGGCTGGACCGTCTCGCGCGGCGGGTTGCGCGGGCTCGCGACCGGCCTCGTGCACTGGCTCGCGGCCGACGATGAGACCGACCGAGTTGTCGCCGCCCTGCTGATCGCAGACGCGGCCGACTTCGTTCTCCAGGCGCATCCGGCGATGTTCGGCGGCGGGCGTGGGCCTGCACCCCGGCCGCCGGTAGGCTCGGCTGACGTCTCAAGGCTGCCGCATTTGCTGCGCGAGGCGGCGCGCGCAGGCATCGTCCCTGAGCCGCGCGCACTCGAGACGGGCGCCGATCGTTCCGCCGTGGGACGATCTCGCGCACCTGCACTTCAACGACAGGGTGCTCTACTTCACGAGCCGGCCGCATTGAGTGTGGGCGTTGCGCAGTTCGTCCGGCCGCGCGAAGCCGCGCGACCTCGTCGAGGCTCGGGTCCAACCGCGCGGCAAGCGCCTTCGCGCCCTGCCAAACCAGCGGGTCGCCACCCGCGACGAGCCGATCAAACCGTCGCTGCACTAGTGCAGTGAATCTGTGGCAATTAGCCGCTGAAGATGCCTACTCCGGCAATGTCTATCCGAGGATGCGAGGCAAGATATATAGGACTGTCGAGAAGTTACAGGATCCCCAAGTGCGCAAGATGTTCAACCAGATGGTGTTGGACGCGTTCGAGCTGATCAACGACGCTCCCGTCGACAAGGGCTTTACGGCCCTTCATCACATTGATGTGCAAATGCACCCCACCACTCTGTGCGAGTGGTTACGCAGATACAGAAACCGGTACTCTGAGTAGCCGTTCTGGAGCTCTGCGCCGCTGAGAGCATTGCGCCAAGCACTCTCGTCCCATCAAGGGCCACATCACCGTGCACGCAGATCGGTTCGATGACGAGCCACCGAGATTCACGCCGAAAGAAGAATGTGAAGGGCCGCGCCGGCCGCGCTCCTACCCGATGAGCGCAGACGAGATGCACCGCTTCACCGGACTACCGCGATCGGGTTGGCCGGAAACGCGATACTGAGGCACAACGATGACGGTCTACCGATATCCGCCCCAGCCTAGCCTGGCAGCCCATGGTGAATTACTACACGAGCGTTCTGAGATGCTCGATCAATTTCGGAAAGGTGTCAGGTGCATTTGTGCCCACTGAGGCCGCGAACGTACGCCTCCCCATCAGCGTCGAAAAGACCGTGATCGTGCTTCCCGGGCCTGAGCCAGCGTGTCCTCCGAACCGTTCGCCGGGACGTACCGGTTCAATCATCAGTCCGAGACCGTAGCCAGAATCTGCTGGCGCGTTTATGTCAGCATCGTAACTGCGGGGCGAGAGCATCGCGGCTTTCGTTGCGGGAGCGAGTAGTCGGCCGTGCATTAGACGGTGCAGGCAAGTGGCTGCCCACGACAGCGAGCCGACGACGCATCCGTGATAGACCCATCGCGGATCATAGCGCTGCGTGTTTCCCCAGACGATCCTGTCGAACTCCTCTGCTGCGCTCGCCACGAAGGCACCCTCAATCCCCAGCGGATTGAAGATGAGCGTTCTCAATGCATCGTTGAGATCGGCATCTGCGGCGCGTTCGATGATCTGTCGGACGAGCAGATAGCCGATGTTCGAGTACGCAAACCTTGCGCCCGGCGCGAACAGAAGACTGGATGGATTCACGCGCCGCAGCAACTCGTCGACGGTCCACGGCGACTCACGAGCGGCAACCGCTCGGTGGTAGTCGAGATTGGGCCCATAGTCCGGGAGACCCGACGTATGTTGCAGAAGATGACGAAGCGTGTACGGTGCGCGCGGAAGCGCCGTGTCGAGCTCAAGCGTGCCGCGATCGACCAACACGAGCGCGGCTGCAGCGATCACAGTCTTCGAGAAACTCCACCAAGCCACGAGCGGCTGCGGTTCTGGATGCTCTGTTGCTTCAGCAGTGATGAGTCCCAGCACCTCTTGCATCCCCTTTCGGAGCGCCTCCGAGGCCGCACAAGACATCTATTGCCTCGACGAGGCTATCGCGCCGAGCGTGCAACTCGCTGGCAATGGATCTGCGGGCTGTGTCACGTCCACGGAGACATCAGGCACAGGTTTGCTCGACGCCCCGTGCACGCGTCAGGGCTGCACGACGAATCGGATCTCATTCGACGCCGCGCTCATGCCGCACGCGTTGACCGCGACCAGCCGTCCGGCCCACGCTCCCGCCGGCGCCATCCACGTGCCGCTGGTGCCGGCGCCGGCACTCGTGAGGAGCACCGTCGCCGGCAGCCCCGCGCCGGCCGACACCCGCATCTGATACCGCGCCGCAGTGCCGCCGCCGGGAATCCAGGTGAACGTCGCGGCTCCAGGTGTCAGCATCGCCGGCAGCAGAATCGGCGCTGCCGGCGCCGTCGTGCAGCCACCTGCTCCCATCGGGATCTGCACGCTGCTGCTCCACGCGCCGGCCGCGCCGCCGGCCGCCGCGCGTACGCGGACCCAATACGCGCCAGGTGCGACGCGCTCGGTGTGAGCCACATCGCGTTCTGTTGGCGACACCACGTCGTTGAGGCCTGGCGCGGTGCCGACCTGTTCCTCGTAGATGGTCGGCGTCGCACCGATCGTCGGGACATGCCACGCCGCACGGAGGCCCTCCGCCGTTGCGGCGAGCTCGAGCCCCACCGGCGGGCCAGGCACGCTCCCGCTGCCGGCCACCGTCACCGGCTGTTCCGCCGCCGCCGGTCCGACGTCGTCAGTCCCGATTGCAGAGAGCCGCAGGAAGTACGTGCCGCTCGGGAGCGCCGCGATGTCGAAACGCGTCACACTGCCGGGGATCAGTTGCACGGGCAGATTCGCGCCGCCGACGGACGTGCCCCACGACAGCACGTAGGCGAGGGGCGCGCCGGTGTCGGGTGGCGACCACGTCAGCGTGAGGCCGCTGCCGACGCTCGCCGCCGAGACGCTGCCAGGCGCTGTCGGCCGCACCGCGACAACGGTCGCAGTGAAGCTCGCGGTGGTGGCGGTTGTGCCATCGCTCACCGTCACTGTGATCGCGCCGCTGCCGCTGCGGCCATCGGCCGGCGTCAATTGCAGCGCGCAGTGCCCGAGCTGATCGCAGCTGATGCTCGACGCCAGACTCGGGAAGAGCGTCGGATTGGTGGTGTGGCCCAGTGCGTACGCGATGATCGCCCCTGAGATCGTGAACGGAATCGTCACGCCGACGTTCTGTCGGAGCACTTGATCGGGAATCGCGGAAATGGTCGGCGGGACTGTCGGCCCTGACGGCGGTGTCGGCGGAATCGGCGGCGCTGGTGGCGTCGGCGGTATCGGCGATGTTGAGAGCTGATAGGCGCCGCTGTCACACGCGGTGCCGACTCGGGACACGCCGCGCTGATCGGTGGCCAGACAGGCGACACCGCCGCCAATCGCCGGATTGCCGGGCAGCAGGGCGTGCGTTGCCGTCTTGCCAGGGGCGTTCACGGTCAGCGGGCCAAGATTCGCGCCGACGGCCGCATTCGCTGGAATAGCGCCACATGGGGCACCGGCGGCGAAGTTGCCGCCACCGTCGACCAGCGTCGATCCAAAGTCTATGAAGCAGTTGAGGCCGGGCTGGCTCGCCACGGTCAGCATATTCCGGAGTGTGATGGGGCTGCCGCCGACGAACAGGTTGGTCGCACCAGGACCGAGAGTGTCCCTGTTCGACGCGATCGTGACGTTGGTGAGCGTCGCGGTACCGAAGACGATGCGCGCGCCGCCTATGAACGCGGCCGAGTTGCCGCTGATCGTGACGTTGGCGAGCGTCCCACCGTGCTCGAGGTCTATCCCACCGCCGTTAATGATGGCCTCGTTGCCAGCTATCGTGCTGTTGGTGATCGTCGCCGTGCCGGTGAGACTCGAGAAAACACCACCGCCGAGTCCGCTCGTATTCCCGACGACAGCGCACTGATCGATCACGACGACGCCGTCCACGAAAACGCCGCCGCCGAACGAGGGGTCACCTCCCGGACTGCCGCCGGTGATGCGCAATCCTCGGAGCGTCGCGTTGCCGCTGGGCATCACCTCGAACACGCGATCGAAAACGGCGGATCTCACCGTCGTCACGTCGGCGCCCGCGCCCTGAATGATCACGTTCGAGGAGATGTCGAGATCGCCGGTGGCTGCGTCGTTCAGGAACACGCGGCGGATTGTCAGTGTGTACGTGCCGGCCGGGACCATGATCGTATGCGCGCCGGCGAGCGCGTTGGCTTCCTGGATGGCGGCGCGCAGCGTGCAGACGCCACCGGCGGTTGCGCAGAGGCCATCGCCCGGTATGGCGTCGACCGCGTCCAGCGTGCTATTGACGGAAAACGTCGCCGCCTGCGCGACCGATGGAGCCAGGATCACGGCGAGGCCAGCCAACGGGCACGCGAACGTCGGTTTTTTCATACGCGGAGACTTTGTACTGATCGTCCCGCAGATCCTGCGCGCGGGCGGAGCTGACGACGCTGAACAGCACAGTGACGAGAGACTCACGCGCAGGTGTTGGTGGATCATACACACTCCGACCGGGCACGAGGTGCGCGAGCTGCTCGCGGATCGATCTGAGACGCGTGGCTCAGTCGTCCGTGCCGCTCATCGGCAGCATGTTCGAGCGGGCCTTCGGTTTGGCGTGGTTTACGACCCATCCGAGGAATTCGCGCTGGTCGACCACGCCGGTGGCGACAGACTCGAACATCTCCGGGGTCGCGTCTTCGTCCTCGACGAGCTCGTTGCCGTTCAGATCCAGAAACACGGTCATCGCGAGTTCGGCCGAGCGCCTGTTGCCGTCCACGAACGGATGGTTTTGCACGAGGAAGAATCCGTAGGCAGCGCCTTTTCCGGGATCGTCGGATAGCCGTCTTCTCCAAACGCGCTCTGCTGCGCTTGCAGCACAGCCGACGCCAGGAGACTTTTATCTCGCCAGTTTCTCGAGCGAGCGTCGGTGCTTCGCGATCATCCGCTTCGCCGACGCCCGGGCTTCCTCGTTGGTCGCAGACCGGTGCGGGGCGACGATGATCCGATCGTGTTCAAGCGTGAGTTCGACTTCGGCGTGTTCACTCAACTCCAGTTGATCCAGAAAGACCTTCGGCTAGACCACGGCTCGCGAATCGCCGAGTCTCGTCAGCTTCTTAATGACGGCCATTCGGGTACGCTCATCGAGCCCTTGCTGGGAGAAGGGGCTCGGTTCCTCCGTATCGCGCTGGCTGGCTCATTTTCCAGTCGCGCTCCGCTGTCCCACCCGTCGGAGCGCCTCGCAGCACGATTATGAAATATATATGTTATTGCGTAGAAAAAGGGTAGAGCGAACCACGCGCGAGCGGGCTGAGAGCTGGGAAGTGGCCGTCTGGCCAGTTTGTGGAATCGGGCCCGGCCGTGTGGATCGCCGGCCAGAGAAATCGCCGTACGTTGTTGGTGCGGAAGGGGGGATTCGAACCCCCACGGTATTGCTACCGCCAGCCCCTCAAGCTGGTGCGTCTGCCAGTTCCGCCACTTCCGCGAGTGCGAGGGACGTCACGACCGTGATGCGAGCGCCGGGCTCGTGGCCTCAGTTTACTTCGGCGGCTGCTGCGGCGCCGCCGGCGGCGTAGCCGGTTTCTCCGGCGTTGCCGGCGGCGACTGCTGCTGCCCCTGCGGCTGCGCCGGCGCCGAGGCTGGTGCCGGAGCCGGAGTCGCCGACCGCGGCGCCGCGGTGCCGCTGACCACCGACCCCGGACCGCGCTGCCCGATGATCGCCAGCGCCATCGCGCCGACCATGAAGAGCGCCGCGAGCACCGCGGTGGCCTTCGACAACACCGTCGCCCCGGCGCGCGCGCCGAATGCCGACTGGCTGCTGCCGCCGCCGAATGCCGCCGCCATGTCGCCGCGTCCCTGCTGCAGCAGGATCACGAGCAGCAGAGCCAGGCACACGAGCACGTAGAACGCCGTCAACAGGTAATACAGTACAAACATAAGGGCTGACTTTCGTCGGACAGGAAACCCCGATTATACAGCAGCGCGCCGGCTCCTGACGACGATTTCGGTGAAGCTCCTCACCTCGAGGCTGGCGCCGCCGACCAGCGCGCCGTCGACGTCGTCTTCCGCGATCAATTCGCGAATATTGTCCGGCTTCACGCTCCCGCCGTAGATCACATGACACGCGTCCGCCGCGTCGGCGCCGAACCACTGCCGCAGGCGCCTGCGAATGTGCGCATGCGCTTCGCCGGCCTGCGCGGCGGTCGCCGTGCGGCCGGTGCCGATCGCCCACACCGGTTCGTAGGCGATCACGATCTCAGCGAGCTGACCGGCGCTGATCTGATCGAGGCCGTCCGTGATCTGCCGATCCAGGATCGCCAGCGTCTCGTTCCGTTCGCGTTCCTCGAGCGTCTCGCCGACGCAGACGATCGGCGTCAGCCCTGCTGCAATCGCCGCCATCGTCTTGCGGTTGACGATTGCGTCGGTCTCGCCGAACAGCCGTCGCCGCTCGGAGTGGCCGACGATCGCGTACTCCGCGCCCGCCTCCTTGATCATCGCCGGCGATACCTCGCCGGTGAACGCGCCTTCGCGCTCCCAGTAGACATCCTGCGCGGCGACGCCGATGTTGGTGTTGCGCGCCGCTTCGGCGACCGCGTGCACCGCGGTGAACGGCGGCGCGACGACGATTTCGACGTCGATGACGTCCTTCACCGCGCTGCGCAGCTCCTTCACGAAGAGGACGGCTTCGTGCACCGTCTTGAACATCTTCCAGTTGCCAGCGATGAACGGAATGCGCATAAGAACCTGTCGGGCAGGAGGGGCTGGAGG
>DATFWL010000104.1:0-7114 GCA_035259385.1 Vicinamibacterales bacterium | reverse complement strand
CCCGAGCCCCGGCGCAACTCAGTTCTGCCGGAACGGCATCCCGATGAACTGCAGCAGCTTGCGCGCCTCTTCATCCGTCCTGGCCGTCGTCACCACCGACACGTTCATGCCGCGCGCCTTGTCGACCTTCATGTAGTCGATCTCGGGGAAGATCAGCTGATCGCGCAGGCCGAGCGTGTAGTTGCCGCGGCCGTCGAAGCCGCGCGGCGAGACGCCCTTGAAGTCGCGGACACGGGGCAGCGCGATCGTCATCAGCCGGTCGAGGAATTCCCACATCCGCTCGCCGCGCAGCGTGACCATCGTGCCGACCGGCATGCCCTTGCGGACCTTGAACGCCGCGATCGACTTCTTCGCGCGGCGCGTCACCGGCTTTTGGCCGGTGATCCGGGCGAGCTCGTCGGCGCCGGTGTCGATGATCTTCGCGTTCGCCGTCGCCTCGCCGAGGCCCATGTTGACGACAACTTTCTGGATCTTCGGGACTGCCATCACGTTCTTGTAGCCGAACTCCTTCTGGAGCGCGGGGATGACGTCCTTCTGATACTTCGCCTTCAGTCGCGCGCTCATTTGTCCACCACTCCCTCGCACTTGCGGCAGACGCGGACCTTGCGGCCATCGCCGAGCATCTTGTGGCCGACGCGCGTCTGAGCGCCGCACTCCGGGCAGACCAGCTGCACGTTCGACGCGTGCAGCGACGCCTCGCGCTCCACGATCCCGCCCTTGATGTTGCGGCCGGGATTCGGCTTGGTGTGGCGCTTGATCATGTTCACGCCTTCGACGATCAGGCGGTTCCTGTCCGGGAGCACCTTCAGGATCCGGCCCTTCTTGCCGCGATCCTTGCCGGTGATCACCAGCACGTTGTCGTTCTTCCGAAGCGGCGTCGCTACTCTCGGCATATCAACAGCTCGTGGAACGCAAAGCACGCTTTGCGTTCTCTCTACAGCACCTCAGGTGCGAGCGAAATGATCTTCATGAACCGGCGTTCGCGCAGCTCGCGCGCCACCGGGCCGAACACGCGGGTGCCGATCGGCTCGCCCTGGTCGTTGATCAGCACCGCCGCGTTGCGATCGAAGCGGATGTAGCTGCCGTCGCGGCGCCGCTGCTCCTTCACGGTGCGGACGATCACCGCCTTCACGACCTGCCCCTTCTTCACGTTGCCTTCCGGCGTGGCTTCCTTCACCGACGCGGTGACGATGTCGCCGAGCCGCGCGTAGCGGCCGGTCGACCCGCCGATCGGGTTGATGATGGCGATCTTGCGCGCGCCCGAGTTGTCGGCGACGTCGAGGATCGATCGCATCTGAATCATGGCTGCATCTCCGTGGGTGTGTGGACCGATGGGCCCGTGGGCTTGGTGGGGAGGGCGGCGCTGCGCGCCTGTCGGTCCTCCCCCACCCACCCTGTGGGCCTATCGGTCCTACACTCCCCTCTATACTTCGATCGCCTGCCGCACGATCCGCTTCAGCGACCACCGCTTCCGGCGGCTCTGCGGACGCGTCTCGACGATCTCGACGATGTCGCCGGGCTTCGCTTCGCTCTTCTCGTCGTGGCACATGAACTTCGACGTGCGCCGCTCGGTCTTCCCGTACAGCCCGTGCCGCACCTGCCACTCGACGGCGACGACGATGCTCTTCTGCATCTTGTTGCTGACGACGACGCCGGTCTTTTCTGATTTCTGACTCATGTCTGTATCGCCAGGTGGGTCAGGTGGGCCGGGTGGGCCGGGTGGGTCGGAATTTCGCATCCTCCGACCGACCTGGCCTACCAGGCCTACCAGGCCTACCCGGCCCTCTTCTGTCGCAGCACCGTTTTCACCCGAGCCAGATCCCGGCGCACCGTACGCAGCTTGTCCGGCGCTTCGAGCTGCCCCATCGACTTCTGAATCCGCATGCGGAACAGCTGATCAGTGAGCTCGCGTTCCTTCACGCCGAGCTCGTCGGCGCCCAGGTTCCGCAATTCTGCCGCCCTCATTGCACTTTCTCCTGCGCGAAGCGGGTCGCGAACTTCGTGCGGATGGGAATCTTCGCCGCCGCCAGCCGCATTGCCTCGCGCGCGTCCTTTTCAGGGATGCCTTCCATCTCGAAGAGCACTTTGCCCGGGCGGACGACCGCCACCCACTGCTCGGGGGCGCCTTTGCCCTTGCCCATGCGCGTTTCCTGCGGCTTCTTCGTGATCGGCTTGTCAGGGAACACGCGCACCCAGATCTTCCCGCCGCGCGCGATGAAGCGGGTCATCGCCACGCGCGCCGCCTCGATCTGCCGGTCGGTCAGCCAGCAGGGCTCGAGCGCCTTCAGCCCGAAGTCGCCGAACGACACGTCGGACCCGCGCCAGGCCTTGCCGGCCATGCGCCCGCGCTGCTGCTTGCGGTACTTCACTTTCTTCGGCATCAACATCTGCGTAATCCCTGGTCGGGTGGGTCAGATAGGCCGGGTAGGTCTGGTGGGTCGAAAACTGATTGACCCGCCATCACTGCTAACCCGATCTACTTGCCCGTCACGTCCGACCTAGTTGACCTACCTGGCCTACCCGGCCGATCTGACCTACCTGGCCCACCCGTCCTACCTGACCCACGCGGCCTAGGCGCGTGCCTGAGGACGCCGCGGTGCCCTTTCACGATATTCCTCTTCACGCCCGCGCTGAGGTACCAGGCGCTCGCCCTTGTACAGCCAGACCTTGATGCCGATCTGACCGTAGGTGGTGTTCGCCTCCGCGAAGCCGTAGTCGATGTCGGCGCGCAGCGTCTGCAGCGGCAGCTGGCCGTGCAGGTACCACTCGGAGCGCGCGATTT
This sequence comes from Vicinamibacterales bacterium, assembly GCA_035259385.1. GTDB lineage: Bacteria > Acidobacteriota > Vicinamibacteria > Vicinamibacterales > CAVVIG01 > QHWK01. The sequence goes on along the minus strand of DATFWL010000104.1, from coordinate 4,332 downwards.
CCGCGCCGTTCAACCGGCCCGACACGCGCACCTTGATCCCCCGCGCGCCGAAGCGCAGCGCCGACTCCACGGCCTTGCGCATCGCGCGGCGGAACGCGACGCGCTTCTCGAGCTGCATCGCGACCGACTCGGAGATCAGCTGCGCGTCGAGCTCCGGCTTCTGGATTTCCTGGATGTTGATGAAGACGTCGCGGTTGGTCTTCTTCTGGATTTCCTGCTTCAGCTTGTCGACCTCGGTGCCCTTGCGGCCGATGATGATGCCCGGCCGCGAGGTGTAGATGTCGATCTTCAGCCGGTTGACCGCGCGCTCGGTCTCGATCTTGGCGACGCCGGCATGCGCGAAGCGTTTCTTCAGGCTCTGACGCAGCGCCAGATCCTCGTGCAGCAGCTTCGCGTACTCGCGGTTCGAGTACCACCGCGAGCGCCACGTCTTGTTGAAACCGAGGCGGAACCCGAACGGGTGAACCTTCTGGCCCACTGCTACTCCTTCGTTTCTTTCTGCTGTTTCTTCGACGGCGTCGTCGCCGACTTCAACGCGCGCGCACGCTTCGGCCGCGGCGCCTCGGCGCCGGCCGAGCTGCCGACCGCGACCACCTTCTCCGGCCGTTCCGACACGTGCACCGTGAGGTGCGTCGTCCGCTTGAGCACGCGGAAGGCGCGGCCCATCGGCGCGGGACGCACGCGCTTGGCCGACGGACCCTGATTCGCGTAGCACGCCGACACGAACAGCCGATCGACGTCGCCGCTGAATCCATCCTTGTTCTGCGCGTTGGCAATCGCCGAGCGCAGCACTTTCTCGATGTCCGCGGCAATCCCCTTGCGCGTGAACCTGAGCGTCGCGAGCGCCCGGTTCACATCCTTGCCGCGGATGAGATCGAGCACCAGGCCAGCTTTTTGAGCTGACGTCCGCACATATCGCGCTGTCGCTTCTGCCTGAATCATTCGTGACTCCCGGCAATCAAGAATTAGGAATTAAGAATTGAGAATTAAGAATTCGTGATCAATGGCGACGCATTCTTAATTCTTAATTTCAAGGAGTCTCCGTAATTCTTAATTGCGCGTTTTCAGCTCGAGGCCCCAGCCGGCTTGGCGCCGCCGCCGCCACCGGCCGGCGCCGGAGCGCCGGGCGCGCCGGCCACGGCGGCGGCCTTCTCGGCCACCTTGGTGGTGTGCCCCTTGAACAGCCGCGTCGGCGCGAACTCGCCGAGCTTGTGGCCCACCATGTTCTCGGTCACGTAGACCGGGATGAACTTCTTCCCGTTGTGTACCGCGAGGGTGTGCCCCACCATCTCGGGCACGACCGTCGAACGCCGCGACCAGGTCTTGATCACTTTCTTCTCGTTCGCGCGGTTCATCACCTCGACCTTCTCGAGGAGGTGCGTGTCGACGAACGGACCCTTTTTCAGTGAACGTCCCATATCTGTGACTCTCGTCAATGGCTGAGGGCTGAAGGCTGATGGCGATGGCTGAGCCATTGACCATAGCCATGAGCCATCAGCCATTAGCCATCTACTTCTGTCTCCGTTGCACGATGAATCGATCGCTGACCTTGTTGTTGCGCGTCTTGTAGCCCTTGGTCGGCAGGCCCCACGGCGAGACCGGGTGGCGTCCGCCCGAGGTCTTGCCTTCGCCGCCGCCGAGCGGGTGATCGACCGGGTTCATCGCCACGCCGCGCACGTGCGGGCGCTGGCCGAGCCAGCGGCTGCGGCCCGCCTTGCCGACCGAGACGTTCTCGTGATCGAGGTTGCCGACCTGGCCGATCGTGGCGAAGCACTCCATGTTGATCTTGCGGATCTCGCCCGACGGCATCTTCACCGACGCGTACTCGCCTTCCTTGGCGACCAGCTGCACCGACGACCCCGCGCTGCGCGCGATCTGCCCGCCCTTGCCTGGCTTGAGCTCCACGTTGTGGAGCAGGGTGCCGAGCGGAACGTTCTTCAGCGGCAGGGCGTTGCCCGGCAGGATGTCGACGCTCTGGCCGGCGACGATGGTGTCGCCCACCTTCAGGCCGATCGGCTGCAGGATGTAGCGCTTCTCGCCGTCCGCGTAGGTCAGCAGCGCGATCCGGGCCGAGCGGTTCGGGTCGTACTCGATCGTCGACACCTTCGCCGAAATGTCGCGCTTGTCGCGCTTGAAGTCGATCACGCGGTACATCCGCTTGTGACCGCCGCCACGCCACCACGACGTCAACTGGCCGCGGTTGTTGCGGCCGCCGGTCGTGCGCATCGGCTCGACGAGCGGCTTGTACGGCTCGTCGGTCGTGATGTCGTCGAAGGTCTGGACCGTCTGAAACCGCGAGCCCGGCGAGGTCGGGTTGTACTTTCGAATCGGCATCTCTACATTCGCTGGTAATTGAGAATTGAGAAGTGAGAATGAAGAATTCGTGATTCGCGTCGCTGCGGTACGAATTCTTAATTCTTACTTCCCTAATTCTTAATTCCTATGCGCCCTCCAGAAATTCCGGCATCTTCGCGCCTTCGGCGAGCTTCACGTAGGCTTTCTTCCAGTCGGACCGGCGGCCGACGTAGCGTCCCTGCCGCTTGACCTTGCCGTGCGCGATGCTGGTGCGAATGCTCTCGACCTTCGCGCCGAGCAGCTGCTCGATCGCGTGCTTGATCTGGATCTTGTTCGCGTGCGGCGCGACGTGGAACACGATCGTCCGGCCGTCCTCGCGCTGGATCGACGTCTTCTCGGTGATCAGCGGGCGGCGTATAACGTCCTGAAGCTTCATAGTGTCCCTGTCAATGGCTGATGGCTGATGGCTATGGCTGATGGTTAAGCAATTGAGCATAGCCATGAGCCACTAGCCATTAGCCATTACGCCAGTACCTCTTGCAGTTTCTCCAATGCCCCCTGCGTTGCGACGACGCGGCTCGCGTCGGCGACGTCTCGCGCCGTCACGCGGCTGCTCGCGACGAGCGACACGCCCGGGATGTTGCGCACCGACCGCGACAGGTTCTCGTCGACGGCGACGTCGATGAGAACCGCCTTGCCGGTCACACCGAGGCGCTTCAGCAGCTCCGCCGCGGCCTTCGTCTTCACCGCGTCCGCCGTGAGCGCATCGACGACGACCAGCGCGCCGTCCTGCATCTTCTGCGCGAGCGCCGCGCGCAGCGCGCCGCGCTCGACCTTCTTCGGCAGCTTGAAGTCGTAGCTGCGCGGCTGCGGCCCGAACACGGTGCCACCCTTGCGCCATAGCGGGTTGCGGATCTCGCCGACGCGGGCGCGGCCGGTGCCCTTCTGCCGCCACGGCTTCTTGCCCGAGCCGCTGACGAGCGCCCGGTTCTTCGTCATGTGCGTGCCCTGCCGCTCCGCCGCGTTGGCGTGCACGACCGACTCCCACACGAGATCGGCGTTCACACGTCCGCCGAAGACCTCGTCGCGCACGTCGACGGAACCGACCTTCTGATTCTGGTTGTTGACCACGTCTAGCTGCATGGCTGCCTCGAGAGGGGACTCGGGGCTTGGGGCTGAGGGCTAGCTGACGCTCGGCTCAAGCCTTCGCGCTACTCCTGACAGCTAGCCCCCAGCCCCCAGCCCCTAGCCCCGACTCATTTCTTCCCCTTCTTGGGCTTCTCGACCTGCGCGACCTTCAGCTTCTTCGCCTTCACCGCTTTGCGCACGATCAGGTAGCTGCTCGGCGCGCCGGGGATCCCGCCCTCGACGAGAATCAGGTGGTTGTCGGCGTCCACGCGCAGCACTTTCAGATTGTGAATCGTCACGCGCCCGCCGCCCATCCGTCCCGCCGCCCGCATGCCCTTGACGACGCGCGACGGAAACGACGAAGCGCCAATCGATCCGGGCGCCCGATGGAACATCGAGCCGTGCGTCGCGGCGCCGCCGCCGAAATGGTGCCGCTTCACGACCCCCTGAAAGCCCTTGCCGCGGCTGGTCCCGACCACGTCCACGCGGTCGCCGTTGGCGAAGATCGACGCCAGCACCTGCTCGCCGACCTTGGGCGCTTCGGCGCCCTTCGCCACCTTCACTTCGCGGCGCACGCGCGTCGGCGGCACGTTCGCTTTCTTGAAGTGCCCCTGCGTCGGCTTGTTCGTCTTCGCCGGCGTCTCCTCGACGAAGCCGAGCTGAATCGACTCGTAGCCGTCGGTCTGCGCCGTCTTCGCCTGCACGACCACGCACGGACCGGCTTTGATCACCGTCGCCGGATGCACCGTGCCGTCGGCGTCGAACACCTGGGTCATGCCGACTTTTCTGCCGATGATTCCTGTCACCATAAAAACTCGCTCGCGTCAATGGCTGATGGCTGATGGCTAAATGGCGATGGCTCAGGGTTAAGCAGTCCGCGTCGACCATCAGCCATAGCCATCAGCCATT
>DATFWL010000103.1:0-92854 GCA_035259385.1 Vicinamibacterales bacterium | reverse complement strand
GCGGGCACGCTCAGCTCCGCGTGTCTTTTGCGCTCTTTGCGGCCTTTGTGTTCCCGCTCTAATGTCGCAACCTGCCGTCACGCCGCGACGGGGTGCTCCTACGGCGACGGCGCCTGGGCCTTCAGCGCCGCATACTTCGCCAGCGCCGCGTCGATGAGCGACGAGAGCGAGCGGAACACGCTGTATTGCTGTTCGGTCGGCGCGTAGTCGCCCTGGGACACGTAGCCCTGCAGCGCCGCCATCCGGTTATTCAGCTTCAAATCGAACACGAGCATCTGGTCGTCGTAGCCGACGAAGCGCAGCTCGACGAGCTCCTTCTGCACCGCCTCGAGCGCGGCGTTCTGCCGCAGCGACGCCGGATCCTTGCGGGACGCGAGCGCCTTCCGCATCTTCACGATGTCGTTCGCGGCGTCGTGCACGGCCGACACCCGGTCGCGGATCATGATCAGCAGATCGAACTGCTCCTGCAGCTCGGCGCCGCTGGCCGTCGACCGTGGATCGGCGACGATCCGCAGCGCCTGGGTCTCGGTCGTACCGGCGGCGGTCAACCGCACCTGATACGTGCCAGGCACCGCGATCGGCCCGCGCAGGTTGCCGCCTGCCAGGAACGTGCCGCCCTCGATGCCGTGGGCATCCGGATAGCGCATGTCCCATGTGAACCGGTGCAGGCCTCGCGTCCTGGCCGGGCCATTGCGATCGCCGCTGGTCGCGTGCTTCACCACGGCGCCCTTCGCGTCGACGATGTCGATCGCCACGTCCTGGTCGCGGCCGAGCCAGTAGGTGACGACGGCGCCGGCGGGCGGATTCTGACCGGCGCCGCTCGGCGCGCGGCCGAAGCCGCCGCGCCGCGCCCTGACCGCGTCGCGCGGTGCCACCAGATGCACGTCGCTCGTCATCGCACCAGCGAGATCGTGCAGCGGCGTCAGGTCGTCGAGGATCCAGAACGCGCGGCCCTGTGTCGACGCGACGAGGTCGTTGTCCTTCACCGCGAGATCCGTGACCGGCACGACCGGCAGATTGAGCTGCAGCGACTGCCAGCGGCTGCCGCCGTCGAGCGAGAAGTAGACGCCTGCCTCGGTGCCTGCGTACAGCAGGTCGCGGCGTTTCGGATCCTCGCGCACGGTTCGAACGAACGCGCGCTCCGGAATGCCGTTGGCGATCGGCTGCCAGCTCCGGCCGTAGTCGCTGGTCTTGTACAGGTACGGCCGGTAATCGTCGAGCTGATAGCGGTTCGCCGCGACGAACGCGACGGCCGCATCGTGCGGCGAGGCCTCGATGATGTTGATCCGTGTGTACGGCTGAATGGCTGGCGGCGTCACGTTCTGCCAGTCGCGCCCGCCGTTCCTCGTCAGCTGAACCAGGCCGTCGTCCGATCCGGTCCAGATGACGCCCTTCTCCTTCGGCGATTCGGCGATCGTGAAGATCGTCGAGTAGTACTCCTCGAGCCGTCCGCCTTTCTGCTTCGCCGCGTCGTTGCGCGTCAGATCCGGGCTGATCGTGTCCCAGCTGCGGCCGCCGTTCGTCGAGCGGAACAGCAGCTGCGCTCCGGCATACACCGTGTTGCCGTCGTGTGGCGAGACGACGATCGGATACGTCCACTGAAACCGGTACTTCACGTCGGCAGCAGTCCGGCCGCCGTTGTAGTCGGGCCACACGGTGATGTTCTGGCTGTCGCCGGTGCGCTCGTCGTAGCGGGTCATCAGGCCGAAGTAGCTGCCGCCGAAGATCACGGGCGGGGTCGAGGCGGTCGGTGCCAGATAGCCGCTCTCGCCGCCGCCAACCGGATGCCAGTCGGCTTGCGTGATGCCGGCGCCGTTCGTGCGGCTTGCGATGGAGACCGTGGTGTTGTCCTGCTGCGACCCGTAGACGCGATACGGCGTGCCGTGATCGGCGATCACCGCGTAGAACTGCCCGGTCGGCTGGTTGTCCTGCGAGCTCCACGTGCGGCCGCCGTTGAAGGTCACCGAGGCGCCGCCGTCGCTGCCGTTCACCATCCGTTTCGGATCCCTGGGATCGATCCACAGATCGTGATAGTCGCCGTGCGGCGTCTGGATTTCCGTGTAGGTCCTGCCGCCGTCGGTCGACTTGTAGAAGTACTTCGCGCAGAACGTGTAGACGGTGTTCGCGTCGACCGGGTCGGCGAAGATGTGCCCGTAGTAGTACTGGCGCGACGTCATGTTGAAGTCGTCGTTCAACAGCTGCCACGATCGGCCCGCATCGTCGGAGCGGTAGACGCCGCCTCTGGCGTCGGCTTCGAGCGTGGCCCACACGCGCTGCGGATCCGCCGGCGACACGGCCACGCCGATTTTGCCGAGGTTGCCCGATGGCAGACCGGCGGTGAGCTTCGTCCACGTATCGCCGCCGTCAGTCGACTTGTAGATCCCGCCGCCCGGCCCGGTGCTGTAGATGTCCCACGGCGTGCGCAGCACCTGCCACGTGGTCGCGTAGAGCACCTGCGGGTTGGTCGCGTCCATCGCGATATCGGCCGCGCCCGTCTTGTCGTTCACGTACAAGACCTTCTGCCAGGTCTTGCCGCCGTCCCGCGATCGAAACACGCCGCGCTCCGCGTTGGGGCCGTACGGGTGACCGATCGCAGCGACGTAAACGATGTCCGGATTCGTCGGGTGGATCTGCAGGCGTCCGATCTGGCTGCTGTCGGTCAGGCCGACGTGCGTCCAGGTCGTGCCGGCGTCGGTCGATTTGTAGACACCGTCGCCGGACGAGAGATTGCCGCGCAGGCATCCCTCGCCCGTCCCGACATAGACGATGTTCGGGTTCGACTGCGAGACCGATACCGCGCCGACCGAGCCCGCGTGAAAAGAGCCGTCCGACACGTTGGTCCAGGTCAGTCCCGCATCGTCGGTTTTCCAGACGCCGCCGCCGGTCGCGCCCATGTAATAGACCAGCGGCTGAGAGGCGATGCCGGCGACGGCGGTGACGCGTCCGCCTCGGAATGGACCGATGTTTCGCCATCGCAGCGCGCCGGAGAGATCCGGAGGCTGCTGAGCGGTGGTCGGCTGCATCGTGAGCATCGCGGCGGCGAGGGTCAGAAAAATGCGCATGTTCATGGCGTTGCGGCGATGGTGTTATAACGCTGAACCGTTTCGCGTGCAAAGCAGCGCGGGTCGCGTCAACCGGCGCCGCGTGAAAAGCGAGGAACCATCCATGATGAACCGCAGATCGCTCTTCAAATCCATCGCGATTGGGGTTGGCGGAGTGGGTGCCGGACTCATCCGGCCGGCGCGCGCGGACGCCGCACTTCCTCGAGCCACCGTGACACGCGTGAAGTGCTGGACCCATCCCAGCATGAACCGGAGCTTCAATCAGAGTGCCATGCTCGTGACCGTCGAGACCGACATCGGGATCACCGGCATTGGAGAAGGCGGGTCGAAGGATCTCGTCGAGCAGCTGGCCGGCAGCGTCGTCGGACAGAATCCGTTCCGGATCGAGCGGATCTGGCACCACATGTACATGGACACGTTCTATCCGCCAGGGCGTGAAAAGATCCACGCGCAGGGCGCGATCGACCTGGCGTTGTGGGATATCAAGGGCAAGGCGCTCCAGCTGCCGGTCTACGACCTCCTCCATGGGCTCACGCGGAACTACGTCGAATGCTATGCAACGACGTTCCGGCCGGCCGGGACCCCACCGCCCGGCGCGGGCGGCCGCGGCGATGCCGCCGTCGCGATTTCCGGATCGGCGCTCCGCGATCGGGCGCGCGCGGCGATGGAGGAAGGCTATCGGGTCTTCCGCGTCGACGCGTCGATCGGCGGCGCGATTCCCGACAACGTCTTCAACACGCATGAACGCGTGCGCCTCGTCGCCGCCGCCTGCAAGGAAATCCGGGACGGCGTCGGCAAGGGCGACTGGATGATCGACTTCCATCAGAAGTTCGACTTCGCCGACGCGCTTCGCTGCTGCAGGTTGATCGAGGACTACGAACCGTATCTCGTCGAGGACCCGGTCCGGGACGAACAGGCGCTCGAAGAGATCCCGAAGTTGCGGAAGATGACCACCTGTCCGCTCGCACACGGCGAAGAGTGGGGGCAACGCTGGAATTTCCACCGGCTGCTCTACGACAAGGACATCGACTACATCAGGGCGACGGTCCCGAACGTCGGCGGCATCACCGAGATGGTCAAGGTGATGGCGTTGTGCGAGACGTCGGCCGTCGGGATCGTGCCGCACTTCACCGGGCCCGTGGCCACGGCCGCGCTCGTGCACACGATGTCGACGTTTTCCGGCCCGGCGCTGATGGAATACAACTACGACGATCGTCCGCCCGCGTACCTGACGGAATTCGTGACGTTCAGAAACGGCAAGCTCTATCCGAACGATCGTCCGGGCCTCGGCGTCGCTGTCGACTTCAAGTCGCTGACGCAAATCGCCGAGTTCGACCAAGCTCGGACGAGCAACGTCTACAGCCGGCCAGACGGATCGCTGACGCACTGGTAATGATCTTCTGCGAGTCACGATCGAACGCGATCAATTTGCTGACATCGCACATGCAAACCGGAGCCGCGATACCGACGAGCTGAGTATCGTGGATGCGCGGGCTAGAATGCGCTCCGACACAAGTGAGGAGGTGCGATGCGAGCTGAGCGACCGCTTCGTTGTGGATTGGCACTCGTCACGTTCATGGCTGCACTGGCCCCCGCAGCAAGAGCGCAAACCGTACCGCTCGGCTTCGTCACCAAGCTTGGCGAGGAGATGGACGTCCGCTCGGGCGGCCGGGTGCTGGCCGACGAGCTCACCGCATCTGGTCACATCGTTCTGCCCGACATCGACAGCCCGGTCGCCGGCACAGACACAGTCCCGCAAATCCACTTGCGCGGCGGGAACGTGCAAGTCAACAGCAGCACCGAGGACTTCGTTCAGATCTTCACCGGCTTCCGGCCGTTCGTGCGAGCCACGCAGAGCGAGGTCTCGACCGCGGCGCACGGCAAGGACATCGTCGTCACCTATAACGATTCCACCGGCATTCACGTCAGTCCCAATCCGAACGGCCCAGGGCTGATCGTGGACCGTGTGCGGCTCTCTGGTTTTGCGACATCGAACGATGGCGGCAAAACCTGGACGAGCGGATTCATGCCGCCGGCGGCTGGCGCCGGCGAAACCTTCGGCGATCCCTCAGTGGGCGTTGACCGGCACGGGAACTTCTTTTTTGCGCAGCTGGCAGATGACGCCGCTGGCCATGGAACCATCGCCGTCAACCGCTCCAGCGATGGTGGAAGAACGTGGAGCGACGGCGTGATCGTGCAAGTAGACGATGGGTCGGACAAGGAGTGGCTTGCCGTCGGCCCGGATCCCAACGTCAAGAGCCGCGACAACATCTACGTCACCTGGACCAGCTTTCAGCAAGCTGCCTGCGAGTTGCGCTTCGGCCGCTCCATCGATGGCGGCGCGAGCTTCACCGCCAAGACCATTTTGGTTCCCACGGCCGATCCGAATCCGACGCATCCGACGAACTGTCTCCAGTTCTCCAATCCGGTGGTCGACCAGATCACAGGAACGCTGTACGTCCCGTTCCTGCGCTTCAGCAACGCTGACCAGGATTTCATTCAGATGCTGATTTCCAGCGACGCCGGCGAGACCTTCTCGTTCGCGACGTTCAACATCCCCGGCGCGCCGAGTCCGACGGTCATGCCCGTGACCCAGCCAGGGGCAGCCACCGAATGCGGCGCCACTCGTCTGTCCAACGGTCGGTTCATTCTCAATTTTCGTCTGACGGTTCACGGCACGCAGATCGGCGGTCCGGGACTCACCGGCCTCCCGCGCTACATCAGCGCGTCGCGCATGACGTTGCAACCCGCGGCGGCGGCGCGCAACGGGGTCGTTTACCTGGCATGGTCCAACTCCACGAGCCTTGCTTTCGGCGACCTCAACGGTGGATCGAACGTTCTCTTCATCCGCTCCGACGATGGCGGCAAGACGTGGACCGGCCCGATCACGGTCAATCCTGACGTCGCCGGCGACAAACACCACGTGCTGCCGGCGCTGGCGATCGACAAGAATCCGAACGACGTGCATGTGACGTATTACACGCAGCACGGCAACAGCACGCTCGATCTCGATATGGCCAACTCGCACGATCGCGGCGCCAGCTTCCCGCCGGACCGCACGGCGCGTGTGACGAGCACGTCGTTCGATCTGCCTCCGACGAACATCCCGATTCCCAGCGTGGCGCAGCCCTTCGCGACCACCAACTACGATCGCCAGATTCAGCCCTGCTATGCGCTGGGCGAGTACCAGAGCGTGACGACTGCAAATGGCACCGTCTACGCCGCCTGGGGCGATATGCGCAACCTGCTCACCGAGCCGGTGAACGTGCTGGATCCGATCTCCGGGCAGACACATCCTCAAGAGGACGTATTCTTCCAGAAGGTGAAGGTGCCGTAAGAGCGCGAAGTCCACGAGGAGGCGGCGATGGTGGAGTCACGGGTGGGCACTTTGCTGATGCTCGTCGCCGTCTCGGCGTTGTCACCGTCGCAGCCGCCGGCGCGGACGGCGGACGCGCAGACGGCACCCGAGCGCACGCCGTCCACCAACCTGCGCCAGATCATCCCTGGCCACTACGTGTTCAGCTCCGCGACCTACAACAGCGGGATTATCGTCACCGGCGACGGCGTCGTGGTGCTCGACGCCTTGAATTCCGAGGCGGTCGCGCGGGCAGAGCGCGCAGCCATCGCGAACACCATCCGGCAGCCGGTCCGCGTGCTCGTGTCCTCGACCTTCCACGACAACTACTCGAAGGGCAACATCGCCTACGCGGACGTGTTGAAGATCGGGCACGAGAACTACCGCACCGACCTTCTGGGGCTCATGCAGCGCCAGAACGTGTCGGCCGAGGAACAGACGTCACGCCTGCCGAACCAGACGTTCAGAGATCGCCTGACGCTGTATCAAGGTGGCAAGGAAATCCAGATCCTCTACGTCGGCCGGGCGCACACGCGCGGCGACAGCATCATCTTCGTGCCGCAGGATCGGATCGTCTACCTGAGCGAGCTCTACTTCGCCGATCAGTTCCTGTTCATCAACGACGGATACGGCCTCGACTGGCTTCGTGCCCTGGACGCCGTCGAGGCGCTCGGCGCCGACATCTTCGTGCCGGGACACGGACCGATGCCCGCGGATCCGCGAGAGACGCGACAGGGACTCCGTCGATTCCGTCAGATGCTGGTGGATGTGCGTGACGCGGTTCAGCAAGCGATCGCCCGCGGCGCAACCGAGGATCAGGCGGTTGCCGCGATCCGCTGGCCTCAGTATGAAGGGCTGCAGGGCTACGACGCGCAGCGGGAAACAGCCGTGCGACGGTTGTACCAGCAGCTCACCGGCAAGCTGCCCTAGAGACCAGGCCAGGAAGCGTCCGTCTATTCGCACCGCAACGCCACGATCGGATCCACCTTGGTCGCCCGTCGCGCCGGAATGTAGCTGGCGAGCAGCGTCACGCTTCCCAGGACCAGCGCCACCGCTCCAAACGTCATGGGATCGGTCGTGCTGACACCGAACAACAGCTCCTTCATGACGCGCGTGGCCGCGAACGCGATCGCAGTCCCGAGGGCGATCCCGAGGCCAGCCATGCTCATCGCGCTCTTCAGGACCGCGCCGAGGACCGCGCCTCTGCCGGCGCCGAGCGCCATTCGCACGCCGATGTCGTGCGTGCTCTGCGTCACCGAGTAAGAGACGACGCCGTAGATGCCGATGCCAGCCAACATCAGCGCGAGGAGCGCGAACGTGCCGAGCAGAAGTCTCGTGAAGCGCCTGGCCGACAGCGAGTCATCGATGACCTCCTGCATGCTCTGTTCTCCGAACATCACCATGTTGCTGCTCACTGCGCCGATCGCCTGCTTGAGAGCAGGGGCAAGCGCGTGCGGATCGCCGTTTGCCCGAACCACGTAGTCGGCAGACGTTGAGGCCAGGTCCATGACGCTGTCGGGGAGTTGGCGATAGGGCAGGTACAACTGTGAGTGCACTTTTGCGGTCGCGTCGGCGTCCAGGCCCCAGTGTTTGACATGGCCGACAATACCGACGATCTCGCACTTCAGCGGCAGCAGCTCGAAGTTGACGTGCTGGCCCAGCGGCTCCTGATTGGGGAATGCCTTGGCGGCAAACTCTTCGTCGATGGCAACGACGCAAGGCGTCGTCTCGCTGTCCTGCGCCGAGAGAAACCGCCCGCGCAGCAACGGTATGCGCATCACGCTGAGATACTCGGGATCGACGCCGTAGAACAGCGCCAGGTCCATCTGACTCTGCTCGGCAGGTTTCGGGCGCCCCTCCACCCAGTAGGGCAGCTCGGAATCGCCGTTCATTGGCAGCCCGCCGAACAGCACGCTGATTGCCGAAACGCCGGGCACGGATCGCAGCCGGTCGACGGTTTGTCCGATCCCGTTGCGGACCGCCGCCGGCGCGCCGTGAACCGCGGGCGATCCGGCGACGCCGAACGTCAGCACCTGCTGCGGATCGAAGCCAGGATTCACGCTCCACAGGTGCGACATCGTGCGAATCATCAGTCCGGCCGACACGGTCAACACCAATCCCAGAGCGATCTCGACGACGACGAGCGCAGGCAGCAGACGCTGGCGGCTCGTGTTGCCGCGATCGCCTTCCTTGAGCGCATCGTTCAAATCGGCGCGCGCGCCGCGCAGCGCCGGCGCGAGTCCAAACAGAAAGCTCGCTCCGAGCGCAACCAGCGCCGTGAACCCGAGCACCGAGGCGTCGAGATGAATCCGATCGGCGCGCGGGAGCTGGTCGGCAATTCTCGCCACGAACACGGCGTTGAGTGATCGCGCGAGCGCCAGTCCGAGCGCGCCTCCGGCGCTCGCCAGCAGCAGACTTTCGGTGAGCAGTTGCCGCGCAACCCGGCCACGCGTGGCGCCGAGGGCGGCGCGAATCGCCAGCTCGCGCCGCCGCGACGTTGCGCGCGCCAGCAGGAGGTTGGCGACGTTCGCGCATGCCATGAGGAGCACGAAGCCGACTGCTCCCAGCAGCACGAGCAGCGGCGTGCGCACGTCCCCCGTCAGATTCTCGCGCAGTGAAACTGCATAGATACCGCGATCCTTGTCTTCCGTCGGGTACTCGTGCGCCAGCGCGGCAGCAATGCCGTTGAGCTCGCCTTGCGCCTGCGTCAACGACACGCCGGCCTTGACCCGCCCGAGCACGCGCATGCCCATCCCCACGCCGCGGTTCCAGAACAGCGGCTCGGTCCACTGGCCAATCGGAACGATGATCGATGCCCGCCGCCAGATCACGTCGTCGCTCGGGACCACGCCAATGATCGTGTAGAGCCGTTCGCTGAGCGTGAGGCCGCGGCCCAGCACGTGCGGATCGCCGCCGAAGTGGGCCCTCCAGAAATTCGATGTGAGCACGACAACGGGCGCGCCGCCGCGGCGGTCTTCATCGGCAGAGAACGTACGGCCCACCATCGGCTTCACCCCGAGCATAGAAAACGTGTCCGCGGAAGCCATCTGGCCAAGGAGCCGCTCAGGTGTCGCTTGCCCGGTGAGGTTGAAGGTGTCGCCGCGGTATGCCGCCATCAGATCGAACGACCGGCTCCGCTCCTTCCAGTCGAGAAAGTTCGGGTACGAAACCGACGCCTCGCGGAATTGCGGCATGCTGGTGTAGAGCTGGAGCAGGCGGTCGGGCTCGGCGTATGGCAGGGGCCGGAGGAGGACAGCGTTGACGATGCTGAACATCGCGGTATTGGCCCCGATGCCGAGCGCCAGCGCGATGACGGCAACCGCGGTCAGTGCCGGCGCTTTGAGGAGGGTACGCACGCCGAAGCGCAAGTCCTGCAGCAGAGTTCCCATGGTTTCACCCAAGACTCGTTTACGTGATCCGCGAGGGTCACGTTCCACTTGGAACGACGACGGCGTACTCGAACCGGCTGCGCAGCCGCGGCGCGCGCAGATGCTGGGCTTCTCTCGGATCGCCGCGATCGCCTCCCCACGCGGTCGCGGCGTCCAGCCGAGCCCACGGTCGGTTTCACGCCACGGGTTTCACGCCACGGGCGTGGCGCGATACGTGTGACTGTCCAGATCGAGCACGAACCCGTCGCGAACCGTCCGCGACGTGTCGACGAAGCGAGCCGACAGCGTTCGCGCCTCGATCGTCACCTGCAGGAAGCCGAACATCCCGCCGCTGATCCCGTCTTCGTAGTACTCCACCACGGCTGACTCGCCCTTCGGGAACGCGAACGTCCCCGGCACGACCGCCGGGAACGGCGCGGGGCGCTGCACGCCCTTGCCGCCGGCGCACGGTTCCGACAGATCCTCGAGCGGCGAATGGCCTCCGCAGCCGACGATCAGGCAGGGCACGACGGTGCCGTCGGCGTAGTGGTAGCTGAGGCGCTGAAACAGATGCGCGTGCGCCGAGAAGATGACGTCGGGACGCTGGCCGGCGGCGGCGAACGCCTGCTGCAACGCCACGGCAAGATAGGGCGCGTGCTTGGCGTGCGGCGTCGGGCCCTTCGACTGATCGCCGCGGACATCGAAGTTCGCGGCGCCCGAATATGGTGGATAGTGCAGGGCGAGCAGGACCGCTTTCTTCGACGTGCTCTGTGCGTTCGCCGCCTTCACGGCGCTCAGCTCGCCGACCAGCCACTTGTACTGCGCTCCGGCCCTGAAATCGGCGTGCGGCGCCGGTTCGTCGAGCATGCCGCCGTTCACCACGTTGGTATACAGGCCGATGAAATGCGCGAGCGGCGTTTCGAAACGCCAGTAGACGAACGGCTGAATCATCGCCGGCCGCTTGTCGGTGCTGTTGTGTTTCCACGGGTGCGGCCAGGCCGACGCATCGGCGCAGAAGTTCGCCATGTAGTTGGTCAGCTGCGACGTCTTGTGATGGCTCGAGAGCTTGCCGTCGTGGTTGCCGGCGATCGAGACGATCTGCTTCGGGAACGACGTGTAGGCGGCGTAGAACTGATCGTTCCATAGCGTTCGCTCGTCGTCCGTTCCACCGCTGCCTTTGTCCGGAACGTAGGTGACGTCTCCGAGGTGATAGAAAAACGCTGCGCCGCCCGCGCCGACCATCGCCGCGGCAACGGCGCGCGTGTGCGTCGGAGTGTCGGGATCGCCCGAGCAGCCGGTCATCATGAACGTCATGGAGCCGGCCGTGGCGACTCGAGCGTTCTCTGCCGGATCGATGGTGGCGAAATCGAGCGGCTGCAGCTTCGACGGCGGCTTTGGCGCGCTCGTCCAGGTTCCGTTCTCAGCACAGCTGTCAGCTCCCTTGGACTTGGCGGAGTCACTGTCCTTGTCGTCAGCCACGAGGCCTCCTTGCGATCGCGTCTAAATCGCGCGCGCGTTTCGAGAGTCGGTCGGCAAATCGGACGTGAGCGGCGCGAGTATACCCGGCCTCGCCTTCCGACGCGGCTGTCACCTGGTGGCCCTACATCGATTTTGAAACGCGCGCTAAAAACGGGCTCGCAGGCCGGGCCGAATACCCGGCCTTACGAAAGTGGCATGAAGGAGGAGGAAGGGTTCGCAGGGGATGTGGCGCCCCGGGAGGCGCCACGCCTCAATGCGGGCGATCCTCGTTGGGGCCTCGCGGCGTGTAGTCACGCAGGATGCCCCAGCTCTCACTCGACGTGATCAGATGCTCCACCCACACATCCGGGCTGGAGACCAGGCGGTGGAGGCGGTACTTCAGCTCGGAGGCCGCGGCCTGCCTCAGCAGCCACGGTGGACGGCCGAAAAGCAGCCGACGATAAGGCTGGTGGCGGCGGAGCGCGAAGTACCGACCGCGATTGTAGAAGTGGTTCCGCAGGTATTTCGTCGTCTGTCGAGCCCCCGGAATGTGATGGCGAACAGCCGCCCTCGGCACCCACCAGCCCTTGATACCTTCGGCCAGCATGGCGAGGATGACTTCGGTCTCTTCCCAGGAAATCGCCCGGCCCGGTCGATATCCCAGTTCGGGGTTGTATGGATGACGCGCCTGCTCCCTCGCGCGGGTGACGTAATTCGCGCCCCACGGAATGTTATTTGGCGCCGTGAACTGAACCGGCTCGTGGCCGAAATCGCGAGCCGCATAAACGCCGGCGATCACCGGGTAGATTTGCGTCAGCCACTTCGGCGGCGTGCCGTCGAACGACGGCTCGATCGGGCCGCCGAACAAAGCGCCGTCGGGTCGCTCCCTGAACGCTTCGGCGTACGCAACCAGCCAATCAGCGGACACCGTGACATCGTCATCGGTCCACAGGATGTAGTCGCCGTTCGCTTCCTTCATCACGCGGTTGCGAGCGTTCGACTGACCGGCTCTCGACTCGAAGGTGCCCCGGATCGGCAACCGATCTGTGAACGCGCGAATGACGTCGTCGGTGCCGTCGGTGGAGTTGTTGTTGACGACCAGGAGTTCCCATTCTGTGTCGGGGGGAACCTTGAGCCTCGCAAAGCCTTCGAGCGTCTTTCGAAGGGATTCGCATCGATTCCATGTGCAGATGGCGGCCGTAAGTTTCAGCGCGCGCCGGCTCTCTTTCGGTTCCTTCGCGTCGCTCGACCCGGTCAATCGGTCCTGCATCCACATCTCCGTTCAACGCACTGCGCGCAGACGCACCGGGATTGCTTTTTCTGGGCAAATCGTTACCGACACGCCAGGCGGCGGCTGCGGCGACACGCTTCTCACACCGGCCGAGCAAGTCTCATTCCTGACGCGCGTGCGGTGGCCAGCACGCCGCGGCTCCACCGGTCCGGGCGCCGCTGCATTGTCGAGGTGGCTGGGCCGATGCGTCCATCGGACGTGGCTGATCAGTACGGGAGTTCGCACGGCGTCCCTGCCGCCGCGTGCGGACCGAAGGGCGGCGGCGGCAAGCGGTGCTCGCCGAGGAATCCGAATACTCACCCTACCCTGGACGAACACGCATCCGACAGGTCAGGTGCCGGCCGCTAGAGCTGCGATTGATCGCCTGGTTGGTTAGCGCGGGACGGTCACCGTCACGGTCTTCGTCGATTGGTTGCCGGACGCATCGGTGCAGGCGATCGTGATCGTGTAGATCCGGCCGCTGCCTTTGTTCGATCGATCAGCGCGAAGCCGGAGCGTCAAGTCGCCCGTGACGATCCAGTCCTGACTCGTAATCGCCTCGTTGCTCGTGACCGAGATGATTTGGCAGTGCACCGTCCCACCGCAGGCGTCGCCGGCGGACAGGTTGATCGTCACCGGCACCAGCTGATGATTCGCGGGTGACAGCACTGACGGTGTGGCGACCGCCGACTGGATCGCCGGAGGTGTCGCATCGACTACCGTGACGACAACGCCGTCGGATGCGGCGCCGCCGCGCCCGTCCTGCACGCCGAGCGTGATCGGATACGTGCCGGGGGCAAGCGTCACCGACGCGAGCGCGCCTGACACCGTTCCGAATGCGCCGCTCCAGACGTAGGTCAGTGGATCCCCGTCCGGATCGAATGACGCGCTGCCGTCGAGCGTGACGGTCGCCAGGCAACTCGTGTCCGCAGACACGTTCTGGTCGCTGCCGGCATTCGCCACCGGCAGCCGGTCCGGGTTCGCGATCTCGTACGCACCGAGGTCGACGCGCGCGACGCCATCGCCGTCGCCATCAGCGATTCGCGGCGAGCCGTCGAGGTCCGTCGCCGGAATGCCCGGCGCGGCATTGTCGCCGGCGTCAATCAGCGGCGACCCCGGCCGAAGGTGGTAGTCGCCGAGGACGTCCGCGACGGCGTTCCTGACAAACAGCGGATCGACCGACTGATTGCCGCGCGCGCCGGTCTGGTCGAGGCAGGTGCCGCCGTAGGCGAGGCCTGCCTGGCTGAACACGTCGCTGGTGTTCACCACCGGCGACGGCGTCGAGATGGAGTTGCGGCAGTAGAAAGCCGTCTGTCCCGCCTTGCCGATGATGACGTTGTTGGCGATCACGTGCCGCGTGTCGGCGCCGCTGACCTCGATCGCAGATCCTTCCGGGCCGTCGTTGTCGGCGAAGGTGTTGTTCACGAACGTCGTGACGCCTGTCGAGCCGCCCCAGAAGAACCCGCCGCCGCAGCCCGCGACGTTCCCGACGACGAGGTTGTCGACGATCGTCGCCTGCGAGAAGTTGACCATCCAGATGCCGCCGCCCGATGTGCACGGGCTGAAACCGCTGGTCACGTTGCGCGAGATGACGTTCGCCCGCAGCACGACGCTGCCGGCGGCGAACAGCGTCACGCCGCCGCCGTTGGCGAACCCGCTGTTTTCGGAGATGACGTTCTCGATCAGCTCGGCGGCCGAGTCGCCGCCGATGTAGACGCCGAGTCCGGAGGCGCCGCTACAGGCGTACACGAAGTTCCTCGCGATCGTGTTGCCTTGAATCAGCGGCGAGCTGAAGTAGCTGTAGATCCCGGCGCCCGAGCAGGCGCCGTTGTTGACGATCGTATTGCCGATGATGCTCGGCGACGAATTCTGGATCAGCACGCCGCCGCCACTGAAGCTGTTCAACCCGTTGCGAATCGTGAACCCACGCAGGACCGCGCTGCGATTCTCGCCGGACGCAAGCGTCACGACCGAGCCGCCGCCGCCGCCGTCGATCACGGTCACCGCCGGGCCCTGCTCGCTCTCCACGGTGATCGGCTTCCCCCGGAACGTGATGGTCTCGACGTAGGTGCCAGGCGAGACGAGCACGCTGTCGCCGCCGGCGGCTGCATCGATCGCCTGTTGAATCGACGCGGCGTCTGCCGGGACGCGAATCGTCGCCGCTTGACTCGAAGCCGGCAGCACCATCGCGCTGACGATTGCGAACGCGAACGAAGCAGTCTTCATGAACGCGTCGCGGTGCCAGGAATGTGCCACGCGGCAACGCGTCGTTTTGCGCGTGGCTGCAAGTCGGACGGGCGCGGAGTTGAATCACGGAATACATTTCTGTCCGCGACTCAGATTGTCCGTATTCGGACGTCTGCAGTCCGGACGACAACGAGCGGGGAGTGTCAGCGGATCCGGTGGCTTGCGGATGTCGTCATCACGCTGACTGACGAAGGCGGGCACGCATGAAGGAGCGCGCGAAGCGGCCGATTTCACCAAGCCGCGTGCGGCCGCCGGCCGCGCGGAAGTCTTCGTAGCGCTGGCGGAAATAGCCGGAGAAAAACCACAGGCTGGTCTCGTAGGCGAACGCACGGCTGCGCCGGCCGCAGATGACGTTGCCCGCCCAGCTCAACGCATCGAGGACCGCGCGCCTGTAGATGTGCGCCGATACGTCGAAGAGACGGCCGCTCCGCGACTCTTCCATTTCCGGGAGGCGCGCCATCGCGTAGAAGCGTCCGTGTCCGAGGTGCCAGCGGCGGTGATATCGCTTCGACAGCCGGTCGGCGGCCACTCCCGACGTCACCACCAGCTCGGGCGCGTACAGCCCCTGTCGATTGTTCTTCCAGAGCCGCGTCAGCATCTCGTGATCTTCCATCGATCCGACGGACTGCTGCACGCGCTGCGTCTCCGGTTGAAAACGACCGATCTGCTCGAGTGCGTGCTTGCGGATGGCCAGGTTGGCGCCCAGCAGGCACAGTCGCACGTTCGCGTTCACATAGAACGGCCGGTCCCCGTAGTCGACGATCCCAAGCGGCGACCAGTGCGCCTGCGTCAGCCACGCCGGAGGAAGCGGGTCCCACGACGGCAGCACCTTTCCACCCACGCAGTCCACCTCCGGATGCTGGTCGAACAGGCGCTTGATGGTCGGCACCCAATCCGCCGCCACTCGTACGTCGTCGTCGGTAAAAGCGACGATCGCCGAACGAGCGGCCGCGATGGCCGTATTTCTCGCATAGGAGAGCCCCTGCTTGCGCTCGAACAGATACCGAACGTTGCCGCAGCTACGCCGGATGAAGCTCTCCACCACCGCTCGCGTGCCATCGGTCGAATTGTTGTCGACGACGATGACTTCGTAGGAGACGCCGACCGGGACCTGGTTCGCCAAGATGCTCTCGAGCGCCCCCTCCAGAAGGCGTTGCCTGTTGTACGTGCAGATGGTGACAGTGACGTCACACGGCCCGCGGCCGGCGGTCAGATCAGCCGATCGCATCGATGCGCTCGGGTTTGCGTCCACGGGCGACGCGAGAGATTTTCCGGCAGGCATGGTGAAAAAACCCCCCCGGATGACATTGAAGAAGGCCGATCAACGACGGGAGCGCTTTCCGCCATTCACGCGCGCGCAGCTGTCTGCGAACGGCATCCATCAGTTGATCGCCGTAGATGGCCTGCCAGTGTCTGATGCCCTCGCGCCGCGCGCGCTCCGCTATCGGATCACCTTTCACGAAGCGGCGCTGGCTGTTCAGTACCTGCAGTGACAAGCGCATCATCTGCATCGGCTTGCGCGACGTAGCGCTCAAGTTGTGCTGCCGGTACTCGCTCACGACCTGATCGTGGCACCAGATCTGATGGTTGCGGGCGATCCGGAGATACAAATCGTAGTCTTCCGCTGCTGACAGGGCGCGCTTGAACCCACCGACGCGTCGCAGGACCTCCGTCCGGAACATGACCGTTCCCGGTGTCCAGATGTAGTTGGTCAGGAGCAGCCCCAGGTAATGGTCACGCTCCACGACCGGACGATGGGGCGTTCGATGCTGCACGCCATCCGCGTCTATGCAAATACAGCGTCCGGCCACCAATGCGACGTGTGGATGCGCGGCGAAGGAACGCAGGCCTGTGTCGAGCGCATGCGGAAGCAATCGATCGTCCGAATCGAGAAAGACGGCGTAATGGCCCGAGACGTGTTTGAGGCCTTCGTTTCGCGCCGCGCTCGGGCCCTGGTTGCGCTGTCTGACGCACCGCACGGACCGGTGCCGCGCCGCGACTGCGACCGTATCGTCGGTGGACCCGTCGTCGACAACGACAATCTCGACGGACGAGTGCGTTTGCGCCAGGACACTTTCGATAGCCTGCCCGAGGAACTTCGCCTGGTTGTAGCAGGGGATCACAACCGAGACGAGCTGCGGGATAGGTAGTTGGTCCCCAGCCACGTCTACACCTCCGACGATACGCCGGCAATCGTTCGGCGCAGCCTGTCACGCGCATGGTCCGTGAACGTGCTCGGACAGTACCAAAGCGCCACCAGGCTTTCCGGGACGACCTGCCGCCACCGGCGGACCCGCATATCCACTGCGATTTGGCTGATCAGACGGAGACCGTAAAACTGGCGATACCTGCGAATGCCGCTCTCGCGTGCGGCGGCCAGGACCGGATCGCTGGTCACGTGCCTGCGCTGCGACCGCAGGACCTTCAACGTGGATCTGAGCATGCGGATCGAGTTGGTCGACATCGACGCGCGGTGCACGCGATACCTCGCCACGATCCGATCGTGTGTCCGAACAGGAAAGCGGCGTGCGATGCGCAGATACAGGTCGTAATCCTCCGAGGCCGCCAGCGAGGTATCGAACGCTCCGACTTCGTCGAAGACCGATCGCCGGTAGATCACGTTCGCCGGGCACCAGATGAAATTCTCCTTGAGGAGTTCGCAGTAATGATTGGCAGTGATTGGCCGACGCGGCGGAACCGGCACCAGCGTCCCGTTCTCGTCAATCAGCTCTTGGTTCCCTGCGACAAACGCACAGTCACGATGCCGCGCGAGCTCGCGAACTCCGAGTTGGAGGGCATCGACCGTCAACCGATCGTCCGCGTCGAGAAAGACCACGTATTCACCTGCGCTCGCCGCCAGACCGGCGTTGCGAGCCGCCGGCAGTCCTCGATTGGGCTGGCGCACGCATCGTACGTTCGCGTATCGAGCCGCAACGATCGACGTGTCGTCGGGCGAACCATCGTCGACGACGATGATTTCGACATCGGGGTAGGTCTGGCGGAGTGCGCTTTCGATCGCTTCGGGCAGGAAATGCGCCTGTCGATAGCACGGAATGACGACGGATACGAGCCCGTTGTGAGGGAAGGCTGCTTCCATGGCGCGCCTAACTGGGGTCAATCCGCGCGTGCACGTCGTGCCAGACGCGGATGCTCGGTTCTCCGTAGTGGGATTGCCCAAGCTGATAGGACAGCCAGGTGTACGCGACATTGACGAACGTGCGCCACTCTCCTGCGGTGTCTTCGCCAAACGGGCCGGAGCTGCCAAAGGCGAACTTCCACTCGCTGCCGTTCACTGGAGGCCGACCTGTGCCATTCCCGTTGGCTGACGACGACGACATGAGCCGCCGGCTGATCCGCGCGCACCGTGCACTGAGTTGGTACAGCCTGGGGTGCGAGCGGAGGCGGCGCTTGACAAACTCATCAATGCTGAACGGGTCGAGGAACAGCTGAGTGTGATCGTTCTGCGTGATCAATTTGAAACTTCGGTAACCCAGCTCGCGCAGCGTGAACAGCGGTTCGATCGAGCGGCCTATCTCCAGCGACACGTATGTGGGGAGATCGCGGGGATCGAGATCGGCCACGCAGTAGTGATCGTGTCCTTCGATGTCAATCTTCAGGTACGAGGGAACCCCGTACCGATCGAGCAGATCGCGGAACGGGACGCACTCGACTTCGACGGCGTGACAGGCCTGTCCCTCGCGCGAGGCGTTTTGCCGATCGAAGGAATTCCACTCGCTCCGGCCTTCGCAGATCCAGAACTGCGCCGTTTCCCGCCTGGGGCCAATCGCCACGCTGACGAGCTCGAGTTGGCCTCGTCGGATCTCCGAAGCGAAGCGGTCGCGCGCCTGAGCGAGCAGCGCGGGATCCACTTCAACGGCGACGACCCGATATCCCTTGTGCAAATAGTACGCGGTGTCGTCCCCGTTGTTCATGCCGACGTCGTAGATCAAGTCAGTGATCATTCGGAACTCGACCCCCGTTGTTGGGCAACAGCCGCCGCAGTTGCCGGCGGAACGCCTTTCGCGACAGCCCCGGCAGCGCGGCCAGTATCTGCCGCAGCGGCCGGTTCGCCAGGTCGTGTTCCGCCCACACGCGCGAGACGAAGCACGACGGGTGGACCATCGCCAGCTGTCCAATATTGGTGCCAGCGAGTTGGCTGGCCAGCAGCGCATGTGAGCGCGCATGGCGCTCGTCGGCGTAGAGCAGCATGTTCTGCGCGTAGAACCAGGCCACCTTGCTGTTCTGCCAGACGGTTCGCCTGATGCAATCAATCGGGACGAACCCCCGGTTGCGAAACAGGCTGGCCCAGTACTCGGGCCATTGCTCGTTGATGTGGTTGACCCCGCTTTGCAATGGGATTGCGGCCGAGAACAGAACCACCGGCGCGAGGTTGGTCAGGTCGTTCACGAGACCCGCGGCGCGGCTGGCCGGCAGGTGTTCGGCCACTTCGAGACAGAGAGCCAGGTCATAGCGTCCCAGCTGCCGGACCGGCTGCGTGAGATCGGCCGGGACAAAGCGGTCCATCGGAATATCGAGCAGCGTGCGATCGACGTATTCGCCATCGAGGCCGAGAACCTCGGTGGCGCCGCGCTCCGCGAACGCGGCGAGCCACGTGCCGGTGCCGCATCCGACGTCCACCACACGGCGGGGATGGAGCAGATCGACGACGAGCGGAACAACCTCGCGTGCCGAGTCGCGCACCTGCCCGTGCACCGTCTCGTAATAGACCCTCGAGTAGGACTCCATTCCTGTGCTCACGAGATGAGCGACCTTGAAATCGACCCTGACGCGGGCGTCGCAGCCGTCGCCAGACACCGCCACCGATGGGGCATGTAGAACGTGCCACGGATGAACCGCCCCTGGTCGATGCGCAGCGCGAGACACTGGTTCTGCCAGTCAATCGCTGTTCCCTGCGGCTGGTCGGTGTGAACGACCGTGGCGCTGACGTAATACATGCCGGGCAGGAGACCCAGTTCATCCACCTCGAATTCCACCGTGCCGGCGCCAGGCTCGAGGGCCATTCCCCGGCCATCGTGCGAAGCGGTCGTCATTTGACACCAGGCGCCGTACCACGCGTCGATGATGGAGTACACGTAAACTTCGAAGATCGCGTCTGTGACCGGCCTGTGGGTGATGTAGCTGAGGCGGACTGTGGCGCTCGAGCCAGTGCGAAGCACTGCCGCGGGGCGGCCATCGATGCCGTGGCACGTCACCGATGTAATCTCGACTTCGCGCGACAGGATCGCCCCCGCGAGCGCATGCGGGTCCGACGGTGCGTAGGCGGCCCCCAGTTCATGGTAGGTGGCGATCACGTCGCGTGCCGCACCGGTGGTGATCACCTCTCCTCGCTGCAGCAGGATCGCCCGGCTGCACAACCGCTCGACCGATCCCAGGTCATGTGAAATGAACACGATCGTGCGCCCCTGTCTGTGCAGCTCATGGATGCGATCGAGACACTTGGCCTGAAACGCCGCATCGCCGACGCTGAGCACCTCGTCGAGGAGCAGGATGTCGGGTTCGAGATGCGCCGCGATCGAGAATCCGAGGCGGACGTACATTCCGGACGAATAGTGCTTGACGGGTGTATCGATGAAGTCGGCGACACCGGCGAACTCGATGATGCGATCGAGCTTGCCGGCGATCTCGCGGCGTCGCATCCCGAGAATCGACCCGCTCAGATAGATGTTTTCGCGGCCGGTGAGCTCGGGATGAAACCCCGAGCCAACCTCGATCAGCGCGGACAACCGGCCGTCGATCGTGATCACGCCGGCGGTTGGCGCGGTCACGCTCGAGAGCAGCTTGAGAATCGTGCTCTTGCCGGCGCCGTTGTGGCCGATGATGCCCAACGTCTCGCCCCGCTCGACCGCGAACGACACGTCGCGCAGCGCCCAGAACTCATCAGAGTGGTTGCGGAGCGCTCGAAGCCGATGTCCAAGCGAGCGGCGGCCGCCGCCGGTCCGCCGCACCTTGTAGCGCTTCGACACGTGATCGACGATGAGATCTGGCATACCTCGGTCCGGCTAGATGATGTCCGCGACTGTTGCTTCGACGTGCTTGAAGTACGCGAACGCGATCGGCAGCAGCACCGCGGAGACGATCGCCGATACCATCAGCGCATGGAACGCGGGAGGCTGTCCCTGCACGACGACGCGACGGAACGACTCGATGATGCCGACCATGGGATTCAGCTCGTAAGCCGCCTGCCAGGCGCGCGGGACCACGCGCAGCGGGTACACGACCGGCGACGCGAACATCCACAGCTGCAGCAGGAGCGGCATTGCCACGCCGATATCGCGGTAGCGAACCTGAACAGCGCACAGCACCAGCGACACGGCGGTCGCAAACACCGTCAGCACGGCGACGATTGGAATCACGTACCACGCGAGCGCCGTGACGGAAACCTGGTAATAGGCCATGAGACCGCCAAGAACCGTCGAGCCCACCAGAAAATCGGCGAGCGCCGCGATCACGTACGTCAGCGGCAGAATCTCACGCGGGAAATACACCTTCGTGACCAGGTTGAAGTGGGCCACGAGGCTGCCGGTCGCCGTCGAGAGCGCGCTCGCGAAGTAGAGCCACGGCAACAGCCCGCAATACGCAAACAGCGCGTACGGCGCGCCCTCGCTGGGGACGCGCGCGATCCTGGAAAAGATCACCGTGTAGATGAGCATCAACGACAGCGGCTGCAGCAGAGCCCACGCCGGCCCCAGGATCGATTGCTTGTATCGAACACTCAGGCGATGAATGCTGAGCGTGTACAGGAGATCGCGATAGTCGGCCAGCCGTGAGAGCCCCCGGAAAAGCGCGATCGGCGAGAACGAGTGGGCCCGGATGACCGTGATCGGCCGCGGTTCCGAAGGCGTCTGCTCCTGCTCCCGTGCGTGACCGTGAACCAGACGCTGTGCCTCCGCGTGACGGTCGGGTTGTGGAATCTGCGTTTGGGTGAAGCTGGCAGTCTGTTCCATGCGAGCTCAGGCATCTCCAAGAGCGCCGAACGCTTGATTGAGCGATCGAGCGGATGAGCGGATGCAAACCGCGTTCTCGCGAAAATCGGGTCGAGGAAGCGAGACCGCGTGGTGTGGTTGGCTGCCTCGAAGAACCGGCCATCGCACGCGCAGTGTCGATCTGAACGCGCCGGCGATATCACAAGCCCATCGGTGGAAGATCCTCACCCGTCACGAAAAACTGTTGCCGGGAGATCCACGTGCCGGGCGGCGCGTGGACCGCTGACGCCGGCCTGCGGCGGTCGATTCGTCGATCGTCTGCTCAGGCTCGACGCCGAAGGGGACCGTGCTGTCGAACGAGCCCATCCACGAACCGGGCAGTTCAACAGTGGCAAAAGATCGCTCAATAAGGGAAGCGAGCCACGCCAGCTGAGCTCTGGACGCGAGCGCCGACGCCCGAGCCCAATCACACATCAATCGATTGGGTGAATGCGGCGCGCGCCCAGCATCCTTCGCGAGGACCCGGATCACATGACTGAGTTGAAAACGCGTCATTTGTTCACCCTCACCATGCGGTTGCCACCCACGCTCGAATTGGGAGACACGCCGGCCGGGAATCGTCGAGTCTTCACCGTATCTGGTGGAGAGTTTGTCGGCGATCGGCTTCGCGGCGACGTCCTGCCGCAAGCAGGCTCCGACCTGTTGCTGACCCGCGCAGACGGAACGTATCAGCAGGATGTGCGGCTGATCCTGCGAACCGATGACGGCGCGCTGATCCTCATGACCTATCGCGGAGTGCGTCACGCGCCAGCCGACGTGAGCGCCCGGATCGCACGCGGCGAACCGGTCGCGCCGTCCGAGTACTACCTGCGAACGGCGCCGTTCTTCGAGACCTCGTCGGCGAAGTACGCGTGGCTGAACAAGATCGTCAGCGTCGGCGTCGGCGAGCGACAGTCCGACGGGGTCAGGTACGAGCTGTTCGAAGTGCTCTGATACGTCGACGTGCCGTCATTGGCTCTCAAACCATCGCCTCGAGTCGCGCGCGAGGAGCAACGCAACGGCCGGCGCCTTCAGCATAAAAATCATGACACCGCGTCGGTGGCGGACATGTGAACCGACATCATGATCCAGACGAGCTGGCTTCGCGGTTGGCATGCGGCATGCGTGCGTTGGCCTGCTTCGTTTCGCTTGATGTGACAGTCACGTCTTGAACGGCGCAACAACCGAGCGCCTCCGATCCGGAGGGATGGTATGAACAGAGACGCAGCCGCCAAGTGGATTCGGAGAGTCTCGCCTACCGTCGCCAGGGCCGACCTCGCACGGTTTGTGAATGACCGGGTGAAGGAGCGCCTCACCGGCTTCACCGGGAACGCCGTCATGAAGGCGCTGTTCACGCCAGCGCCCAGCGACACCGTCGTCCCTCTCTCAAATCCTGGAACTTTTACACGGCAATTTATCTGGCGCATGAAACATGTGGACCGTTCGAATGGTCAGCCGCTTCCACTGCCGCCCGCCGAACTGCTGTATTACCACAACATGGACTTTTACCTGCAGACCGGGCAGGCCGATGCGTCAACCCTGCGGACGTTCTTCGATCGGCTGGGCGTGCGCCTGAACGGAGTTTCCGTGATGGACTGGGGGTGCAGGGACTGCCGCGTGCTGCGTCACTTCGAGCCGGAAGCGCAATCGTGTGACTTCTGGGGCGTGGATCAGCACGGCCCGTCGATGGAGTGGGCCAAGGAAAACCTGTCTCCACCCTTCAGGTTCGTGACGTGCAGCGCGTACCCGCATCTGCCGTTCGAAGACCGGACGTTCGACGTCATTTTCGCGCTTTCGGTGCTGACGCACATCCCGTGGCTCGCGGATGCGTGGCTGATGGAACTGCGGAGGATCCTCAAACCCGGTGGCTACGGACTTCTCACGATCCACGATGAACATACGTGGCAGTTCCTTCGGCAGGACGACGCCATGCGGGAGAAGTTCGGCTTCGAGGAAGATGACATCGCGAGGGCGGACACGGGCGATCTGGTTATCATCGACGGTCCCGATCTCCCGCTGGAGTACGTCAACGTATTCCACTCAACGGCCAGAATCCGCCAGGAGTGGGGTCAGTACTTCGACATCGTCTCGATCGAGCCTCGCGCCTTCTACCATCAATCGATGGTGATCGTCAGGAAGCCCGCAAACGCCCGCAGTTCATAGGACCGGTTCGCGCGTTCTCTCTCTCCGTCGCCATCGTCGACGCTCTCGAATTCGTTCGATCTGCCGTTGACCTGCGCGTGTGGTCGATGTCTTCGAGCCGCCGATCGGATCACGATAGGATGGGTGTCCTGGAGGACGATCGTGCAGCACGCGTTCGGTCTCGACATTCCCCGCACGCTGGAAGACGCGTGCGATCCACGCCGCCTGGCCCTGATCGTCTACGACATGCAGGTCGGCATCCTGCGTCAGATCACAGGCGGACCGGAAATCACCGCGAAGGTGGTCGAGGTGGTGCGCGCGGCACGCGAGGCGCGCGTTCGCGTCTTTTTCACGCGCCATCTCTCGTTGCCTCGGGAGCTGATGGGCGTCTTCCAGCTGCGCATGGCCATGGCGTGGCAGCGGGTCGATCGCGCGGAGGACGTCCAGCCCTGGTTTCTGCGGGATTCCCCGGGATTCGAGCTCGTGCCCGAGATGACGCCGCGGCCGAGCGAAGCGATCTTCGACAAGATCACGATGTCGGCCTTCGAAGGAACACCGTTGAACATCGCGCTGCGCGACTGCGGCGTAACGGCGTTTGCCATCGCCGGAGTCGCAACCGAAATCGGAATCGAGCCCACGGTTCGGCATGGCGCCGACCTCGGGTTCCTCCCGATCGTCATTCGCGATGCCTGCGGCGCAGGGCATGCCGACGCGGCCGACCGATCGATGGCCTCACTCGAATTTCTCGGCGATGCGCTGTTCACTCACGTGGGCGAATTCGGCGCCCTGCTCCGGCGAGGCCTGCTATCGACTGCGCCGCTCGCGTGAGGTATCGGACGGGGAGCCGACGCCCGGGTGGACACACGAGTCCGACATTTCGGAGCGCTCCGTCGATGCGTGCGCCACGGCCGGAGATGGCGGGGCTCGCCTCCGGCTGAACCACGAATTTCCTAAAGATTTCATGCGCCGGCGCCTCACGCCGGCGGCGCGCGTGACGCGGCCCAGCGGCACGATCGTTGCCCTTACGCTTTACTTCAACCAGTCGGAGCCGTGACCGTCCAGAGAGGTGTGGCGTGAGATTCAGCGCACTGTCAACAACTGCCCTCGCAACGTTGATCGCGGTGTGGATCGTGTCGCCGTCAGGGCACGCCGCCGGCCGGCAGCAACCGCCGCCGACCGTGCAGGTGCCGACGCCGGGCGTGCCCCAGATCATGACGCTGGAGGGCAATTTCGTCCGCGTCGCCTACAACAACGAAGGCTACGTGATCCTCGGGTACCAGCTCGCCAACCGATCGGTCGGCGAGAAATGGATGTTGCTCGAGGTCGGCATGACGGTCCTGAATCGCACGCCGAACTACACGCTCAAGCGCGACGCCGTGTCGCTCGACATCCCCGACGGCACGACCGTCCCCCTGCCGACCGTGACGGAATACCGGAGCGCCGAGGCCTCGGTGCAGGGGTTGCAGAATCGCTCACGGGTGCAGCGCGACTCGATCAACTACTTTCCGCCGTCGGCGAGCCAGGCGTGCCGCCTCGGATTCTTCGCGGATCTGGGCGCGCCGGCGATGGCGTGGGATCAGGTCGAGCTCAGCTCACAGCGCGCCTGTCTCGGCCGGCTGTATTTCCAGATCCCCAACGGAATCGCCCACGGTCAGTACTGGCTGAACGTCAAGTTCGCCCAGAGTCTCGTGCGGGTGCCGTTCAGGATCCTGACCGAGGACGAAGAGAAGCTGCTGTCCAAGAACTTCAAGTCCATCAAAAAGCAGGTGGATGCCGCGTTCAAGAGAAAGGGATGACGGCGAATCGACGTCGGCACCCGGCTACTCGCGAATGAACGTCACGTACATCAACCTGCCTTCGCGCTGAATCTGCAACGTGGCCGGCGTTCCCGCCGGCAGCGCGCGGACCGCGTCCCGGAGTCCCTCCAGCGTCGCCATCTGCCGATTGTTCAATTGGCGGATGACGTCTCTCGCCTGGATCGGCACCTCGCTCGTGGCGCCAGCCGCGCGCGCGACGACGATGATGCCAAATGGATCGCGCAGCCCTGTCGCGGCTGCCGCGATCCGCTGATCGATCTCGACGCCAAGAATTCCCAGCTCGGCCACGAGGTTCTTCTGTGGATCGGCCATCGCCGACAGCGAATCGAATTCGCTCCGCTCCTCGACCGCCGCGACGCTGATCGTCTGCTGCGTGCCGCCTCTGAGCACGACCATCTGCACGGGATCCTTGGAGTCCCTGAGCCGGAAATTGTAGGTCACCGTCGGCACGTTGTCGGCGGGCTGCCCGTCGACCGACACCAGGATGTCCCCGACCTTCAGGCCGCCTGCCGCCGCCGGTCCGCCCGGCAACACATCCGAAACGATCACGCCGTAGTTCCTCACCAGGCCGAGGGCTGTTGCCATGTCCGGCGTGATCGTCTGAAGGCTCATGCCGACCTCCTGCTTGCGCAGTTGGCCGTACTGTTTCAGCTGGCGGAAGACCGTCCGGGTCGTGGCGCTCGGAATCGCGAACCCCAATCCTTCGTTCCCGCCGGACTGCGAGAGGATGAACGTGTTCACCCCGACGACCTCGCCGCGGATGTTGACCAGCGGACCGCCGGAGTTGCCGGGATTGATCGGCGCGTCGGTCTGAATGTAAATCAGTGGCGAATCGGGATCGACCTGCCTGGCAACCGCGGAGACCAGGCCGTGAGACAGGCTGTTGCGCAGCCCCGCCGGATTCCCGAACGCAAAGACCGTCTCACCCTGCCTGACCTGCGAATATGTCGCCAGCGGCAGCGCCTGCAGCTTGATGCCGTCGACCTTCAGCAGCGCAAGATCCAATTCGGTGGTGAGCCCGACGATGCGGGCGGCGACGAGATACGTCCGGCCGGACAAAGCCGAGCTCAACGAGCCGTCCACGTTGTCCGCCGGCAGCACCACCTGCACGCGCTGCGCGCCGCTCACGACGTGCGCGTTCGTCATGATGTAGCCGTCGCCGTCGATGACGAATCCGGAGCCGATCGATCGCTGCCTGCCGACGACGGCGGTCGCGTCGCCGCGCCCGCCCTCTTCGCGGGGGCCGTAACTGGTGACGAGAATCTGAACGACGCTCGGCCAGACTTTCCTCGTCAGCGCGTCCACCGCCTCGTTCAGCCGGACCAACGCGTCGGGCGGGGCGGCAGGCTTCTGCGCGTGGACCGATGAAGCTGACCCGATGGTGACCAGCAGCACCGGGAGAAGGCGCACGGCTCGTCGCATCACGTCTGGAGTGTCCATCGTCTCTCCTCGGAGGATGCCTCCGCGATGACGGAGCGTAATCGGAGCTGCAGCACCCGATCTACTGAACGTTGGTGCAGTCGGGGTTCAGGGAGCGGCCGCCGGATTCGGCGCGGTACCGGTGGCTTCGATCGCCGCAACGCTCAGGCACATGAATGCCACAGTCCTCCGTCCTCTCGAATTCATCACCCTCCTGGACGGGTGACCGCTGTGCGACGATACGCAGGTGCGCCGTGGGACGGAGCGGCCGCTGCGTTCGGCTTCGAAACCGGGGACGAATCGGCACGGCACAAAGTGACGGAGCCTGTTCCGATGCTGATCAAGACCTACGTGGATCGCTCGACGATGAGTCGCGCCGCCGCGCGGCACGCGAGCCGGACAATGCGCGACGCCGCCGCCCGGAGCGGCCGTGTCCGGCTCGTGGCGGCGACCGGCGCGTCGCAGTTCGAGTTCCTCGCGGCGCTCACCGATGCGGACAT
Organism: Vicinamibacterales bacterium; assembly: GCA_035259385.1. Classification (GTDB taxonomy): domain Bacteria; phylum Acidobacteriota; class Vicinamibacteria; order Vicinamibacterales; family CAVVIG01; genus QHWK01. The sequence goes on along the minus strand of DATFWL010000103.1, from coordinate 65,233 downwards.
CGACTGGAGCCGCGTCCAGATGTTTCATCTCGATGAATACGTCGGACTCTCGATCGACCATCCGGCCAGCTTTCGGAAATACCTGCTCGAGCGCTTGATTACGCCGACCGGCCTCGGCACGTATCATCTCCTCGACGGCGAGCACGATCCGGAGGGCGAGGCCGATCGAATCGGCCGTGAGCTTGCCGCGGCGCCTGTCGACGTCGCGTTCGTCGGGATCGGCGAGAACGGGCACCTCGCGTTCAACGATCCGCCAGCCGATTTTGCCGTCGACCGCCCGTACCTCGTCGTCACCCTGGACGAGGCGTGCCGGCGTCAGCAGGTCGGCGAGGGATGGTTCACGTCGATCGGCGATGTGCCCGCACGCGCGATCTCGATGTCGGTCCGCCAGATTCTCAAGTCGCGCGAGATCATCTGCGTCGTGCCTGACGCGCGCAAGGCCGGCGCCGTCCGGGCGTGCGTCGAAGGCGAGGTGTCGCCGCTCGCGCCCGCATCGATCCTGCGAACGCACGCGAACACCACGCTCTATCTCGATCAGGAGTCGGCGGCGCTGCTGTCGCCAGCGAGCCGCGGCCGGATTCTCGAGAGCGACGAGTCATGAACGTCGACCTGCCGGGGCTGTTCGACCTGCAGGTGAACGGCTTTGGCGGCATCGATTTCAACGAGCCTGGCCTGACCGGCGATCGCGTCGACGAAGCGCTGGAGCGCATGCGGGCCACCGGTGTGACCCGCTGTCTGCCGACGCTGATCACGTCGTCGTTCGAGCGGTTCGCGGCCAGCGCGCGCGTGCTGTCGGGCGCGACGTCCCGCGCGATTGCCGGGATTCACATGGAAGGGCCGTACGTGTCGCCCGAGGACGGGGCCCGCGGCGCCCATCCGCGCGAGCAGGTGAGGCCGGCCACCATCGACGACTTCAACCGGCGCCAGGACGCGGCCGGCGGCCGGATCGTTCTCGTCACGCTTGCGCCGGAAGTCGACGGCGCGATACGCCTCATCGAACACCTCGTCTCATCCGGCGTGCATGTTGCGATCGGGCACACGGCCGCGATGCCCGGACAAATCGCCGCCGCGATCGCCGCCGGCGCAACGCTCGCGACACATCTGGGAAACGGCTGTGCGCAGATGCTGCCGCGGCATCCGAACGTCATCTGGGAGCTGCTCGCCGCCGACGACGTGTCCGCCACGCTGATCGTCGACGGACATCATCTGCCGCCGGCGACCGTGAAGGCGATGGTGCGCGCGAAAGGCGCACGTCGCACGATTCTCGTCACCGATGCCGTGTCTGCTGCCGGCTGCGCGCCGGGAATCTACACGACCGGCGGCGTCAGGTCGGAGCTATCGGCGGATGGGCGGGTCTCGCTGCCCGGAACGCCGTACCTGGCGGGGTCGGCGCTGACGCTCGATCGCGCGATCGCGAATATGGTGCGATTCACCGGCCTGTCGATTGACGACGTCGTTCCGATGGCGTCGACGGTTCCGGCGGCCTGTCTCGGCATGGTGACCGCCGGCCGGGTGCACGCGGACTGGGATCCGGAGCGAGGCGCGCTCCACGTGCGGCACGTGATCGAGTGACCATGAACATCACCGCGCTCGACTGGACGGTGCTCGTCGGATATCTCGTCGTCATCACGGCGATCGGCCTCGTCGCCGGCTATCGGGTGCGCCGCAGCAGCGAGTACTTCCTCGGCGGCCGGCGCTTCGGCCCGTGGTTGATGATCGCGCAGAGCTTCGGCGCCGGCACGCACGCGGAAATGCCGGTCGCGCTCGCCGGCGCCGTCTACACCAACGGCGCCTCCGGCATCTGGTTCCAGTGGAAGAACCTGTTCATCACGCCGTTCTACTGGATCATGGCGCCTGTGTTCCGCCGGATCAGGCGGACGACGATGGCGGAGTTCACCGAGGACCGCTACGGGCCGTGGATGGCCGCCATCTACAGCGTCTTCGCGATCTGTTTCTTCGTGATCGAGACGAGCGGCATGCTCAAGGGCGCCGGCAAGGTGATCAGTCAGGCGACCGGCGGAACCGTGAGCGTGAACGCGATCGTCGTCGCGATGACGACGATGTTCATCCTGTACAGCTTCGTCGGCGGACTGATTTCCGCGGCCTGGACCGATCTGTTTCAGGGCTTTCTGATCATCGTGCTGTCGTTCATGCTGATCCCGCTCGGCTGGAGCGTGGTCGGCGGCCTCGCCGGGATGAAAGACGCCCTGGCGCCGTTCCGCTTCTCGCTGTCGACGCCTTCGGGGATCGGGCCGTGGGTGATCGTCATGCTGACCATCAACGGCCTGGTCGGCATCATGGCGCAGCCGCACATGATCGCGGCGGTCGGCACCGGCCGCGACGAGCGCACCTGCCGGATCGGGATGTTCTACGGGAACTACGTGAAACGGGTCTGCACCGTCGGCTGGATGCTCGTGGGACTCATCGTCGGTGCGATGGTTGCCCAGGGCCGCGGCGGCGCCGCGCTCCTCGATGATCCGGAAAATGCGTTCGGATTCGCCTGCCGGCAGCTGCTGTTTCCAGGGGCGCTCGGGTTGCTGATCGCGTCGATTCTGGCGACGAACATGTCGGCGTGCTCCGCGTTCATGGTCGACAGCGGCGCGTTGTTCACCGAGGGACTCTACCGACGCCGGTTCGTGACGGACCGTCCCGATCGGCATTACCTGTGGATCGGCCGCGTGAGCGGCCTGGCGATCACGGCGATCGGCGTTCTGTATGCGGTCTTCCTGATTCAAAGCGTGCTGTACACGTTCCTGCTGACCGAGACGCTCGCGACGTTTGTCGGCATCAGCGTGCTCGGCGGCATCCTCTGGCGGCGCGCGAACCGGTGGGGCGCCCTCGCGAGCCTGCTGGCCGCGCTGACGACGAACTTCGTGCTGTACTCGATCAAGGGCCAGCGCCTGGATTTCTGGGACGCGAACGTGTTCCTGGCCGCACTCCTCGCCGGCATCGCTGCGCTGGTGATCGTCAGCATGCTGACGTCTCCCGAACCCGCGAATGCGATGGCGTCGTTCTTCGGCCGCCTGGAGACGTCAAGCGACGACGAGGCGGACCGTCCGCTGCTGCTCGTCCATCTGCTGCGCCGCGACCGGGCAATCTGGCGCGGGGAGTCGCGATCCTTCCGCGACGATCTCGGCGGGTTTGCAGTCGGCTGGCTGATGGTGCTGCTGCTGGTCGGTGCGACGGCGCTGCTTCTCGCGGCCTGATCGGCCGGCTGATTCCTGAGGAAGCCGCCGCGGGACCCTCGCGCCTCTGATGCCGCCCCGGAACCACCGTTGAACCGGGTGTAACGGGCCCCGAGCCCACCCCGAACGGGCGTGATCGATTTCGATCGCGTTTTGCGCCCGTGTCAGGGAAGGGAGGCACGCACACATGAAGACCACGACCAACGTCAGGGCCGGGCTGATCATCGTCGTCTGCTAGTTGCGGGACAGGCTCAATCAACGCCGGCATTGCCGGCATCACCCCCGAGGGGATCGAATCATGAAGACCAAGACCAACGTCAAGGCCGGGATCATCGTCGTCTGCTGAGCGCGCCGCGCTCGCCTATCAACGCCGGCTGCGCCGGCACAACACACAGAAGGGATCGAACCATGAAGACCAAGACCAACGTGAAAGCCGGCCTGGTTTGCCGAAAGGCTGGCGGCTAGCCTCAGTCAAAACCCCGCCGGAGCGACCGTTGACGAGGTCGCTCCGGCCTCGTTCTCCCATGAGGACACAGATGGCCACCGCGTTTGCGCGCACCCTGCAGCATCTGGAACCGCGACGCTCGCGCCGCGCCGTGGCGGCGGTGGCGACGGCCGTCAGCGTCGCGGCCGCGTGGGGCGTCTGGGCGGTGACGGCGCACATCACGGTGTACGAAGTGAGCGATCGGGCCCGCCTCGAGGTGGATCACGCACCGCATCCGGTCGACGCGCCGATTTCCGGCACCGTCGTCGAGTCGCGGATGCAGCTGGGTCAGGAGGTCTCCGCCGGCGACGCGTTGCTGCGCCTCGACGCGGACGCAGAGCAGCTGTCCGTGCGTGAGCAGCGGGAAAAGTCGATGGCGCTCGATGCTGAACTGACCGCGCTTCGCGCGCAGGCGTCGAGCGTCGAGCGGGCGCGGGACGAAGGCGCGCGCGCGGCGCGCGCACTGCTCGACGAAACGCGGGAGCGGATCCGTGAGGCCGAAGCCCCCGCGGGGTACGCCCAGCAGGAGCTCGAACGGCTGGAGCGCCTCCGTGTGCAGCTGCTCATCTCGGAACACGATTTCGAACTGGGCCGCGCCGACGCGCTGCGCACGCAGGCGTCCGCTGAGAGCGTGCGGCTGTCGCTGGTCCGCATCGAGCAGGAGCAGGTCGCCCGCGATCGCGATCGCGCGGCGTCGCTCGATCAGATTCGCGGCCAGATCGCGCGGCTGGAGGGCGAACGGCGCGGATCGCAGGAGGCGCTCCTCCGCCTGCGCGTCGAAGCCGACCGCCATGTGGTTCGAGCGTCGGCGTCCGGCCGGCTCGGCGATGCCGCCGCACTGAGGCCGGGCGCTGTCGTGCAGGCGGGACAACGGCTCGCGCTCATCGTGCCCGACGGCGCCATCGTCGCCATCGCGCAGTTCTCACCGTCGGCAGCCTCCGGCCGCATCCGGCGCGGCCAGCGCGCGCGCGTTCGACTGGACGGATTCCCGTGGGCGCAATACGGCACGGTCGAGGCGACGGTCGCGCAAGTTGCGAACGAGGTGCGGGACGGCACTGTGCGCGTCGAACTGGCGGTCGCGGCCGGAAGCAACGCACGTATCGCGCTCGAACACGGTCTCACCGGGAGCGTCGAGATCGCGGTCGAACGCGTCACGCCGCTGACGTTGCTGCTGCGCACGGCCGGCGCGCTGCAGACCGCACCCGCCAGCGCGGAAAGGACCGGGAACTGACGTGCGCCGCTGGCTGATTCCGGAAGTCGTGCAGACGTCCGCGATGGACTGCGGTCCGGCGACGCTCAAGTCGCTGCTCGACGGATTCGGCATCGCCACCAGCTACGGCCGCCTGCGCGAGGCGTGCTTCACCGGCCTCGACGGCACGTCGATCGACCAGATCGAGGACGTCGCCAACCGCTTCGGCCTCGACGCCGAGCAGGTCATGCTGCCCGTCGATCACCTGCTGCTCGACGAGTCGTCTGCGCTCCCCGCGCTGGTGGTGACGATCACGCCGGGCGGCGCGACGCATTTCGTGGTGGCCTGGCGGCGGTGCGGAGCGTGGGTCCAGGTAATGGATCCCGCCACCGGGCGTCAATGGCGAACGGCGTCGGACGTCCTCGCGCACACCTACGTGCATGCTCACGGGGTGCCGGGCGCCGACTGGCGCCGATGGGCTGCGACCCCCGACTTTCTGAAGCCGCTCGAACGCCGATTGCGGCGGCTCGGTCTCGGCGCTGATGACCGTCGTCGGCTCATCGCTCGCGCGCTCGAGGACGCGTCGCCGGCCTCGCTCGCCGCGCTCGACGCGGCCACGCGCTTCGTCGAGTCCCTTGCCTGCGAACGCGCGCTCGATCGACGCGCTGCCTCCGGATCGGTGATCGAACAGCTGATGCAGCGGACGGAGATGATTCCCGAGACGTGGTGGAGCGCACGCGCCCATCCGTCGGATCCCGAGCAGATCGTGATGCGCGGCGCGGTGCTGCTGCGCGTGCACGGCGTTCGGGCCGCGGCGGGCGACGATCGCGCGCGGCTGTCGCCCGAATTCGCGCGCGCGCTGACCGACCGCGCGCCGACGCCGCTCGCCGCCCTTCGACAGACGTGGCAGGCTTTCGGTCCGTCGTTTCACGTCGCCTCGGCGGTCGCCGTGGCGCTCGCCGCCGCCTTCGTCACCGTCGAAGCGCTGCTGCTGCGCGCGGCGTTCGACATCACGCGCTGGCTGGCGACCGGCACGCAGCGATGGTGGGCGGTCGGCGCTGCGGCCGTGTTCCTCGGCGTAGGCACGCTGCTCGATCGGATCGTGAGCGGCACCGCGTTCCGTGTGGGCCGTGCATTCGAAGGCTCGTGGCGTCTCGCGTTCCTGACCAGGATCCCGCGTCTCGGCGACGCCTACTTCCGCAGCCGTCTGCTCTCGGACATGGCCGAGCGCGCCCACTCGACGCACCGCCTCCGTGATCTGCCCCGCCTGCTCACGGCGCTCGCGCGTGCCGGGTGCGCGCTTGCGTTCACCGTCGCCGGAATCGCGTGGCTGTATCCGGGCAGCGGCGGGATGGCGCTGGTGGCCGCGGTCGCCGCGGTGGCCGTCCCGCTCGGAGCGCAGCCCTGGCTCGAGGAGCGCGATCTGCGCGCGCGCAGTCACGCCGGCGCGCTCAACCGGTTCTTCGTCGACGCCCTGCTTGGCGCCACCGCGGTCCGTGCGCACGGCGCCGCACGGGCGATCGGATACGAGCACGAGCAACTGCTGGCCGAATGGGGACGCGCCGCCCGGATCGCTGGCCGGACAGCCGTGTTCGTGCAGACACTGCAGTCGTTCGCGTCGATGTTCTTCGTGATCGTGCTGCTGTTCCGGCGGCTCGCGGTCCACGGCGATCTCGGAGGACTCCTGCTCGCCTACTGGGCCTTGAGCATTCCCAGCCTCGGGCAGGAGTTCGCGGCGCTGGCGTGCCAGTATCCACGGCTGCGCAACACGCTGCTGCGCGTCACGGAGCCGCTCGGCGGCGAGGATGATGCGACCGCCATCGCGGCCGAGCCGGTCGAACCGGCAGTGCCCACCGGTGTGGGCATCACGATGGACCAGGTCAGCGTGTCAGCGGGCGGTCACGCGGTGCTCGCCGACCTTACCGTCTGCATCGAGCCGGGAGAACACGTCGCCATCGTCGGCGCCTCAGGCGCGGGGAAATCGACTCTTGCTGGACTCGTGCTGGGTTGGAACCGGCCGACGACCGGCGAGTTCGCCGTCGATGGCCGGCCGATCGACAACGCGGCGCTCGCGCGACTGCGCCGCTCGACGGTGTGGATTTCGCCGGAAGTCCACCTGTGGAACCGGACGCTGCTCGACAATCTTCAGTACGGCGCCGCCGGCGGCGCCGCCGCGATCGGCGAGGTGCTCGACGCCGCTGAACTGATCCCGCTCGTCGAACACCTGCCCGACGGCATGCAGACTGCGCTCGGAGAAAGCGGGCGCCTGCTGTCGGGGGGCGAAGGACAACGCGTCCGAATCGGCCGCGGTCTCCATCGGTCGAACACCCGGCTGGTCGTCCTCGACGAAGCGTTTCGCGGCCTCGAACGGCCGCGCCGCCAGCGGTTCCTCGCCGCGGCGCGAAGCCGGTGGGCGCGCGCGACGGTGTTGAACATCACCCACGACATCGAGGACACCGTGTCGTTCGATCGTGTGCTCGTGATGGACGGCGGCCGCGTCGTCGAGAACGGTTCGCCGCAGGAACTCGCGCACTGCGCGAGCTCGCACTATCGGGAGCTGCTGGACGCGGCGAGGGCGGTCTCGGAACAGGTGTGGTCGGACGCGAACTGGCGAGTCCTGCGCCTCGATGACGGGCGCCTTCGAGATCGTGTGGCAATCGACGACGGGAAGGTGATGACGTGCTGAACGCCGTTCCTGATTGTGCGACGTGGGAGCAACCGCGGCTGCCGCTGCTGATCGAACGTCTCGCTGCGGCGTGCGGGGGGCCACGCGCCGCCGCGACGAGCGATCCGCCCGCGGCCGAAGACGATGTCGCCGAGTGGATCGAGGCCTCCTGTTCGCGTCTCGAGGTGGATGCGAGGTTGTGTCACGTGCGCGCGCGCGACGTCGAACCAGAACTCGCCACCGCCGCGCCCGCGCTGCTGCGGCTGGCCGACGGCCGTTTCCTGGGCATGGTCGACGTGCGCAGCGGGCGCGCACAGCTGGCCACGCCCGATTCGCGCACGGTTGCGGTGCCGCTCGTCGCGCTCCGCGACGCGTTGTGCGCGCCGGCCGAAGCGCCCTTCGCCGCCGACGCCCAGAGGCTCGTCGACGCGTGCGCAATCGGACCGGCGGGAAAGGGGCGCGCGCGCCAGGCGATTCTCAGAGAACGCGCGGGCTCGCGTACCGTCCAATTGGGATGGCGTCTCCGGCGATCGGCGGGATCGAGCTTCGTCGAGCAGCTGCGGCACGCCGGCGCGGGTCGTGCCGCGTGCGCCTTCGCCTGCGCCTCCGCCCTCGAGTACGCGCTGACGCTCGGTTCGTGGTGGCTGCTCGCGTCGGCCGCGCTCAGCGGGAGGATTGAGGCCGCGTGGCTCGCAGCCTGCGCGTTGACGTTGAGCGGCGCGCTGGCCTTCCGCGCCTGGAAAGGGAGCAGCGGCGAATTGCTCGCGGTGATCTTCGGCGGCCTCGTCAAGCAGCGGCTGCTGGCCGGCGCCGTGCGCATCGATCCCGACGCGATCCGGCGGCAGGGCATCGGCGCCACGCTCGGGCGCGTCATCGAGGCAGAAACGCTCGAGCAGTTGTCGCTCGGCGGCGGGCTCGCCACCCTCGCCGCGCCGCTCGAACTGGTCGCCGCAGGCGCACTGTTGTGGTTCGGCGCGGCCGGCCTCGTCCATATCGTGCTGCTGGCGGCGTGGGTCGCAATCCTGACCGCGGTGGTGGCGCGCAATCAGCGCCTGCGTGCGGCATGGATGGCCGCGCGACAGACGCTGACCGAGGATCTGGTCGAGCGGATGCACGGCCACCGCACGCGAGCAGCGCAGGAGGATCCGCAGACGTGGCATGCCGGGGAAGACCCGTTGCTGGCTGCCTATCTCGCGCGGTCGGCTGTTCTCGATCGGAGCGACGCACAGCTGCAGACGCTGGTTCCGCGGCTGTGGCTGCTGGTCGGGCTGGCGGCGCTCGCGCCCGCGTTCGTGCGGGCGGCCGAGCCGTCGGCGCTGGCGTTGTCGATCGCCGCGGTGATGCTGGCCCATCGCGCACTCCGCGCATTCGGACTGGGGCTCGCCGATCTTGGTGGCGCGGCGCTCGCATGGACGAATCTCCGTCCGTTGCTCGCCGCCGGCGCCGAGCGGGTTGAGCACGGCGCCCCGTCCGTCCCCGCGCGCGATCGCCACGCCGTGGTGCTCGACGCGCGCGAGCTGTCGTTCCGATACGCGCGGCGCAGCGAGCCGGTGCTGCGGCAATGCAGCATCGCGATTCGCGAGGGCGACCGCGTGCTGGTCGAGGGCGCGTCGGGCAGCGGCAAATCGACGCTGGCCGCGCTGCTCGCCGGCCTGCGATCGCCCGACGCGGGCCTGCTGCTCGCCGGCGGCGTCGACCGCCAGTCACTCGGCGGCGACCGCTGGCGGCGGCGGGTCGCGTTCGCGCCGCAGTCGCACGAGAACCACATTTTCGCCGGCTCGCTGGCGTTCAATCTGCTGATGGGTCATTCGTGGCCGCCGACGCCGGAGCAGCTGACGCGCGCGCAGTCGGTCTGCGATGAGATCGGCCTGGACGACCTGCTCTCGCGCATGCCGGCCGGGCTCAATCAGCAGGTTGGCGACGCGGGCTGGCGCCTCTCGGAAGGCGAAGCGAGCCGCGTGTTCCTGGCGCGCGCGCTCCTCTCCGGCGCCGACCTGCTCGTCCTCGACGAGAGTTTTGCGGCGCTCGATCCGGAGACGCTCGAGCGCGCGCACCGCGCGGTTCGCCGGCGCGCGGGCGCGGTCGTGATGATCGCGCACCGCTGACCTTCGCGCCGGCGACCACTGGTGGTTCTCGTCGCCGTGTTACTGCCGGTTGTAGCGAATGCCTGCCGCCTGGGCCTTCTCGATCGCGATCACCATCGCCGGCACGATAGTCACTCCGGGGAGGAGATTGGCGCGAAGATCCTTTTCGATCTCGTCGGACTTGCCCTTGCCGCGTGCCTGGAGCTCGAGGCACCAGGCGCCGAGCGCGTTGGCGCACAGCAGGAACTTCGTCCCCATCTTCTGCAGGTTCTCGATGCCGATGGCCGGCACCGCGCCGACCAGCTCCGGGATGTTCGGCGTCTGGAACGCCTGAATCAGGATGTGCGCGTCGTCGCCGGTCATCTTGTGAAAGACGTTCCGCGTGTACCCCTTGCCCGCCTTGTCCTTCAGACCCAGGTAGTCGCCCAGTCCGTACTTCGCCCACATCGCGTCGTTGAATCCCAGCGCGATGCTCGACTGGTTGCCGATGCTGTAGAAGGTGCCAACCGCCCCGACCGACCCCGGCGCAGACTTGTAGGCTTCGTTGTAGGTGTTCAGGTAGTTGAGGATATGCAGGAGCGGCGTGCCGCCTTTGTGCTGCGGGAAGTCGAACAGGCAGCGGTGTGTGCCCTTCACCTCCTTGATCCACGCATCGGGCCCCGATGCTGCCGCAGCCGCGGGCTGGGCATCCGCGCGTCCGGCCGCGAACACGGTCAGGCCGGCCGTCGTGCCGAACAGCCGCGCGAGGAACCTTCGCCGATTCGAGTCGTGTGTCGTCGTCATGCCGACTACCTCCTGATTTACAAGCCTCCGGCTCCACATTCGTGAGAGCGCACTTCCGGGACCACCATCGGGAACCCGCAGCCGCGACCGTGCCGACGACGTGGCGCCGACAATCGTGAGCGCGAGCGTCACGGTGCCGGCCGCGATCGTCAGGATCGCGATCTCCGGGGATGTCAAAGTATATCGGGAGGCCGCGGTGACGATCCGATATATGCCGACGCCTGTGACGATGATGCCGAAGTACATCGGGAGGTGCGCGTAGCACCAGATGTGAAACCGGATCGCGTCGCGGCGCGTCCGGACGCGTTGTTCGCCCGCGCCGCCTGCGCCGTCGAAATACCACCACGAAATCAGAAACGGCACGGCCATCCCGAGGAATGCGGACAACGCGGCCGCCGGCGTCCAGTCCTCCTGGCTCTCCATGCCCTGCATGACGGCGACAACCGACTCGCCGAGCAGAATCAACGTGAAGAGACCGAATCGCTCGGGAAGGTGCGCGGCGTCGGGCGGGATGTCCACGCTGTGCCGCACGGCAAGCCATGGCGTGCCAAGGTCGATCGCGCATGCCAGCGCCCACAGCCAGAAGCGCGCCGGCGGTGGCACGAGGGCGGAGACCAGCCACAGACCCGCGGCGCTGCCGTGTCCGATTATGTAGCGGATCGTCAGGCCCCTCGCATCCGTCACCGTTCGCGCCCGGACGTACTGGCCGACCAGCACCAGCCGCCCGACGGCGTAGGCGGCCGCGAATCCAGCGGACGATCGGCTGCCCAGGGCGTCCTTCGCGTTGGCTGCCATCGCCGCGACGGCGAAGATCTGGACGAACGTCATGGCGCGCTGGACGCCATCGTCGGTGTCGAAGCGGGTGGAGAAGAGTGTGTGCCCGGTCCAGGCCCACCAGATCAGGACGAAGAGGGGCGTGAAGCGCGCCAGCTCCGTCAACGAGTAGTCGTGACGGAGCGGCTGCGCAACTTGAGCCACAGCGGCAACGAAGATCAGATCGAAGAACAACTCGAGCCAGGTCACCTTGCGACCGGCGTGTTCGGTCGAGCGGACGCGCAGCGGAACCACCAGGCGGCTCATGTGTCGAGTGCCCTCCACCGCCCCGACTCGGCGTGTCTGCGTGCGCGGATGAATGCCATGCCGCTTGGATGACCAGGCGGCGTCGAGGTTTCGCTAGCGGGCCTTTCGTGCCGTCAGAATCGCCTGAACGAGCTCCTCCGGAACCTGCGGCGGGACAGTTGCCTGATCGTCCGCGAACACACGCGTGCCGAGCTTCACCGTCTCCTCGTAACCGGCAAGATACGTCCGGCAATTGGCGCACAGCTCGAGATGGCGCTCGAACTGCGAACGGCTGTCCGGCGGCAGATCGCCCGACAGGTAGTCGGCGATGAAGTCGGCGAACTCGCGACAGGTCACGACGCGGTCACCTCGCAGAAGATCTTGATCGCGCCGTCCGGGTTTTGCAAGCGCTCGAACAGTTCCTGGTAGCGATCGAGGCCGCTGACCGGGTGGGTCAGCAGCCGCCGCAGCCACCCTGGATATTCGGCCTCGGCCTGGGACATGTCACGCACGCCGGTCTCGAAGTTGTCGCGGCTCGCATTGACGCTCCCGACCATCACCTTGTTGCCGAGGACGAACTCCAGGTTGATGCGATCGGCGGGCACTTCGAGCGAGCGGCTGCCGCCGGTGATGCTCGTGAGCACCAGGACGCCGTTGCGCCCGAGCACCTGCATGCTTTCGAACACCACGGCTGACGATCCTGTTCCCTCGAAGATGAGATCGAACGGTCCGAACTCGGTCGCCGCCTCGCGAATCGTCCGCGCTGCCGTGTTCACGTACCGCGATCCGATCGCGTCGAGCAACTCGGCGTTCAGGTACGGGCAGGGTGTCCTGCCGAAAGTGGTGACGTCGATGCCGCGCAGCCGGAGGACGAGCGTCGCGAGCAGGCCGAGCGTGCCTGCGCCCATGACGGCGGCCTTTCGCGGGCGCCACACTTTCAGCCGCCGCTGGATTTCGTACGCCTGCGCGATGCCCTTCTGCGCCACGGTCATCGGCTCGAGCAGGACGCCGACTTCCTTCAGCCCCTGCGGGATCTTGACGACGAACTCTTCGTCCTCGACGTAGTACTCGGTCAGGTAGCCGTGGCGCAGGTTGATGCCGCGCTCGAAGTACTCGGTGTCGGTCGTCATGTCCTGGAGCCCGATGGCGTCGTAGATGCTCCGGCCCGGGCGGCGCACGGTCGCGACGACGTAGTCGCCCGGCCGCACGAACGTGACGTTCGGCCCGACCGCTTCTACCTGGCCGAACCCTTCATGACCGAGCACGAGGAAGTCGTAGCCGCTGGGGGCCGCGCCGTACTCGGCGGCGTTGATCTCCTTGTCGGTGCCGTCCACGCCGACGCGCAGCACCCGCACGAGAATGCCACGTCCGCCCGGAACGTCAGACAGCGACGGTTTGGCGAGCTCGGCGAGGTGAACGCTGTTGGGCCGCCCGGGGACGACTGCGATCGCTTTCATCGGTTTCTCCGCTCTGCTGAAGAAGCTTGGCGACGAGTGCCGTCCAGCCGGTCTGATGGCTGGCGCCGACCGCCGCGCCGGTATCGCCGTTGAAGTACTCATGGAACGGAATCAGGTCGTGCCAGTTCGAATCGGCCTGGAACAGCTCTGTGGCTCCGAACACCGGCCGCCGCCCGTCTGCGTCCTCGAGGAAGATTCTGGTCAGTCGCCGCGAGAGCTCCGTGGCGACCTCGGCGAGCGTCAGCATCGTTCCGGAACCGGTCGGGCACTCCACCCTGTAGTCGTCGCCAAAGTAGTGGTGAAACTTCTGGAGCGCCTCGATCAGCAGGAAGTTGATCGGGAACCAGATCGGCCCGCGCCAGTTGGAGTTGCCGCCGAACAGGCCGGTCGTCGATTCCGCCGGCTCGTAGTCGACGCGATAGTCGTGGCCGTCGACGCGGAATACGTACGGCTGCTCCCGGTGGGCGCGCGAGATCGAGCGAATGCCGTACGGCGACAGGAATTCACGCTCGTCCAGCATCACACGAAGGATCCGCCGCAGTTGATCGCCATCGACGATCGACAGCAGTCGCCGGTCGCGGCTGCCGCGCGTTCGCATGCAGGCGACGGAGGCGGTGAGGTCAGGCCGGTGCTCGATGAACCAGTCCAGCCGCCGCCGGAAGCCGGCGTGCCGCTCGAGCAGGTCCGGTTCGAGCGTCTGCACCGCGAGCAACGGGATCAGTCCGACGAGCGACCGCACCTTGAGCGGCGTGCGGCTGTCGTCGGGCAGGTGCAGCACGTCGTAGAAGAACCCGTCCTCGTCGTCCCACAGATCGCGGCCGGCGCCGCCGTGCTCGGTGCCGCCGCTCATCGCGTGCGCGATGTGGAGGAAGTGCTCCCAGAACTTGCTCGCGACGTCCTCGTACGCCGGATTGTGCCGGCCGAGCTCGAGCGCAATCGCGAGCATGTTGAGCGAGTACATCGCCATCCAGCTCGTGCCGTCGGACTGTTCGAGATGGCCGCCGGTCGGCAGCGGCGCGCTGCGATCGAAGACGCCGATGTTGTCGAGTCCCAGGAATCCACCCTGGAAGACGTTCATGCCTTCGGCGTCTTTGCGGTTGACCCACCAGGTGAAGTTGAGCAGCAGCTTGTGGAAGACCCGCTCCAGGAACTTCAGGTCGCCCTTGCCGCGGCGCTTCTGCTCGATCTTGTAGACCCGCCATGCCGACCACGCGTGAACTGGAGGATTGACGTCGCCGAGCGCCCACTCGTACGCCGGAAGCTGTCCGTTCGGGTGCATGTACCACTCGCGGAGCAGCAGCGTGAGCTGGTCCTTCGCGAAGTCGGGATCGATCAGCGCCAGCGGGACGCAGTGAAACGCCAGGTCCCACGCGGCGTACCACGGGTACTCCCACTTGTCCGGCATCGAGATCACGTCGGCGTTGTACAGGTGGGTCCACTCGCGGTTGCGTCCACGCTGTCGGTCGCCGGGCGGCGGCGGCTGTGCCGGATCGCCGTCGAGCCACTGCTTGACGACGTAGTGGTAGTACTGCTTGGACCAGAGCAGCCCCGCGAACGCCTGCCGCGCGACGTTGCGTGCGTCGTCCGACAGTTCTGACGGGATGACGGTGTCGTAGAACTCGTCTGCCTCCGCCGCACGTGCGATGAACACGGCGTCGAACGCGGCACCGAACTCCGGGACCGGCTCTGGAGTGAGCCGCAGCTGCAGGCTCGACGTCTCACCCGCGGCTAACGACAGCCGGTAATGTGCGGCGGCTTTGGTCCCGCGTCCGGCAGGGTTGACCGCCTCGACTTCGCCGTTGACGACGAAGCGATGGAAGGCGTCCTTGACGTACGGCGACGCGCTCGGCGCGCCGAAGATCCGTTCGCAGTTGGTCTCGTTCTCGGTGAAAAGAAGGATCGGAGCCGGAGCGCCCGCCTTCAGGCGGACCTGCGTGTCGCAGTGCAGGTAGCGGCGTCCGTACTTTGGATCGTCGAGCGCGATCGTGTTCGACGCACCGCGTGCCAGCGATGGGCGCGTCGGGTTCCGGTCCCAGGACCAGACGTTGCGGAACCACACTGTCGGCAGCACGTCGATCGCCGCCGGCTCTGATCCCCGGTTCGTGACGTGAATGCGAACGAGGACATCCTCGGGATCCGCCTTCGCGTACTCGACCACGACGTCGAAGTAGCGGCCGCCGTCGAATACGCCCGTGTCGACGAGCTCGTACTCGGGCGCCCCCCTGCCCCGCCGCCGGTTCTCTTCGACGAGATCGGCGTACGGAAACGCCGCCTGCGGGTATTTGTACAGAAACTTCAGGTACGAGTGCGTCGGCGTGCTATCGACGTAGAAGTAGTACTCCTTGACGTCTTCGGCGTGGTTGCCTTCGCTTCCGGTCAGGCCGAAGAGACGTTCCTTCAGGATCGGATCGGCTCGATTCCAGAGCGCGATCGCGAAGCAGATGCGCTGGTGGCGGTCGCAGATGCCAGCCAGGCCGTCTTCGTTCCACCGGTAGGCCCGGGATCGGGCGTGGTCGTGCGGGAGGTACTCCCACGCGGTGCCGCCGGGGCTGTAGTCCTCCCGGACGCTGCCCCAGGCGCGCTCGCTCAGATACGGCCCCCATCGCTTCCAGTAGGCGAGCCGCTGGCGGTCTTCCTCGAGACGGAGATGTTCGCGGGTGCTGCCCATAGACATCCGCTTCGATGCCGCTGAAACCAGCGGGTTTCGCCGTCATCCAAGCGGCATGCACAACCTTACCAGACCCCAGATCGCCGTGAGCTGGCTGCTGCAGCTGATCGTGGCAGGCATCCTGCTCCAGACCCTTTTCTTCAAGTTCACGGGCGCCGAAGAGTCCGTCTATATCTTCACGTCCGTCGGAAAATTCCTCGGCATCTCCGCCGTGGAGCCGTGGGGACGGATCGGCTCGGGCGTCTTCGAATTGATCGCCTCGATCCTGCTGCTCATCCCGGCGACATCCTCGCTGGGCGCCATCCTGACGATTGCGGTCATGGCGGGCGCAGTCCTCAGCCATCTCCTCATCCTCGGCATCGACGTCGAGGGCGACGGCGGGCTTCTGTTCGGTCTCGCGCTCGCAGCCCTCGCGGGCAGCGTGATCGTCCTCGTCCTTCGCCGCACGGAGATCCCCGTGGTCGGGCGGTACTTCGAACTCGCATGAGCGCCGCAGCTGCGGTGAACCGGCAACTCGACGACATCGCGGCGATGGTGATGTCGATCGACGAGGCGACCTACGTGGCGCGTCCGATCGGCGCGGTCTCGGGATCGATCGGCGAACACGTGCGTCACTGCCTCGACCACATCACGGCCCTCGTGGCGGCGACCGCCTCGAAGCCGCTGTCGTACGACCGCCGCGAGCGCGGCACAGCGGTCGAGCACGATCCGGCCGAGGCGCTCCGGCTGATCATGCGGCTGAAGTCTGCCGTCGATCGGTGGGGCGCGCGCTCGATGGACGAGCCGATCTGCGTCGCGTCGATGCTCACCGGGTCGGGCGAATCGGTCACCGGCTGGTCGACCCTCGGCCGGGAACTGGCGTTCGTCAACAGCCACACGATTCACCACCAGGCGATGATCGCCGTCCTGCTCTCGCTGACTGGCCTCGAGGTTCCGGATCGCCTGGGACTCGCGCCAGCGACTCCACGGAGAGCCGTCTGATGTGCACTGTCTCGATCCTGCCGCTCGGGGACGGGTTCAGAGTGATGTCGAATCGTGACGAACGTCGCGATCGCGCGGTGGCGCTCGCCCCCCGCGTCGAAACCTTCGGGACTCGTTCGGTCATCATGCCAATCGATCCAGTGGGAGGCGGCTCGTGGATCGGCGTCAACGACGCCGGGCTCGCCGCGGCCCTGCTCAATCGCCATCGCGGACCGCGGCCGATCACCGGATCGTGTTCCAGCCGCGGCGCGATCGTCGGACGGGCACTCAGCTTCGACTCGCTGGCTGCCGCAGTGACGTCAGTTCGTGAACTGGACGCCACCCGGTTTCAGCCGTTCAGCCTGGTACTCGTGCAGCAGCGCGAGATCGTGCTGATCGCCAGCGACAGCCGCGAGGTCGGGCACGCCGCGTCGACACTCGAGCGTCCCCACATGTTCACCGCCTCGAGCCTCGGCGATTTCTTCGTCGCTGCGCCGCGGCGCCGCCTGTTCGACTGCCTGATGGACCATGGCGGCGACCGGCTGCGGGGACAGTCGCTGTTCCATCGGCATCAGTGGACGGACAAGCGCGCCATCAGCGTGCTGATGGAACGCGACGACGCCGCAACCGTGAGCCGGACCACTGTCGACGTCGACCAGCGAGGCGTCGCGCTCGAGTACGAATCGCTCATCCCGTGCCGTCCTGCTCAGAAGATCGAGCTGCAGTCATGCTGACGTGGCTCGGGATCGTCCTCGGGACGTTCGTGTCCGAGGACGCCACATGCATTGCCACGGGACTGCTGATTCAGCGCGGCGAGATCGGGCTGACCAGCGGCATCCTCGCCTGCCTCGCAGGAATCTATCTCGGAGATCTTGGATTGTGGGGAGCGGGACGCCTGTTCGGCGGCACGGCGGTGCGCTGGCAGTGGGCTGCGCGGCGACTCTCGCATGCCGCCGTCCACGACGCTCGCGCGTGCCTCGACCGCCACGCGGCGGGCGCGATCGTCGCCAGCCGGTTCCTTCCCGGGACGCGGTTCGTCCTCTACGTGACGGCAGGCGTGCTCGGGCTGCCGGGCGTGGTGTTCGCGACGTGGTCCTTCATCGCGGCCGTGCTGTGGACGCCAACGCTGGTCCTGTTCTCGGCCTCGCTCGGCGATGCGTTCGCCGTGCGGGCCTCGCCGATCGTCAGCTCGCCATGGTCGTCTCGCGTCGCGGCCGCTCTCGTCGTGTTCGTGTCGCTGCAGGCCCTCCGCGCGGCTGCGGACGCGCCCACGCGACGCCGGATCGCCGCCCGGATCGCTCGCTGGTGTCGGTGGGAATTCTGGCCGACGTGGTTGTTCTATCTGCCGGTGATTCCTTACATCCTCTGGCTGGCGCTGCGCTATCGCGGGATGTCCACGATCACCGCCGCCAACCCCGGGATGCCTGATGGAGGGATCGTCGGCGAGTCGAAGTTCGACATCCTGCGGCGCCTGCCCTCGCCATGGACGGTTCCGTCGGCGCTCGTCGAGAAAGGAACGGTCGACGACCGGCTGCATCGCCTGCAGGATGAATGCGCCGCCCGCGGCTGGTCCCTGCCGTTGATTCTCAAGCCGGACGTCGGTCAGCGCGGCGCCGGCGTGAGGTTGGTCGCCACGTGGAACGCCGCCGCCGAGTATCTCGCCGCGGTCGATGCGGCCGTGATTGCGCAGCCGTATCATCCCGGGCCGTACGAAGCGGGTATCTTCTACTACCGCTTGCCAGGATCGCCGCGCGGTCGGATTTTCTCGATCACCGACAAGCGTTTCCCGGTGCTGGTTGGCGACGGCGTGGCGACGCTCGAAACCCTCATCTGGTCGCATCCTCGCTTCCGGCTGCAGGCGGCCACCTTCGCGGCCCGACACAGTGCGCGGCTGAACCATGTGCTCGCGGCCGGCGAGCGGTTTCCGCTGGCTGTTGCCGGCAATCACTGTCAGGGAACGCTGTTCTGCGCTGGCCGCCATCTGCTCACGCCGGCGCTCGAGCAGCGCGTGGACGAGATCGCGCGCGCGTATCCCGGATTCTTCGTCGGCCGTTTCGACGTTCGCTACTCGGACGTCGCGGCGTTCAAGGACGGGCGTGACCTGGCGATCGTCGAGCTGAACGGCGTGACCTCGGAGTCGACCGACATCTACGATCCGGACGGCACGCTCCTGCGCGCGTACCGGCAACTGTTCCGCCAGTGGTCGATTGTCTTCGCGATTGGCGCGGCAAATCGAGCGGCCGGCGCTCCCGTGAGCTCCGCGCGGCGCCTGTCCGCGCTCGTGCACGCACATCTGACGACGCCCGTCGCCGTCCCGATCTCCGATTGAAGCGGCGCTATGCCGCCCGATCGATTCTGGCGCGTTCGTGGACGGCCAGGAACGCCGCCGTTCCCTGTTTGCCAAGATATCGGTGGAGGATCGTTGGACTGACATCCAGCAGGTCGACGATCATGAGCGCGTCGAGCGCCTCGCTGAAATTCCGGTCGACATTCACGCCGAGCAGACGCGCGTTCAACTTCAAGTACTGTCGAAGCAACACGGGGATGCCTTTGCCGTCCGGCTCCGACGCGGCGATTCGTCGATTGACGTCGTCGACCGAGGCCGGCACGGCATCGCCGCTCGGTAGTGCGAGCCGCGCGGGTGTCAACGCCTCGACCAGCGCCGCCAGGTCCCGATCGAGATGGTTTCGCCGAAGGAACCCGACGAGCATCGCGCGCGACGCGTCCGAATAGCGCGCGCTGATGCTGACCGGACCGAACAGGAACCGGTACTGTGGATTCTGCGCCACGAATGCGCCGATGCCGCGCCAGAGCAGCAGCAGCGCGTTGTAGTTCTTTTGGTACTCGGTTCGGACGAACGATCGACCGAGTTCCAGCGCCGGCGCACCGAGACGGGTCAGCAGCCGCTGGTCGTACCGAAAGAGCGTTCGTGTGTATAGCCCGTTGACGCCGGCGTCGTCGGCGATGCGGTCCGACCGTCCAAGACGATAGGCGCCGATGACCTGCTTCTTCTCGGCGTCCCAGGCGAACAGGTGCACGTAGGACGCGTCGAACCGATCGAGATCGACGCTCCGTCCGGTGCCCTCGCCGACTGCGCGGAACGCGATCTCCCGCAGCCGCCCGATCTCCCGCAGCGTCGACGGGATCGCATCGGCGGTCGCGCAGAACACGCGAAAGGAGCCGCTCTCGACGAGACACGCGCGGTCGTCGAGCCGCGCGACTTCGTCGGCGACCTCGTCGCGATGCGCGCCGATCCGCACCGGGATGGTGCAGCCGCGCCTGTTCAACAACTCCCTGCCGAGAAGCGCCGTTCGAAGCCAGGGATGAACGCGCCCGGCCATGTAGAACAATCGACTGTTGTGGCCCTCGATGAACGCCCGGACGATCGTAGCGCCAGTCGCATCCGCCAGGCGCTCGAACGTCGTCTTCCAGGGGCTGTCCACGAGCGACCCGTCCATCCAGGCGTGTCCCACGTCGCCCGCGGGAAAAACCGCGAGCGCTCCTCCGCGACGCAGCCACACGTGAGCCGCGCGGAGACCGGCGCGGCTCCGAGCCGCCGCGTGGGGGCCGCCGAATGGATCCACGAAGAAGCACGAGTCGTGAAGCTCGGGAATGCGCGCCACCACTCGATTGGCGAGGACTCGCACATCAGGCCGGACGCGCCGGACGATGTCGAGCAGCAACAGCCCATCCAACGCGCCGTGGGGATGATTGGCGGCGATCACGACGGGACCGCGGGCGGGAATCGACTTCAAATCGGACTCGGTCACGCGCGCGCTGATCTCGAGCGTGCGCAGGGCGCCGCGCTCGAAGAACCCGGGAGCGACCGATTGCGCGTCCTGCACGCGGCGATAGAGTCGCCGGAGCGTCGAGATCCCCAGCGCGCACTCGAGCGGCCGGCGCAATGCGGCGGGAATCTCGGCCACGCGGAATGGATCGGAGGTCATCTTCGACAGGGCTCGCGTCTTGGATGCCGGCGGCGTCACGCGGTTGCGCTCGTCCGCGCGAATTCCTTTCGCAGCAGCGTCGAAAGCGCCTGGCGCGCCCGATGGAGCCGGACCTTCACGGCCGTCGGCGTCATCGACAGCACACGCGCCGATTCCTCCGTGGAGAGCTCTTCGACGTCGCGCAGGATCAGCACGTGACGGTAGTTCTCCGGCAACCGGTCGATGCACGCGCGCACGATGGCGCGGGTCTCGGCGCGCTCCATCAACTCGTCTGCCGGAGCGCACCAGTCCGAGAACTGCTCCACGTGGTGACCGTCCTCCTGGAACGCGGGCAGGAGCTCGTCGATCGAGGTCTCGGGCTTGCGCCGGCGGGAGCGAAGCTTCATGAGCGCCGTGTTCACGACGATTCGATGAAGCCAGGTACCGATCAAGCACTGGCCCTGGAATTGGCCGACCGACCGAAAGGCGTTCAAGTACGCCGACTGGACGATGTCCCGGGCGTCGTCGTCGTTCCTGACGAATCGGCGCGCGACGGCGAGCATCCGGCCGCCGTAGATACGGACGAGCGCCTCGAACGCCTCGTCTTCGCCAGCTTGCAAGCCGCGCAGAAGGCGCTCGTCCTCCTCGATTCCCAGCAGCTCGGATCCTCGGATCGCATCTGACACGTGCATGTCGCCTCCGAATGCACGCCAATCTAGCGACCGACCGGATCGGCATCAATGCAACGGGCGACAATCGGCGATGAAACGCACCTCACTCGGTAAGTGATTGCGAGTCAGCGCGTTCGTAGAAAATGTCATTCGGGTTAGAATCGCACCGCTCCAGATTCACCAGCATGCACGCCAGCTCTGGACCCGTAGGTCTCTATCGATTCGGCGTGTTCGAGGTCGACGGCCGGACCGGCGAGCTGCGCAAGCATGGGAGAGCCATCAGGCTGCGCGGCCGCCCCTTCGACATACTTTTGCTTCTCCTCGATCGGCCAGGAGACCTCATCAGCCGCGACGAGCTCCGCCAGCGGCTCTGGCCCGCCGACACGTTCGTCGACTTCGATCACGGCCTGAATTCTGCGATGAACCGGTTGCGCGAGGCGCTGGGGGATTCGGCCGAAAGTCCCCGGTTTGTCGAGACGCTGCCCAAGCGAGGCTATCGATTCATCGCGCCAGTCGATGTCGTGAATCGAGCGTCGCTGAACCTCCAGACCGCCGCTCCGCCGACCGTTGAACAGCCGCTGCCGGGGGCGGCGCGTGGTGACGCCGCGCTCGCCGTTCCGGCGCCTGCGCCTCCGCCGGCGCCAGCTGGTGTTCACGTTTCTCGACCGTCACGGGCCGTCTTGCTTGCCGCCGTCGGTGCGCTGGTCGCAGCGGTCGTCGTCGCTGCCCTGTATCTCAGAATCGGCCGCGGCGCGCCGCCGCACTCGGCGAAGATGACGCTGGCGGTGCTGCCGTTCGAGAATCTGAGCGCGCAGGCCGACCAGGATTTCTTCACCGACGGCTTCACCGACGAGATGATCGCCGAATTGGGCAAGCTCGACCCGGAGCATCTCGGCGTCATCGCCCGGACGACGACGCGCCTGTACAAGAACGCGCGCAAGGACATCGGCCAGATCCACCAGGAGCTTGGCGTCGATTACGTGCTGGAAGGCAGCATCCGGCGGGCCGCCAGCCGGATCCGCATCACGGCGCAGCTCGTGCAAACCACCGACATGACGCACCTCTGGGCGGAAAGCTACGACCGCGACGTCTCGGACGTGCTCACGATCCAGAGCGAAGTCGCCATGAAAATCGCGCACTCGCTCACGCTGGCGCTGCGCCATCCCGACGGACAGTCCCCGAGAGGCACGACGTCGTCGACCGCGTACGATCTCTACCTCCGTGGTCGCGCGTTTCGAGAACAGGCGACCGAGGAAAGCGCCCGCAAGGCGATCGAGTACTTTCAACGATCGATCGCGATCGATTCGCAGTACGCCCGCGCATACGCCGGGCTCGCCGATGCCTACTGGCTTCTCGGCGCACCCGGCTGGGAAGTCGACCAGCCGATGGGACTGCTGCAGCGCGCGCAGTCGAGCGCCGAACGCGCGCTGGCCATCGATCCGCAGCTCGCCGAGGCCCACGCCGTGCTCGCGATGATCCACCTGTCCTATCGCTGGGATCGCGCGGCCTCCGAACAGGAAATTCGGGAGGCCATCCGGCTGAACCCGAGCTCGGCCCTCGCCCACCAGTACTACTCGACCACGTTGACGACGATGGGAAGGTTCGACGAGGCGATCGGCGAGGCGCGGCGGGCGCTGGAGCTCGACCCGCTGTCGGCGCCCGCATCGACGACGTTGGGGATTCGCTACTGGTATGCCGGCCGTCTGGCCGAAGCGATGATCCAGTTCTCGAAGACGATCGACGCCAACCCCGAGTTTGCGATCGCGCACTGGGGGCTCGCGCAGACGCATCTCGCGAACGGGAACGACGCGCGTGCGCTCGACGAGCTGCAGCGCGCGCTCGCGTTGTCCGGCAACAGCGCCTACATGCGCGCACATCTGGCGTTCGGCCTGGCAAAGGCCGGCAATCGCGAACGCGCGATGAGCGTCCAGCGCGAGCTCGAAGACGAAGCGCGGGACCGCTACCAGTCGCCGTATCACCGGGCGCTGATCGCGCTCGGCCTGGGAGATCGAGCCGCGATGATGCGCGCGCTGGAGGGGGTCTTTGCCGATCGGTCTGGCTGGATGGTGTTCCTGCCAGTGGAGCCCGAGTTTGCGAGCGTGCGAGCGACGCCGGAGTTCCAGCGCCTGCTCGCACGGGTCATGCCGCTGAAGTGATCACGCAGGTTACTTGTCCATCGTCGTCGTCGCCATCGGCGCACTGAACGACGCCTCGCCGAGAACCGCCTCCGCCCACGCGCAGTAGATCTGCACCTTCGCGACGTCCTTCACGTACGCCGGGAGCGTGATCGAGGTGTTGATCCTGTCCTTGGCGATGCCGCCGAGGCTCTTCACCCCGAGCCGCTGCAGCAGGTAGGTATTTCCCTTCGAGTCGACGACCTGCCAATGGGGATCGGGCGTGTCGGGCACCTGGAAGTCGCTCGAGAGCGTCAGGACGTTCCTGCCGTCCTTCACGCTGTGCGTGACGGTGCCCGCGTTGACCTTCGCACCCGTGAACTTCGTGCTGGTGTGCCCCTGCGCAGCTGCGAACGTCGTCGTCAGCGCGAAGGCGGCGATGGCGAAAAGGCCGGTCTGGATGGTGCTGCGAATCATTCGTGTGTCCTCCTGAAAAACGATGCGTTCATGCCTGGTTGGATTCCGGGGTGCGGCCGACGTTTCGGTCAGCGCGACGCGACGCGCAGGCCGTGGCCGTCCGGATCGCGGAGGAGCATCCCGGCATGGATCGACAGTTCCGGCGCCGGCAGCGTGACGAGGCCGGGCGACACCAGCGAGAAGAGCCGCTGCCGCAGCAGATCGTTGACGCGCGCGGGCGCGTCCGCGATCAGCGTGGTCTGCCAGTGCGCGATGTCGTTTGCGCGGATGTCGGGGGACGGACGGCCGTCCCGCGGCGCGAGATACTCGAGCAGCTCGATGCCGGGGCCGGGGCCGGCGCGCACGGCCGTGATGCGCAGCCGGGCGCCGAACACGTTGTTCAAGTGCTCCTGTTCGATGCCGTAGTTCTCGCTCTCGCCGGTCACCGTCATCTGAAACGAGTCCCGATAGAGCTTCAACGATTGCTCGGTGTCGGCCACGACGACTGCGGTGTGATCGATCCCGAGGAACAGCCGATCGGTGCGATGCCATTTCGCGAGTCCCTTGTCCGGCGGAAACTGGAGGATCTCGAGAAAATGACCGTCCGGATCGCGGAAGTAGAAGGCGCTGATGCCGCCGGCACTCGGGTTCCAGTCCGGCAGCCGCTGCGGTCCGGTCGACGCATGCTCGACGTTGAACTGCCGGAGCCGCCTGTACGCCGCGGCCATGTCGCTGACGATGATCGCGGCGTGCTGGAACGCGCGATCGTTGGGGCGGATGTCGGAAGGCATCGGCCGTCCCTTCGCCGCCAGGTACTCGGTCAGCTCGATCGTCTCGTCGCCAAGCTGGAGGCGGACAACCCGCATTCGCGCGCCGAACACTCCCTCGAGAAGCTCGTACTCGCGACCGGCGACTTCGACGTCCGCGACCTTCTCGAATGTCAGGACGCGCGTGAAGAAGTCGACCGCGCGGTCCATGTTCTCCACGGTCAACCCGATCGAATCGATCGCGGTCACGCGGAATGGGCCGCCGCCGGCCACGACGGGCAGAGCGGCGAGCCAGAGCAGCAGCAGGATCAGGAAGAACGGCGCCAGGATCCGCCGACGACTCATGCTACCGCCTCCATCGACGTGCCGGCGCGCGCCCCGAGACGTTCGAGCAGGTGATCGCCGACGCGGAGTGCGTTTGCCATGATCGTGAGCGCCGGGTTCACGGCGCCGCTCGATGGGAAGAAGCTGCCGTCGACGACGTACAGGTTGTCGAGATCGTGCGCCTTGCAGTTGACGTCGAGTGCAGACGTCTTCGGATCGCGTCCGAAGCGGATCGTCCCGTTCTGGTGGGCGACGCCGGCGAGCGGAATGCGGTTGCCGACGAACAGGTTGCGCGGCACCAGATGCATGTGCCCGTCGAGGCGCTGCAGCAGGCCTTCGAGCGTCCGAATCAGCCGCTTGTGCCCGGCGTCGTTGTTGGAGGTGTACGACAGCACGATGTTGCCGTCGCGATCGAGGGTGACGCGGTTGTCGGGATCCGGCAGGTCCTCGGAGGTGAGCCAGAAATCCAGCGAATGCTTCGCGATGAGATCGAGCGTCATTCCCGGCACGAACGGCGGAGCGCCGGCCGACAGCGTTACCGCGTCGAACTTCCCTACGAAGGAGATGTGCCCCATCGGGTACGGGAACTCGTCGTCGCCGAAGTAGAAGTCGTTGACCGCGAGCGTCTTCTGAAAGACGGTCGGGTTTGGAATCCTCGAGATGGCCAGCAGCACCGAGTTGACGTGGCCCATGTAGTGACGGCCGACGACGTCCGAGGAATTGGCGAGACCGCGCGGATGACGATCGGTGGCGGAGCGCAGCAGCAGCGCCGCCGAATTGATCGCGCCGCAGGACGACACGACGACGTCGGCGCTGAACACTTCTTTTACCCTGTCGAGACCGTGCTCCACCTCGACGCCGCTGACGCTTCTCCCGGTGGGGTTCGTCAGCAGCCGCGTCACGCGGGCGTTCGTCACCAGGGTGACGTTCGAGTGCGCCAGCGCCGGGTCTACGCAGACGACCTGGGCGTCGCTCTTCGCGTGAAGCAGGCACGGGAACCCGTCGCAGGTCTCGCACCGGATGCACCGGCTGGTGCGGGGGCTGCTCTCGTCGAGCATGATTCCGAGCGGCACGTGAAACGGCCGCAGACCGGAGCGCGCGAGATCGTCGTGAAGCTGCTGGATCCGCGGCTCGTGCTGCACCGCCGGGAAGCGGTACGGAGCGCTCGACCAGGGCTCGGTCGGATCGGCGCCGCGCTCGCCGTGGACCTGATACAGGTGTTCGGCCTTCGTGTAGTACGGCTCGAGATCGTCGTACGAGATCGGCCACGCCGGCGAGATCCCGCCGTGGTGCACCAGCTCGCCGAAATCGCGCTGGCGCAGGCGGAATAGCGCCGCACCGTAGAATTTGGTGTTCCCGCCGACGTAGTAGTTGGTGTGCGGATGGAGCGGCTTCCCGTCCCGGTCGCGCCATGCTTCCCGGGTGTGATACTTCGCGTCGACGTTCACGGCGCGGGAGTTCCAGTTGTCCTTCTCGCGGCGCACGTAATCGCCGCGCTCGATCAGCAGGATCTTCTTGCCCGAGGGCGCGAGGTGATACGCGAGCGTGCCGCCGCCCGCGCCGGTGCCGATGATGATCACGTCGTAATGGGTCATGCGGGATTCTCCATGAACCGGCAGCGGAAGATGCACGGCGCACCCGCCCGATGATGCAGCTTCGCGCACTGCACGCGATCCGAGCCGAGGGTGCGGACGTAGACTTCTGCCGCGAGCAACATTCCCAGCAACGGAGCGGTGAAATAGATCCAGAGTGACCGGGCGGTGTGCGCGAGCAGCGCCGGCCCGAGCGTCCGCGCGGGGTTCATGCTCATCCCCGACAGCGGATCCTCGACGCTGATGTAGATCGCGATCAGGACGCCGGCGAGCGCTCCGGTGAAGCGTGCGAGGCGGCGAACGTTCGAGGTGCTCAGCACCATCAGCATCATCCCGAACGACATCACCGCCTCCGCGGCAAACGCGGCCGCCGCACCGGGAGGGCCCGGCACGGTCGCGATGTAGTTGATCGCCGGGTGCGCCGGCAGGCCCCGCAGCAGCCAGGTGGCCGCGACGATCCCGGCTACGCCGCCGACGAACTGCGCCGCGACGTAGGCCGCCGCGTCATGGGCGGCGATCTTCCCGAGACGCAGGAACGCCACCGTCACCGCGGGATTCATGTGAGCGCCCGAGCGGCGGCCGAGCGGTGAATAGATGATGGTCGCGGCAGTGAGCCCCATCGCGATGCCCATGGGCAGGCGCTGCAGCGATGCGGGCGCCAGCGCGGCGACCGTCGACGCCAAGGGGGACGACGGATGACGGAGAAGGCTGGCGAACCCCGCCGCTGACACCATGAACAATCCGAGGCAGACCGCTTCGATGGCGTATTCCGGCCAGTGAACGGCGTCTCGTCGCATGTCGGAGCGTTCGATGCCGCGAATCGAACGCCGTTACGCCCGTCGGCCCAGCGGCGCGCGTGCAGCGAATCGGAGCGTGAAACGTTCCTGTCGCACGGACATCCAAACCGCCGGGGTTTGTGGTGCGACCAACGCGCATTCTCGTGCTCGGCGGCGGCTTCGGCGGCGTGTATACGGCGCTTCACCTCGAACGCCGGCTTGGCCGGCGGCGGGACGTCGAGATCACGCTGGTCAGCCACGAGAACTTCTTCCTCTTTACGCCGATGCTCCACGAGGTGGCGGCCAGCGACCTCGACATCACGCACATCGTGAGCCCCCTCCGCACGCTGCTGAAGCGGACGACGATCTTCATCGGCGACGTGGCGGCGATCGATCTCGACGGCCGGCGCGTCCGCATCGCGCATGGCTTCGAGCCGCACGAACACGAGATCGAGTACGACCATCTCGTGATCGCGCTCGGCTCGATCACGAACTTCTACGGTCTGCCGGGTCTCGAGGAGCGCGCCCTGACGATGAAGACGCTGGGCGACGCCATCCATCTCCGGAATCGCGTGATCGCCACGCTGGAAGAAGCGGATACGGAGTGCGCGGCCGGACGGGACGCGCTGTTGACGTTCGTCGTGGCGGGTGGTGGCTTTGCCGGCGTCGAAACGATCGCCTCCCTGAACGACTTCGTGCGGGAAGCGCTGAAATTCTACCCGGCGATTGGGCCGGATCGCGTCCGCAT
Organism: Vicinamibacterales bacterium; assembly: GCA_035259385.1. Classification (GTDB taxonomy): domain Bacteria; phylum Acidobacteriota; class Vicinamibacteria; order Vicinamibacterales; family CAVVIG01; genus QHWK01. The sequence continues at coordinate 37,325 of DATFWL010000103.1, read as the reverse complement.
GGTGCTGGTCCATGCCGGCCCGGTGATTCTGCCCGAGCTCGGCGACGGCCTCGGCAGCTACGCGCAGAGGAAACTCTTCACCCGCGGGATCGACATCGTCACCGATGCGAGAGTATCGGCGGTGACCGACCAGGGCGTTCTCCTCGCGGACAACCGCTGCATTCCGAGCCGGCTGGTCGTCTGGACGGCGGGCACGTCGCCGCACCCGTTGCTGCACGCGCTGCCGTGCGCGTCGGATCGCGGGCGCATTGTCGTCGACGAGACGCTGGCCGTCGCAGGTTACGACGGCGTCTGGGCGCTTGGCGACTGCGCGTCGATCCCTGACCGACGAACCGGACGTACGCATCCGCCGACTGCGCAACATGCGCTGCGTGAAGCCCGGACAGTCGCAGACAACATCCTGGCGACCCTCGACGGCAAGCCGCCGCGCGCATTCTCGTTCCGCGCGATCGGTCAGCTGGCGGCAATCGGCCGCCGCGCCGGCGTGGCTCGAATCTTCGGCGTCAACTTCTCGGGATTCGTCGCGTGGTGGCTCTGGAGGACGATTTACCTGAGCAAGCTGCCGCGATTCGAGAAGAAGTGTCGAGTAGCAATCGACTGGACGCTCGATTTGCTCTTCGCAAAGGATTTCGTTCAGTTCCTGACCGTGCGCGCGCCCGCAATCTCGATCCGCGAACGGCGGCCCGCGCTCCAGGAAGAGGTGATGTCATGAGTACGGGCCTCGACGCGCGCGCAGGCGCAAAGCTGCGGCGGGCGGCAGAGCGATGACCGTCGACGATCGCTCCGAGTGGCTCGAAGCCGACGGACTCGGCGGGTTCGCGATGGGCACGCCGTCCGGCATTCGCACGCGCCGCTATCATGCGCTCCTGCTGCCGGCGACGACCCCGCCGACCGGACGGGTCGTCCTGATCAACGGATTCGACGCCTGGGTGGAGACGGCCGCCGGATCGTTCGCGATCACGGCGCAGCGATATGCCCCGGACGTGATCCACCCGGATGGCGCCAGCCGGATCGTCAGCTTCACGACGAAGCCCTGGCCGACGTGGGAGTTCGATCTGCCCGGTGACGTACGCCTTCGCCAGGAACTGTTCGTGCGCCATGGCGCAGGAGCAACCATTGTCTCGTGGACGGTCGAACGCGCCGACGCGCCTGTCCGGCTGAACGTCCGGCCGTTGATGTCTGGACGGGACTACCACGCGCTGCACCACGAGAACGGCGCCTTCAGATTCGCGGCTGACGTCGCCGCGGCGAGCGTCGCGTTCCAGCCGTACGACGGCCTGCCTGCAATCGTCGCGCTCACGAACGGGGAGTATCAACACGCCCCCGACTGGTACCGGAACTTTCTCTATCGCGAGGAGCACGAGCGCGGTCTGGATTTCACGGAGGACCTCGCATCGCCCGGCGTCTTTCGCTGGCAGCTCGATCGTGGCGAGCGTGCCGTCTGGATCCTGAAGTCCGGCGCAGCGCGGGAGCGGCAGATGCGATCGCGTACGGATGTGGAGCTCTCCTACGAACGCGCGCGGACCGAAGAACTCGAACGGCGCAGCAGCTTTGGCACGCCCATCGATCAGGCGGCCGACGCGTACCTGGTCCAGCGCGGCAGCGGCCGCACCATCGTTGCCGGTTACCCGTGGTTCACCGACTGGGGTCGCGACACGTTCATCGCGATCCGCGGCCTGTGCATTGCGTCCGGCCGGCTCGCCGACGCACGCGACATTCTCGTCGAGTGGGCTGGCGCGGTGTCCGAGGGGATGCTGCCGAACCGCTTTCCCGATCGCGGCGAAGCTCCCGAGTTCAACTCCGTTGACGCCTCGTTGTGGTACGTGATCGCGGCGAGCGAGCTCGTCGCCGCGGCATCGAACGATCCTTCAGTTCTCACCGCCGTGCATCGCGATGCCCTCGAGACCGCGATCCGCACCATCGTCGCCGGTTATGCGGCGGGCACCCGCTTCGGCATTCGCATGGATGACGATGGACTGCTTGCGGCCGGCGTGCCGGGCGTGCAGTTGACGTGGATGGACGCGCGCGTCGGCGATCGCGTCATCACGCCGAGAGTCGGCAAGCCGGTCGACATCCAGGCGCTCTGGCTCAACGCGCTGGCGATTGCCTCGCGGCTGGACCGCGGCTGGCGCGACTCGTACGCGCGCGGTCGCGCCGCGTTCGTCACGCGCTTCTTCGATGAAACCTCCGGTATCCTGGCTGACGTCGTCGACGTCGACCATCTGGCCGGAACGCGTGACGACAGCTGTCGCCCGAACCAGATTCTCGCCGTCGGCGGATTGCCGATCTGCCTGCTCGATCGCGGTCGCGCGCGCCGTGTCGTCGATGTCGTGGAGCGCCGCCTCGTCACGCCGCTGGGCCTTCGCTCGCTCGCACCGGGCGAGCCTGGCTACGCCAGCCGCTACACGGGCGATGCGTCAACCCGCGACGCGGCCTATCACCAGGGAACGGTGTGGCCGTGGCTGATGGGTCCCTTTGTCGAAGCGTGGGTGCGCGTTCGTGGGAACACGGCCGCTGCCAGGCAATCCGCACGCACGCGATTCCTCGAGCCGCTGAGCGAGCACCTTGCTAGCGCCGGCCTCGGGCACATCTCGGAGATCGCCGATGCCGATCCGCCGTTCACGCCGCGTGGCTGTCCCTTTCAGGCGTGGTCGATCGGCGAGTTTCTTCGCCTGGATCGGATGGTGCTTGCGCGGCGAGCGCCCCTCGCACCTTCTCGCGCGAAAGAGGCGCGGCTTTGAAGTTCGCAGGCGCTGCTCGACGATGGCATGAAGAAGTCGTCAACAGAGAACCCGCGTGTCGTTCGGTATCGCCGCGTAAGTTCCACGGAATAATTCGGGACCCGTCGCTGTCTATGCAGGTGAGGTCCGCGGTTGCGCACGTCGATCGTCCTGCCGTCGCCCCCGCATGTTCCATCGCTGGACCTCACAATGAGAAAGGACCCATCTCATGCGAAAGACAGCGATCGTGCTCACGCTCCTCGGCTTGTGCGCCGCGCCACAGATCGGAACCGCGTCAGGCGCGGCGACCATCGACCAGCACCACGCGGACGATTCGAAACTCCCGTCGGTCAACCCGGTCGTTCAGTGGAACCGAACGCTGCTCGCGATCGTTCGAACCGCGGGAGCGCAGCCGGCCACGATCCATCCGACGCGCAGCTTCGCGATCATGCATGCGGCGATCTACGACGCGGTGAACTCCATCGAGCGAAGCCATCGGCCGTACATGGTCCGGGTCGCGAACGCACGGAAGGACGCATCCCAGGATGCGGCCGCCGCCGCGGCCGCGCACGACGTGCTGGTCGCGCTGTATCCCGGATTCAAGGCGTCGCTGGACAGTCAATTGCAAGACACGCTGGCGTCGGTCGATGACGGCGATTCTGCGGAAGGCGTTCGCATCGGACAGATTGTCGCAGCGCGTCTCCTGGCCGCCCGCCAGGACGACGGCTCGGCCTCGGCGCCGCTTCCGTACGTCTTCGGCACGAGGCCAGGCGACTACCAGTCCACGCCGCCAAATTTTCCGAAGCAGCCGCAGTTCACTCACTGGTCACGCGTCACGCCGTTCGCGCTGCCCCGCGCCGATCTCTTTCGGCCGGCGCCGCCACCCGGACTCACCAGCGTTCGCTACAGCGACGCGTTCGACGAGGTGAAGAGCCTCGGCACCGCCAACGGCGCGTCGAGCTCAGCGGATCAGGCGCTGACGGGGCGGTTCTGGAATGGACCGATTCAGAACTACTGGAACGAGATCGCGCAGTCGGCAACCGACGCCCGTCGTCTGCGAACCGCCGACCGCGCCCGCGTCTTCGCGCTGCTCAACCTGGCGATCGCGGACAGCGTGATTGCGTTCTACGACGCGAAATACACGTACAACTTCTGGCGGCCGGTCACCGCCATCCGGGCTGCCGCCAGCCTCGGCAACCCCGCGACGGTCGGCGATCCGAACTGGCTCCCGGAGGTTGGGAACACGCCACCGGACCCGTCGTATCCCGGCGCGCACGCGGTGATCAGCGCCGCCGCTCTGAACGTCCTGCTCTCGACGCTCAAGCGCGATCGATTCTCGCTCGACGTGACCTCCGAGGTCCTGCCTGGCGTGACGCGGTCGTTTCACCGCCTCTCAGACGCGGCGGAGGAAGCGACGTTGAGCCGGATTTTCGCGGGCGTGCATTTTCGCTTCGACGAAACGGCCGGTCGCCGGTTGGGCGAGCACGTCGCTGACTTCGTGGTGGACAACTTCCTGACGCGACACGGCGTGGTGGACGACGACTCTCGATGAGCGGCTGGAAGCGGTCGATCGCGGCCTGGTGACCCGTGACACCGCGCGCCAAAGGCTCCACGGAACGCGCGATCTGCCGCGCCCATCGCGATGTTGGTCACTCGAAACAGAGGTGTTCGACTAGGATTGGCAGGTCCCGTCCTCGTGCCCGGGGAGGAGCGCGTGGTCAAAGCTGCCGTTTGCGCCGCGCTGATCGCCGTCGCAGCGCTTCAGAGCGCCGCCACGGAGTTCGTCGAACTCGACGTCGTCGCGCTCGATCGCCATGGTCTGCCGATCCGCGACCTCTCGTCGCAGGACCTCGAGGTAAAGGACACAGGCAGGCTGGTCACCATCGAGACCTTCATGCCCGTGGCCGCACGCGGGACTGTCGATGAAGAGCGCTCGGTCGTATTGCTGATGGACGATATGGGCGTGCCGAGCAGCGGGACGACACCGATGCGGCAGATCGGTCGTCTCCTGCTGTCGCCGATGAGGACCGTCGACGAGGTGTCGGTGGTTCGCCTGTCGCGGTTACGGGACGAGGCCTACGGCGATGTCGAAAGCGCTCTCGAGCGCATCGATCAGTACCATGGCGGCACCGTCCCGTACTCGTCGCGTGAAACACCGGTAACCGTGCTCAAGGCGGTCGCACGGATAGCCGAACAGGTTCTGCCGATCGAGCATCGGCGGAAGGCGGTCATCTGTCTGGGACTGCCATCGGTCTGCGACGTCCGTGAGCCGGCCTCCGCCTCGACGAACGAGTTTCGGAAGGCGTGGGCCGCGGCCATGTCTTCTGCGGCGCGGGCGAACGTCAGTGTCTACGAGGTCGATCCAACCGGGCTCACGCACGCGTCGGGTCCGAGCGGCCTCGGGCTGATCCGTCTGACCGGCGGCGACGTCCTGCGAAACTCCAACGACTTTGCCGAAGCCGCGAACCGGATCTGGCGCGAAGCGAGTCATTACTATCTGCTCGGCTACTGGGGGCTGCCGTCGGAGCCAGGGCAACTCCGCACAGTCGACGTGAAATCGATCAGACACGGCGTCGACATTCGCGCGCGGCGATTCAGGTAGCGAGACGAGGGCGCGACCGCGGGCGGCCACGAGGTTCCGCTGCTGCGCCCGTCGCAACTGGCAGAGCGGCGCCGCGCTGCCCCGCCGAATCATCCAAACCAGCGCTCGATTGCGACGTCCCACAATTCGTAGATCGCAACCGCGATCGTGAGCAGGAGGAGCACGCCGATCAGATTCATTCCACTCCGCAGCATCACATCCACGCTACACCGCCATTCTGGCTGGAATGACCGAGCCCCCGTCCCGGCGCCTGCCGGCAGAAGGATGCGCCCGGAGGCTCGGAGCGCACCAATGTGCGGCGGAGACCGCAGGCGGCCGCGCCGACGGCGGGGACTCGGAGTCGCCGACTTCTGGCCGACGACTGACTGCGTGCGGCCACCAGCTCACGGTGGCCGTTCACCGGTGCGTGCGTCGAAAAGGCTCACCAGCCGCTTCGTCCGTGCGGTCGGCTGCCGTGCGTTCAGGAGAGTGCCGACAAACTCGAAGATGGCCTCGCTCCATCCGGCCCGGCCCTCTAATCGCGTCACATGGACCGTCGGCAGCTTCGCGAGCACCCGCGAAGGAACACCGACGCGATCGTGCTGGACGAATACGGCGACGTCGGCATGCTTCAACCATGCGACGTCGTCTTCGCTGTCCGCCAGACCGATGACGAGCGGCTCGCCCCAGGCCTGCCTCCACATCGCCTTCAATGCCGCGAGGCTCGCCGCGCGATCCCGCGTCGCGCTGACCAGGTGATGGGTGCCAACCCGCCAGCACCGCAGCCCTCGCCGGCGAAGCGCCCTGATCAGGCGACTTCGTGTGGCGTCTTTCTCGTCGACCATCCGGAACAGCTCGGTGTACTCGCGCAGCTTCGCGAGCTGCGCCTCCATCGGCGGTACGCCGAGTTCACGGGCCACGTCATCAATAGTCAACTCCGCGAACCCGACGATCTCCACTCCGAGCTCACGACTGGTGAGCCGCAGCGTGTCGACGACTTCGTGATAGCGCCGGCCGAACTCGATCACGCCGCCCCCGACGGCGGGCCGTGCGCCCGCGGGCATGAACGGAAACGAGCCATGGGGGACGAACAGGGCACTGCCGTGCTCGCTGATGAACGGCGTCAGGATGTGCAACGCCTGGTGCAGCCGCTCGATCTCGGCGCGAGTCCGGCTCGAGTTGATCACGAGCGGAATGCCCCGCGCCGACAGGAACTCGAGCGCGGCGCGTTCGTCGGGCAGCGACCGCGTGCCCGACTGCAGCAGGCTGCCATCGATATCTGTCACGACCAGGAGCCGCTGCGCGAATTCTTCAATCGGGTGCTCAACGGAGTGGCGCCACCAGAACGCTCTGTTTCCAGACATCACGGTCCCCTCGAAAAGCATTGCCACGGTCAGCGCGTCCAACGCCGCCAGTCACGCTGTCTGCGCGTGCGAACGTGACTTCAACTCTAGGAGAGCCATGCGCGCGGCGGTGTCCGGCGCGGACGGTATTCTTCGCGTCCCGGGACCGGACCTCCGCGATCGCCGGATCGGCAGACGTAAGATCGATTGATGACGCGCCCCGCCCGGCCGCTCCCACGGATGCGCCCGCCCAGGACAATCAAGGCAGCGTTGCTGGCGGGCTTCCTGGTGATCTTCGCGGTGTGGCTGGCGTCCGCCTTCTACTTCACCGGGCGCCTCGCGGAGACGCAGGAGCGAAGCGCCGCCATTCATGCCCGACACACGAGGGGCCAGGAGCTCCTGTTTGCGATCCGAAGCCAGGTGCTCCTCGGTTCCATTTATGTGCGGGACGCCCTGATCGAAACCAGCCAGTCACCGCAGGAAGCGGCGACCGCCCGCGATCAACTGCGCAGCCTGCAGGCCCAGGTGAATCAGGAGCTCGAGCAGTACCGTGCCATGGGATCGGTGGACGAGGGCGCCACCTGGACGCGGCTCGAAGACGAGCTGCGTGACTATTGGGATGCCGCGGTGCGGGTTGTGATGCCGCAGCCCGACGACCGCGCCACGGCGCAGCGTCGTCTTCAGGCCGAAGTCATTCCGAAACGCGATGGCATCGTGCACCTGTCAGACGAGGTGCGACAAATCATGGCCGCCAACGCGACCCGCGAGCAGCAGGAGCTGGCGGAGGCGAACCGTCAGGTGCGGCGCAGGATATGGGAGACGACCGCCATCGCCGTCGCCCTCGGTGTCGCGATCGCCGTGCTGTCGACATGGTATGTCGGCCGCCTCGAAGCCACGGTGCGCGAAGAGCACGCGGAAGTGGCGCGGAGCCAGCAGGAGCTCAGGCAGCTGTCCGGGCGGCTGGTGCAGGCGCAGGAGGACGAGCGCCGAACCATCGCGCGCGAGCTCCACGACGAGATCGGACAGGCGCTGACGGCAGTCGACGTGGAGCTCGCATTCGTGGAGCGGGCCGTCGGCACGGACGGGCGCGCAGCCCATGCAATTCACGAAGCGCGAACGGTTGCACAGCGCGCGCTCGCGGGCGTTCGCGATCTGTCGCAGCTGCTGCGCCCCAGCATGCTCGATGATTTCGGACTTCCGGACACGCTCAAGTGGTATCTCCGGAAGTTCTCGGATCGGACCGGCGTCCGGACCGAGCTCGTCGACGATCGCCTGGACGGACGGCTTCCAATCGAGGTCGAGGTGTGCGTGTATCGGGCGATCCAGGAGGCGCTCACCAATGTCTCACGCCACGCTCGAGCGACCGCGTGCCGGGTGTTCGTCCAGCGACTGGCGGCGTCGGTCATCGTGACCGTCGAGGACGACGGGATCGGATGGCAGGCAGCCAAGTCCGGCAACACGTCGCGCCGGGAGGGACTCGGACTGGTCGGCATTCGCGAGCGGGTCTCGGAACTCGGCGGCACGTTCCGGATCGAAGGCAGGGGCGGCAAAGGGACGCGCCTCACCGTCGAGCTCCCGCTTGCAGTGAGGACATGAGATGGCGACCGTCCGGATCCTGCTTGCCGATGATCACACGCTGGTTCGTGAGGGTCTCCGCAAGATTCTCGAGGCGCAGCCCGGCTGGGAGGTGATCGGCGAGGCCGCTGACGGCCGTCAGGCAGTGCGGCAGGCGCTCGACCTCAAGCCCGATGTCGTCATCCTGGACCTTGCCATGCCGCAGCTCGGCGGCGTCGATGCGATTCAGCAAATCGTTCGACGGCTCCGATCGACGCGCATCCTGGTCTTGAGCATGCACGCCGACGAAGTTTACGTCACGCGCGCGATCAGAGCCGGCGCGCATGGCTATCTCTTGAAGGATTCGGCCGGAAGCGATCTGTTGCGCGCGGTGACGGCGGTGACGCAGAACAAGTCCTTCTTCAGCCCGGCCGTCTCGCGCGTGATGCTCGACGACTACGTGCGGCAGCTCGCCGAGCGCGGGATCACCGATCGCTACGACACGCTGTCCGAGCGTGAACGTGAGGTGTTTCAGCTGATCGCCGAAGGGCGGGTGAACAAGGAGATCGCGGAGATCCTGCACCTGAGCCCGAGCACCGTCGAAACCCACCGCGCCCGCATCATGGAGAAGCTCGACGTCCACAGCGCCGTTGAAATCGTGCTCTACGCGGTCCGCAAAGGCATCATCTCCTGAGGCGCTCGCGGCAGCCGATCAGCGCTGCGCCAGACACAGTCCGTCGCTCATCACCTCGACGACCTCGTCAGGATCGGCGCTGTTCATCAACCGCTCCCGCACGCAGTCGCTCGCGATCGATGCCGCAATCGCGGTCGTGAAGACCTGCTGCATACCGACCGCGCCAGGCGGCAGCAGGAGCACGAAGATGAGGTGAATGCGCTGATGATGATCGAACCCCGGCACCCCCGACTCGGAACGCCCGAACAGCACGGTGGCCTGACGAAGCTGCGACGACGTCGTCACGACCGCTGCGACTCCATGACCGAGATACGACGGCATACTGTGAGCGGCGTCGCGCATCGCCGATCGGTGGCCTGGCGTCAATCCGAGCGTGCGCCCTGGCGCCTGGACAATGATTTCGGTGATGGCATCCTCCAGCGACTCCGCCTCGACGCTCATCGTCACGGCCGCCGGTGTGAGAGCGGGCAGATCGACTGACGGCCGTTCGAACTCGTCCCTCACCTCACCGACGATTTCCTCGATGACGTCTTCCAGCGTGATGACCCCGACCCACGCGCCCTTCGTGTCGAAGACGAGCGCCATTTGTTGACGGTGACGCTGGAAGTCGACGAGCAGCGCTTCGAGCGTCGCGTCCTCGCTGACAACGGCATGCGGGCGTGCGAGCCGCAGCCATTCGTCCGGCGTGCCCGGGTGCCGGTCCAGGTACAGAAGATCCTTGACATGCACGAACCCGCACGGCTGCTGCCGCGGCCCGGTCACGATCGGATACCGCGAGAACCGCGACTGGACCATGGTGCGCCGATTCTCCGCCCAGCTCGACTCGGCACGCAGCACCTGGACGTCCTCGCGCGGTCGCATCGCTCGTCGTACGAGCACGCTTCCCAGATCGAACACGTTCTCCACCAGCAGCAGACGGCGGAAAGAGAGCAGGCCGCGCCGCTCGGACCGCGCCAGTATCCGCTTGAGATCCTCACGTCGCGGCCGGAGCAGCGACGCAATGACCGCAATCGTCAGGATCACGACGACCACCACCAATGACGCGCCGATCGGCATCTGGTACACGTCGCTCAACAGCATCTTGATGCCGAGGATGCCGATGATCGACGCGAACCCGTAGTGCAGATAGTGGAACGACCGCATCAGTCCGGCGACCGCGAAGTACAGCGCTCTCAACCCGAGCATCGCGAAGATGTTCGAGCTGTAGACGATGAACGGCTCGCGCGTGACGGCGAACACGGCCGGAATCGAGTCCACGGCGAAGACAATGTCGGTGGACTCGATCGTGAGCAGAGCGATCAGCAGCGGCGTGGCGAACCAGCGGCCCTCGTCCTTGACGACGAAACGGCTGCCCTGGTAGCGGTCGGTGATGCGCAGCCAGCGTCGCGCCAGACGAATCAGCGGATTCCGATCCGGGCTGTAGCCGTCGGACTTTCTCACCATCATCGAGATGCCGGTCGCGACCAGGAACGCGCCAAAGACGTACATCGTCCAGTGAAACATCGCGAGCAACGCGAGGCCGCTGACGATGAAGATAGTGCGCGCGACGATGGCCCCGACGATGCCCCAGAACAACACCTTGTGGTGGTATGCCGCAGGCGTCCCGAAGTAGCTGAAGATGAGAATGAAGACGAAGACGTTATCGACACTCAACGCCTTCTCCACCAGGTAGGCGGTGAAGAACTCGAGCGCCGCACGCGATCCGAGCCAGTACCAGACGCCGACATTGAACGCCAGCGCCAGGGTGATCCAGACGGCCGTCCATCGCAGCGCTTCGCGCATGCTGACGACATGGGCCTTTCGATGAAAGACACCGATGTCCATCGTCAGCATCGCGACAATGAAGAGCGTGAAGCCGCCCCAGAGGAGCACCGCTCAACGGTACGGGAACGAGCGGCAGAGCGATGTCCGGTAGGAACAGTATTTCTCGGCGCGCGCAGACAGGAGCGTGAACCGGGGTCGCCGGTGTGATACGGTGAAGCTCCTTCGACGCGGTCGTTCCACGTCTTCCGCACGAGGAGGCCTCATGATCGGCAGCGCGTTTCTGCTCCTGGCCATCACCGCTTCAGCAGTACCGTGCGAGAGTCTGACTGGCCTCACGCTCCCCGCTGCCACGATCACCAGCGCGGTCGTCGTTCCCGAAGGCCCGCCGCCGGCGCGCGGAGGCGGGGCACGCGGCGCTCAAGCCCAGCCACCAGCTGCAGGGCAACCAGCCACGCGGGGCGGCGCACCTCCGCCGAACATTCCGGCGCATTGCCGCGTGCAGCTGATTCTCAAACCGACGCCCGACTCGTTGATCAACATGGAGCTCTGGCTGCCCGTCGAACGCTGGAACGGGAAATTCATGGGCGTCGGGAACGGCGGCTTCGCGGGATCCATCCAGGGCCTGGCCAACGAAATGCCCCAGGCGCTGCGGCTCGGTTACGCGACGGCGGGCACCGACACAGGTCATCAGGAGCCGGGCGGCGAGTGGGCATTCGGCCACCCTGAAAAGATGATCGACTTCGGGTACCGCGCAACGCACGAGATGACGCTGATCGCAAAGCAGGTCGTCAAGGCTTTCTACGATCGCAACGCCCAGTACTCGTATTTCAAGGGATGCTCCACCGGCGGCCGCATGGCGTTGATGGAGGCCCAGAGATATCCCGACGACTACGACGGCATCATTGCCGGCTCTCTTGCCAACCGCCACATCCACATGTGGACGGCCGGCGTGGCCCGGAGCATCGAACTCTCACGTCATCCGGACGGAAGCCTCACCCTCGAGCAAGCCGCGCTCGTGAATCGGCTGGTGACCGACACCTGCGACACGCTCAAGGAAGGATTTCTGAACAATCCACGACAGTGTCACGTGAACTTCGCGACGTTGTCGTGCGCGCCGGGTAAGGACGATGCGACCTGCTTGACGGCCGCGCAATTGAAAACGGTCAGCACGTTCTACGGCGGCGTCAGGAATTCGAAGGGCGAGTTGATCTTTTCCGGCCAGGCGCTCGGCAATCCGATTGGTGCGCTTCGCGGCACGAATCAGTCGCCGGGTGGCACGTTCGACATCGTTCGCATCGCGTTCAACGATCCGCACCTGGACTGGCAGCAGTTCGATCTCGACCGCGACATGCCGATCATCGACAAGGCCGTCGGCTACGTGGACGCGGTGAATCCGGATCTCGGCGTGTTCAAGAAGCGCGGCGGCAAGTTGCTCCTGACCCATGGCTGGGCCGACACGGGCATCACGCCGGAAACCACGATCTGGTATTACGACTCGGTGCTCGACAAGATGGGCAGGAATCAGGCCGACTGGATGCGCCTGTTCATGGTGCCCGGAATGGGACACTGTGGCGGCGGCCCCGGCGTCAATACCTTCGACTCGATCGGCACGCTCGAGAACTGGGTTGAAAAGGGGATCGCTCCAGATCGAATGGTCGGAACCGGAGCGCAGGGTCTTACGCGTCCGCTGTGCCCGTATCCGCAGTATGCGGAGTACAACGGGGCGGGCGACTTGAAAGAAGCGGCGAACTGGACCTGCCGGGCGCCTGCCGTAGAACGTAAGGCGAAGTAAGCGTTCGATCTTCGTCGTCCGGCCGAGGTCGGGTTAGGATCGACGAATGATCTTTCGCGATCGCCGTTTTGCCACGTCCGCCGCGCTCGCCGCCCTGCTTGCTGCTGGCGCATCTCTTCTCTCCGCCCAGACGGCGCCGGGGCGGGAGACGTCCGCGGCGTCGGTCGCTTCGTACGGCCTCGACCAATCGATGCCCGCCGATCCTGACGTCCTGATCGGCGGCCTGCCGAACGGGCTCAGGTACTACGTGCGCGCGAACGCGAAGCCGCCGCGCCGCGCCGAACTGCGGCTGGTCGTCAAGGCCGGATCCGTGCTCGAGGACGACGACCAGCAGGGGTTCGCTCATTTCGTCGAACACATGGAGTTCGAAGGGACGCGCCACTTTCCCGGGCAGGGCATCGTCCAGTTCCTGGGATCGCTGGGGTTGAGCATCGGCCCGGACGCGAACGCCGCGACCAGCTACGACGACACGCAGTACACGCTGCGGGTGCCGACCGACGTGCCGGGGGTGCTCGATCGCGCACTGCTGGTCCTCGAGGACTGGGCGGGGGCGGCCACCTTCGACGACGCCGCCATCGAACGCGAGCGGGGCATAGTCTTTTCGGAATGGCGCATGAATCTCGGCGCCGAGGAGCGCATCGGCGACAAGATCCGCGGCGTGCAGCTGGAGGGATCACGCTACGCGGATCGGCCGCCGATCGGCAAGCCTGACAGCATCGAGCGCGCGCGCCGGGAACAACTGCTGCGCTACTACCGCGACTGGTACCGACCGGATCTGATGGCGGTGATCGTGGTCGGCGACGTGGACCGCAACGCGGTCGCGGCGATGATCAGGGCGCACTTCTCGTCACTCGAGCCGCCCGAGCCCGCGCGGCCACGTCCGATTTTCGACGCACCGGAACATCCCGGCACGAAGTACGCCGTCGTCACCGACAAGGAAACAACGGCGACGGCGGTCGAGTTGAGCGATCTCCGGCCGGCGCGGAATCAGGGGACGGTCGGCGGCTATCGCGATCTGATTCGCGATCAGCTCTTCGCGAGCATGCTCACCGGGCGGCTCGCGGAGCTCACGCAGACCACCAATCCGCCGTTCTTCAGGGCCTCGGCAAATCGCGGCCTGTTCCCCGCGCCCCGCTCGCGGGACGAAGCGGCGCTGGAGGCGCTCGTCGCCAGCGACGGAGTCACACGCGGTCTCGACGCGCTCGTCACCGAACTGCAGCGCGTCGCGCGCTTCGGATTCACCGCCACCGAGCTCGACCGCGCCAAGCAGGCGATGATGCGCGACTACGAGCGCGCGGTGACCGCAAGTCCGGATCGCGAATCCGAGAGCCGCGCCGACGAGTACACCCGGAATTTTCTCGAGTCGGAAGCGCTGCCGACGATCTGGCAGGAGCTCGCGTTCCATCGCCGCTTCCTCCCGGAAATCGCGCTGAGCGAGCTCAACGGCCTCGCCAACGACTGGTTCCCCGCCCAGAACCGTCTCGTCGTCGTCGCGGCGCCCGAAGCGTCCGGAATCGTGCTGCCCACACAGACACAGCTCGAGGGTGTCGTCCAGGCCGCGTCTGCCAAACGACTCGAGCCGTACGCCGACCGCACGACGGAGCAGACGCTTGTCGATGCACCGCCGCCGCGAGGCTCGATCGTCAAGACCACCGCGCGCCCGGCAGGCATCACCGAATGGACGCTGTCGAACGGCGCAACCGTTGTCCTCAAACCGACCACGCTGCGGCAGGACCAGATACTTTTCCGCGCCACGGCGCCAGGCGGAACCTCGCTCGCCAGCGACGCCGACCTCATCTCCGCGCGCGTCGCCGACGACGTGGTCCCGGCCGGCGGCGTCGGCCGCTACAGCGCCGTGATGCTCGACCGGGTCCTCACCGGCACGGCGGCCGGCGTCGCGCCGTTCATCACCGACACCCACGAAGGCATGCGCGGCGGGAGCACGCCTCAGGACCTCGAGACGATGTTTCAGCTCCTGTATCTTCGGTTCACGCAGCCGCGAGCCGATCCGATCGCCTTCGCCTCGATGGCGTCAGAGGCCAAGGCACTGCTCGCCAACCGGGCGGCGAGCCCTGACGTGGTGTTCAACCAGACGCTGGAGGCAATCCTCACGAGGAACAGCCCGCGCCGGCAGTTCGAGACGCCGGCCACGGTCGATCAGTGGAACCTCGACAAATCGCTGGCGTTCTACAAGGCACGCTTCGCCGACGCGAGCAACTTCACTTTCGTGTTCGTCGGCAGCTTCACGGTGGATGCGATCAAGCCGCTCGTTGAAACCTACGTGGCCAGCCTGCCGGCGACGCACGCGCGGGAGACCTGGCGCGATCTCGGCATCGTGCCGCCGACGGGCGTGATCGAGAAGACGGTCGAAAAGGGGATCGCGCCGAAGAGCCAGGTCGCGATCGTCTTCTCCGGGCCGTTCACCTACGATGCGGCGCACCGCCTCGCACTGGACACCATGGCGCGCGTCCTCCAGGGACGTCTGTTCGATACGATCCGACAGGAGCTCGGCGGCACCTACAGCATCACCGCGACGCCGTCCGCGAGGAAGACTCCGCGTGGGGAATACCGCATCCGGATTGAGTGGACGTGCGATCCTCAGCGAACGGCGTCGCTGGTGCAGCGCGTCTTCGAGGAACTGGCCTTCGTCAAGACGACGCGCCTCACGCCGGATCAGATGGCGCGCCTGCGGGATGGTCTTCTGCGCGACTACGAATCGAACAGTCAGGAAAACCGCTACGCGCTGGATCAGATCGCGCGAAGTTACGAGGACGGCGAGTCAGCCGGCCTGGGCGAGATCGAAAATGCGTCGGCGCGCATCGCCGCGCTGACGTCCGAGGCGATTCAGCAGGCGGCGCAGACGTATCTGGATACCTCCAATTACGTTCAGGTCACGCTGATGCCCGAAGCGAAATAAGCGTGCCGATTGTGAAACGCGCACTGGTCGATGACTTCGGCCTGGAACGCGCGCCTACTACCTCTCAGTCACCGCAGTTGATCGCCCACGGGATTCCGAAGCGGTCCACGACGGCGCCGAATCGCTTCGCCCAGAAGGTCTGCTGCAGAGGAAAGGAGACGTCTCCGCCGTCGGCGAGCTGCGCGAAGATGCGATCGGCCGCATCGGCATCGTCTAGATTGAGCTGCAGTTGAAAACCCTGCGGGCGCTCGTACTGATCGGGCAGGACATCACCGCCGGAGAGAGAGGTGTCGCCGAGTGCCAGCGTGGCGTGCATGATCTTGTCGCGCCAGTCGGGAGGCGCTTGATCGGCCATCGGCGAGTCGCCCCATGTGAGGCGGAATGTGACGGTGCCTCCGAGGCACTGCTCATAGAGCGTGAATGCCGCGTCACACTCGCCGTTGAAGACCAGACTGATGCGGGGCTCGATGTGCATTCATCAATCATGGCCCCCGCCGATTTCATAGTCTTGTAAAAACGGGAGCTCGCCGAGGATCCATTCCCGCGGCGTGCAGCCCGCGAGCGCATGCCACTCGCGCACCATGTGGGCCTGATCGTGAAAGCCGCTGGCCATCGCGACGTCCGCGATCCTACGCGGGGAGTGAACGAACAGCCGGCAGGCGTGCTCGAACCGGAAAACCCGCGCCGCTGCCTTGGGCGTGATGCCGAACTCGGACCTGAAGCGCTCGCCGAAATGCCGCCGGCTGAAACCGACAGTGCGTGCGAGCCTGTGAACGGGCGTGAGTCCATGACTGATCGTCAGGCTGCGCCAGGCCCACGCCATGACGTCGGGCATCGTGACTGGACGCAGACTTCGCAGGAGGACTCGATCCGCTATCGCGAAGCGCTCTCGCCACGTGTCGGCGCTGCAGAGGCACTCCACGAGCTCGTTGCACATGGTGACGTCGATGTCGGCGAGGTGCACGACCTGCGAGGCCACCTCCTGACCGCTGATCCCCAGCAGCGCGCGAGCCGCGCCGGGCTTCAGGAATATGTGCAAGCAGTCCAGATCTCCGCCCATCCGCACGACGGCCGGCGCCTGCTGCAGACCGGCGACGAAGGCGCGGTACGCGCCAGGAGACTGCGCGCCCGGCATCCGCACGATCTCGATCGGTTTCGCGAGGCTGACGATGAGATCGATGTGACGGGAGGGCAGGCCGGTATGCTGCGACTGCGGAACGTCGCGCATGCGCGAGCCGGCATAGTGCGAGACGAAGGGCTGCAGCGGCGGCGCCGGCGCGGCAAGGGCGTGGTCAGAGAGTGTCACTGGCGAGCATTGTCGCAGACTCGAACGTCGACGTATCCTGCCGCGCTTCTCGTCCACGACTACGCGTTCCCTGACGAAGGCACCGATCTGACTAATCGCGAACAGCTCGTTTCAGCGAACGCAACCTGAAATCAAGGACACATAAAGGGCCGCTGAACGGCTCGGTACGCTTTCAACCCAGGTTGCGGTTGCGTTATAGTGCGCCCGCCCCTCGGCCGCATCATACCCGCCCTCAACCAGAGACAGGAGGAGACATGAAACAAGGCTTCTCTCGCAAAACGGTGTCGCTCGGGATCGCCGGTCTGGCAACGTTCCTCGCCTTGCTTGCCCTGCACGTCGCGCCGCGCGTGCTGCACGCGCAAAGTGGCCTCCCCAACCTGATCGTCCGGCAGGACATCCTTGCGCACAACTGGATCGTGCGCGTCGAAACTCTCGCGGCAACTGCCTGCAGCGTGGAGGAAGGCGAGATCACGCCGGGTGAGCATTCGCTGCTGCGCTTCTCCGTCAGCACCCCGAACATCGGCGCCGCGGACCTCGCCCTCGGCGATCCGAACGCGCACGTCGCCGCAAACGACGGGTTGTACGAGTTCGCGACGTGCCACAACCACTTCCACTTCCGCCACTACGCGCTCTATCAGCTGATCGATCCGAACAGCGGGTTCGTATGGCGTGCTGCCAAGCGCGGCTTCTGCATGATCGACGTGCAGCCGGCGCCGGCCTACTTCGGGATTCCACCCGGGCCCCCACAGTTCAAGGTCTGTGGACAGATCGGCATTCCCGGCAACCAGGGCATCAGCGCAGGCCGCGCCGACGAGTACGTGTGGAAGCTGGGTGGCCAGTACTTCGTGCTGGACGGTGGAGACGGCCAGCCCGTGATTCCCCCGGGGCAGTACCTTCTGCGGATCACGGTCAATCCGGGGTTCGTGCCGCAGGCCGGGGAGAACGTGAAATTCGCGACGATCGATCCGGCGACGGGCCTGTATCACATGCTTCCCGAATCGAATTACGCCGACAATGTCGCCGAGGTGCTCGTCAACATCCCCGATCACCCGGGCAAGCAGGCGGTGGGACCGCTTGGGAACACGCCTGACGCGAACGCCACCGCATCCGACGACGACGAGCACAGCCCGCCGAACAAATGAGCGCGTCGAACCGCCCGCCTTCAGCAACTGGCGGGCGGGCGGCGATACACGTCTGACGGGGAAAGATCGGAACGTGGCGGACGGCACTCGAGTTGCGGCAAGTACGCGTGATGTCAACGGGACGCGCGCCTGGCTTCGCGTATCGGAAGATTTGATCCGCGCTTTCGGCGACCAGCAGGTCTTTCGTGACGTCGAAGCCATCGAGGCGGGCGCACACTTCGAGCGCGCGATTCTGGACGCCGTTCGGGCGGCCACCGTCGTTCTCGTTGTGATCGGTCGCGGTTGACTCACTGCCAGCCACGCGACCGGCACACGGCGGCTCGACGATCCGCAGGACTATGTCAGACGCGAAATCGAGACTGCGCTGGCCGCGCACGTCGATCATCCTCGGGATCTGGCCGACAGAGAACCTGTCGATCATCTCCCTTCTCGCCGAAGCGGTGGCGAACGGCGTCGTGACGACCTTGATCGCTTCACTGCCGCTCTATCTCGGCTGGCGTCTGGTCGGGGCCGGAGCGGAGTACCGACGCATCGCTGTCCCCCTTTGTTACCAGTCCGCGATCGCCACCCTCCTGATCAGCGCTGGCTTTGTTGCGACCTCTACGCCACTGATCGTGGCCGAGCCGCACTTCTTCGAACGCATGAGAGAGGTGCTGATCCGGGAAGGCGATCCAGTCGCGAAATGGTCTGAGGCGTGGCGGATGGTCGAGTGGCTTCAAAAAGCTCGAGGTGCCGCGGCAATGTCAGGCGGCATGCTGATGATGCTCATCTACCTCGTGCTGCTTGGGTGGTTGGTGGTGTCGCGGGGTGCCTACCGACAGGCACTGGGGATTGTCGCTCGGTGGCGCTCGCTTGTCGCGTTCATGGCGTTCTCGGCCCTGGTGATAACAACTGGCGGCAGTTTTGTGGCCATCGCCAGCTGGCTCTCGCGCCCTGGCTGAATCGGGTCCGATGTCTCGGGGCTCACAACGTGACGCTACGATCGGGTCCAGACATCGGCGGACCATTGCCAGGTCTGACGACGTCCGACCAATCTGAGCCCGGCCCGCTCGACGATCCTGGTCATCTGATCGACCGGGTGGACGAACGCCCGGAACGGGTTCCTCTTCAGCCAGCGCGCGCGGTTTTCGAGCCCAACGGCCGCCGCGACATACCATGCGTCCTTCGGATAGGAGAACGCGAGCACCCGTTCGGTATGTCGCAGCGATTCGTCGAGAAGCGTCTCGTAGGAGGGATAGCAGCAGATCACACGGTCGAGCGTGACGACGGTGGCCTTCGGGACCCGCGACGCGACCTCGAGAAAGTCGCCGTGAACGAATTCGACAACGCGCAGGCGATCGCGGCGAGTCGCTTCCTGAGCCGCGGCCGCCAGGTACGGCGCCGAGGCGTCGACCGCGATCGCACGCGTGATTCCGCGGTCGAGTAATTCGAACGTCAGCCCGCCGATTCCCGAGCCGACATCGAGCAGGCTGCCGTCGATCCCGCCCGTGTCCACGATCAGATCGCGGAGCAGACGAGCAGTCGGGCCGGGACCGTTCTTGCGATAGCTCTGTAGCTCACGCCGGGCGATGGTTTCGTCGAACTGTGCTCCGGCGACGTCGCCGTAGCTCGAACAGCATGCGCTCACACACCACCACGATGAAGGTTTGGTTGGCTAGCGTCCGACGTCACGGCGCCGCGCCGCGGATGCGCTTCGCCGATCTCTCCACGCGACCGTTCATTTCACCGCGTACTTCGTGAACGCTCCGCCCGCCTGGGTCAGCGAATTCGGTCCTTCCGCCGCGTAGACGTTCCCGTCCGCGTCGACCGCAACGCCTTCGCCAGCCGTCCCCTGATAGACGCGGTCCTCGCGCTCGAACGGCGGAATGTAGGCGGTGATGCGATCCTCGTCGAGCGGACCGATGCGCACGCCGTCGCGCCAGTTGGTGTGATTGAACGGGCCGGACTCGGAATCGATCGCGTAGAGAGTGTTGCCCTTGATGAAGATCCCGCTGACGCGCCCGTACATGTAGCGCGACTCGAGGTAGTTGCCCTCCTGGTCGAAGATCTCGATCCGATGGTTGCCGCGATCCGCGACCCACAGCCGGTTCCTGGAGTCGAACGCCAGGGCGTGCGGTGTCCGGAACTCACCGTGGCGCACGCCGATCTTCCCCCACGATTTGATGAACTTGCCGTCGGGGCTGAACTTGCTGATGCGCGACGTGGCGCCGCGCTTGAGCCCCTCCGCGACGGCGGCAGCGGTCGTCATGCCCTGCGCGTCGTGCCCGTCGGCCACGTATATGCTCCCATCTGGACCGACCACCACGTCGTTCGGCTGATTGAACTGCCCGTCGGCGTTGCCCGGCTTGCCTGCGACACCGAGGCTCAGCAGCTTCTCGCCCTTCGGGCTGAATTTGTGGACCTGGTGCCCCTTGGTCCCGGCCGCGTTCCCTCCGAAATCCGCAATCCAGACGTTGCCCTGACGATCGACGGAGATGCCATGCGGCGTGACCATCACGCCCTTGCCGAAATTCGCCAGGACCGCGCCGGAGCGGCGGTCGAACTTGAAGATCGGATCGAGGACGTTGGTATCGCAGGACGCGCCGCCGCCGCCCGCGCCGGCAGCCGCGCCGACGCCGCAGCGCTCGTACGCCCAGATGTTCCCGTCGATCGGATCGATATCGATGCCGGCCGTCGTGCCCCACGTCCGGCCTGCCGGGAGCTGACCCCAATTGCGCGTCACCTTCGGCGCCGGGTTAGGCAATCCCTCGCCGGTGATCGGATTCGCCACCCTCGTGGTGCCCTGCGCTGACAACGTGTTCGGGCTGTTGTGCGAATCGAGAAGGGCGACGAACAGCAAGACGGCGCATGCGCCAAGCGTGGCGAGCAGGGTTCGCGGCGTAGACATGGCACCTCCTCGTGATTGCACACGGAGAACGAGCGTCGGCGGCGGCGTTGTCCGCAGGCGGCCGATCTCGGATTGCTGAGACGCCCATCAAGGTACTCACCAGTGCCCGCCGAGCCTCAAAAAAAATACATGCCAATGCACGTTTCCTCACTTGACTTCTGACCTGTACAGTGCCATAAAGCTCGTCCATTTCTCATAAACAACCGTCCAGTCAGGAGGATCGGATGGCGGCGGCACCGAAGTGTCGATCACGCGTGCGGACGGCGTATACGACGGTACTGTTCAGCTGGCTGGAACCACCGTCCACAGGCATGAGGGAGGAATCCCAACCTGCGGCAGACGCAGGGACGATCGGCGGACGATTTCTGCGTGTCGTGAGCCGGTTCGCGCGCTACGCGCTGCCCTTCGTCCTGATCATTCTCGCGTTGACCGAACGCACGGCGTTCGCCCAGGGCCCCCTCGCCAACGGCGACACATTCACCGGCACGATCGCGACGCCAGGTCAGATCGACATCTGGAGCTTCTCGGCGGCGCAGGGCGATTTCATCGCCCTCGCCATCGGCGAGGTGGTTGCCATTCCCGATCCCGGCTTCCAACCGCTCATCCAGTTGCAGGTTCACGACACGGGGACCGTCATCGCCACCGCAATCGGCCAGCTCGGAGCGCAGATTGCGGTCAACGCCCCGCTGACTGCCGCGTACGACGTTCTCGTGCGTGACAGCAACATCAACCGCCCGGGAACGGCGCTGGGCAGCTACCTCCTGACGCTCGTGAAAACGCCGGGCGCGTTCGTCGTCCACGCGGACGATCAAGGAGGTCCGATGACGAACGGCGCGAACCACGCCGGTTCCGTTTACATCGGCGATCTGGATGTGTGGACGTTTACGGCGTCGCAGGGAGACTTCATCACGCTCAGCCTCGGCGAGGTCCTGCAAAGCCAAATCGACCCGGGGTTCGACCCGTGGATCAGGCTGATCGACCCGACTGGCACGCTCGTCACGCAGGCAGTCGGACTGCTGTCGGCGCAGATCGCGACGAAGGCGACGTTCAGCGGTACGTACACAGTCCTCGTCTCGGACAGCGCGATCAACCGCGAGCCCTCGCATCCCGGTGACTACATCCTGACCATGGTCAAGACGAACGCCCCGCTCACGGTGTCGATCGGCGACGAAGGCGGCCCGATGACGAACGGCGGCAACCACGCCGGCGTCATTTCCGTCGGCGACCTGGACGGATGGACCTTCGAGGCGGTCCAGGGGGATTTCATCGCGCTGAGCGTCGGCGAGGTCCTGCAGAGTCAAATCGATCCGGGGTTCGTGCCGTGGATCCGCCTGCTCGGACCGAATGGTGATGTCGTCGGCTCGTCGCTGGGAGTCCTGGCCGCGCAAATCGCGGCGAATGCGCCGCTGAGCGGGACCTACACGGTCGTCGTCGCTGATAGCGCCATCAACCGCGAGCCATCCCACTCAGGGAGTTACATCCTGACGCTCGTCAAGACGAACGCCGCTCTCACGGTGCCGACCGGCGACGAAGGCGGCCCGATGACGAATGGCGGCAACCACGCCGGTGTCATTTCGGTCGGCGACCTGGATGGATGGACCTTCGCGGCGGTCCAGGGGGATTTCATCGCGCTGAGCGTCGGCGAGGTCCTGCAGAGTCAAATCGATCCGGGGTTCGTGCCGTGGATCCGCCTGCTCGGACCGAATGGCGATGTCGTCGGCTCGTCGCTGGGAGTCCTGGCCGCGCAAATCGCGGCGAATGCGCCGCTGAGCGGGACCTATACGGTCGTCGTGGCCGACAGCGCGATCAACCGCGAACCCTCGCACGCCGGGAATTACATCCTGACGCTCGTCAAGAACAACGCGGCTCTCACGGTGCCGACCGGCGACGAAGGCGGTCCGATGACGAACGGCGCCAATCACACCGGTTCGATTTCAGTCGGCGATCTCGATGGTTGGACGTTCACTGCAACGCAGGACGACTTCATCACGGTGAGCATCGGCGAGACTCTGCAGAGCCAGATCGATCCGCTGTTCGTTCCGTGGATTCGGCTCATCGGCCCGACCGGCGTCCTCATCGGATCGTCCCTCGGAAACCTCGCGGCGCAGATTGCGGTGAATGCGCCGCTGACCGGGCTGTACACGGTGATCGTCTCCGACAGCGCCATCAATCGAGAACCGTCGCATGCCAGTACGTACGTGCTGACGCTGGCGAAGAACAATGCTGCGCTGACAGTGCCCGGCGACGATCAGGGTGGTCCGATGATCTCTGGGGCCAGCTACGCGGGAGTCGTGACGGTCGGCGATGTCGACGCGTGGACGTTCACGGCCGCGCCGGGCGACTTCATCGCGATCAAGATCGGCGAGGTGCTGTTGAGCCAAATCGACCCGCAGTTCGTGCCGTGGATTCGATTGGTTGGTCCGACCGGCGCGGTGCTCGGTTCGAGCCTCGGCAACCTCACGGCGGCGATCACGACGAACGTCACGCTGGGCGGGACCTATACGCTCATCGTCAGTGACAGCGCGATCAACCGGGAGCCGTCGCACGCGGGAAGCTACCTGCTGACGATGTTCAAGACGCCCGGACCTTTCGTGGTGTCGACCGGCGATCATGGCGGCCCGCTGTTGAACGGTGTCGCTCGCGCAGGTGCGATCTACAGCGGCGATCTGGACGAGTGGACGTTCCTGGCCACGAGTGGGCATGCGTTGACGGTCACCATCAACGAGGTGATCCCTGGCGCCGATCCCGGATTCGTTCCGTGGATTCGACTGATCGGACCTGCCGGCACTCTCGTGGCCCAGGCCATCGGCACGCAGACGGCCACAATCAACGTCGTCGCGCCCTCGACCGGAATCTATGCCGTGATCGTTGCCGACTCCGACATCGGTCGCGAAGGCGCGGCGATCGGCAACTACACACTCATCGCGAACGGGATCGATCCGAACGTGTGCAACAGTTTTGCGGTTCCCCGGAGTACGAAAATCGGAGTGGTGGATGTCGGCTCACTGCGCGATCGCATCAACAGCGTGCGCGGGCATTTCGGGCTGGCGCCGTTCACGTTCACGGACGCCACTCTCGCGGGCGTGCCGGTCAAGGCGGTTCACTTCATGGAGCTGCGGAGCGCACTCCAGGATGCCTACGTCGCGGCCGGGCAGGCAGCACCGACCTTCACCGATCGCACGCTGACGGCGCATCAGACGTTCATCAAGGCCGTGCACGTGAACGAGATCTGTGCCGCGGTCGCCGCTGTGGAGTGATTCTGGCATGCATTAGCTGATCCATACCTCTTTCCGCGGGTCGCGCGATCTCGACCGTTAGGGCGCCGGAACAGGACGTAGAGAGTCTACGTCTTACGCTAAAGGCACTCGACAGACGAGCGCCTTCATTCCTAGCGAGGCGACACGCACACCGACCTTTTGGACGGCGCACTCGAGAGGGTTCCTGGCTCTGCATGGCTCGCCGACGATCGGCGTCCATTGGACTGGAACGGGCCCGCGACCCGGATCTTTACTCGCTTTCGCGACGAGGATCTGCAGCGGCCGATCGTCGAGCACTTCGAACGGGTGGCCCGCCGGCAGCGAAACCGCGTCGCGATCAGGGAGGCCGACACCGAGCTCACGTACGGCGAACTCTGGGACGCGGTCGCGGGGATGGCCGAAGCACTGGCGGCCGACACAGAGCCCGGCGACCTGATCGCCATCCTGGTGCCGGCCTGCCCGATGTTTCCGCTCGCGATGCTCGCGTGCCTCGCCGCGGGACGCCCGTTCGTCGCACTCGACACACACCATCCGCCTGACTCACTGGCCCGCGTACTGAGGGAAGCCCGACCAGCGCTGGTTGTCACACTCGAGGATGGCCTTCGGAGCGTTCAGGCTCGGATGCCAACAGTGCGCGTCATCCCTCTGACGCGCGCGCCCGGATCCGCACCCAAGGGTTGGCGACCGGCCGCGATGGGTGTGGATGAACCTGCCTGTGTCCTGTTCACGTCGGGCAGCACGGGCCGGCCAAAGAGCATCGTGAACAGTCAGCGAAACCTGCTGCAGCGAGTGGCGCAATCGATCAACGCCGCGCACATCAACACGGCCGACCGACTGCTGACCCTCGCGTCGCCGTGCACGATCGTCGCGGTTCGGGACATCCTGACCGCGCTCCTGGCCGGAGCAAGCATTCATCTCCTCGATCCGCAGGGCATCGGGGCACGCGAGATTCTGAACGTGATCCGTGCTGAGGCCAGCACCATCCTGTTCGCGTTTCCGGCTCTTCTGCGATCGATCGTCGCGGCTCGGGAGGGACGCGCGGACGCCTCTCTGAGACTGGTGCGGGCGGGCGGGGACACGACGGTGTGGAGCGACATCGAGGCGCTGTACGCGTGGCTTGCACCAGAGGCCGCAATCCAGATCATCTACGCCGCGACGGAAGCGCCGATGATGCAGTGGTTCGTGGACGACGCCAGCAGGCGTGAGGACGGCCGGATCCCCATAGGCTATCCGCTGCCCGGCAACCGTCTCGCGATCGTCGACGAGGAGGGCGGTCCGACGCCACCCGGCGACGTCGGTGAGCTCGTCGTCGGAAGTCAGTACGTTTCGCTGGGCCGTTGGGTCGAGGGAGGTCTTTCGCACGAGAGCGTTGAAACGGGTGGCGGAGGCGGACGGCGGATTTTTCGCACCGGAGACCTCGTGCGCCAGCGGCCCGACGGGTTGCTGGAGCGAGTCGGCCGCAAGGACAGGCAAGTCAAGATACGCGGGTTTCGCGTCGAGCTCGATGGCGTCGAAGCCATGCTTCGCAAGCACGCCTTCGTGCGAGACGTCGCCGTGATGGCACGGCCGGGCGGCGCCGATGGCACGTCGACGCTCGTCGCGTATGTGAGTGCGCGCGATCGAGCGCCTTCCGGGCTGATCCAGGAATTGAAGGCGTTGATGCGCTCCGCTCCGCCGCAGCTGCTTCCGGCGCGCTTCTACCTTGAACCTTCGATTCCACGCTTGCCGAGCTCGAAACTGGACACGCATGCTCTCGTTGCGCTGGACGAGGCCCATGTTCAGCGGGAGCGTGTCGAATCGATCGACGAAGCCACGCTCCTCGCGATCGCCGGCGACGATCCCGTCTCGCAGACAATAGCTCGCGTCTGGCAACACGTGTTGCTCGTGCCGGTTCGCACAGCTGAAGATGACTTCTTCGACAGCGGCGGCGACTCGCTCAAAGCGATCACGTTCGTGCTCGAGCTCGAACGGGCGCTCGGCTTCGAGATCTCGCTCACCGTGATCAGCGAGGCGCCGAGGTTCTCTCAGCTTTGTCAGGCGCTGAGAGAGCGGCGGGGGCCAGGATCGATTCCTCTGGTCACGCTCAAGGCGGGAGGCGGCCTGCCCGCGGTCTTCTTCATCCATGGCGTCGGCGGCAACCTCGTGGAAATCCTGCCTGCCGCGCGCCGCGTGACCTACGCCGGCGCGGTGATTGGCATTCGCGCGCGCGGTGCAGCACGCGGAGAAAAACCGCACACGACCATCGAGGCGATGGCCGCGGACTATCTGAGGGAGATCAAGCAGCGCCAGCCGAGCGGTCCATACCATCTGTGCGGCTATTCCTCCGGCGGCCTCGCGGCATTCGAGATTGCCCGGTGCTTGTCCGAATCGGGCGATGAAGTCGGCCTGGTCGGGCTCTTCGATACGACGATGAGCCCGGTGCGATGGCCATTGCGGACCTGGCTCGCGATCGGCGCCCGGCGGATGGCGCTCCTCCTTTCTGCATTGCGCGCCGTGTCGATTCGCACCTGGCCCACCACACTGCGCAAGTCAGTCGAGCGATTTCGCGCATGGCGTCTCTCTATCAGCGCCTCGCCGTCGGTCGGCATCCGCGTCGCGGCAAGCGCGCTCCTGGCCTCGGCACGGTATGACCCGGGGTTTTATGGCGGCGAGCTCACGCTGTTCTCGCCCGCTGGACGCGAGCCTGGCCTCCCCTCACTCGAGTCCACCTGGCGCAAGCATGCTCGAACAGTCGTCGTCGTCGAGACGCCGGGAACTCACTTGACGATGCTCTCCCCGCGTCATGCAGAAACGACCGCTGCATGTCTGACGCGGTGTCTGCCGGCTGGCCCGCTCGCTTTCGCAAATGCCAACGGCGCGTGAACCCGCATCCCATCCTCAGCGATGCCGCCAGCGCACGTCTGGTGTTGATCGCAACAGACTGTTGGGACCAGACCAATGGCATCACCACGCTGTATCGGGCCGTGATTCGTGCCCTGGATGAACGGTTCTGCGGACTCTGTCGGCTGCTGATCGTTCATCCGACCGATCACCCACGCGATCAATCGATTGGATACGGTCACCGCGTCATTGGCGTGGCACCACTCGTCCGATTTCACCTTCCGCAGTATCCGGAGCTCGTCACGGGATACGTCAGGCACAAGGACTTCAGAAACCTCGAATCCGTCTACGGAAACGTTGACGTTGTTCATATTGCGACGCAAGGCCTCCTGGGTTTGTCGGCCGTCCGGTACGCCGCCAGATATCGAAAGCGGTGCGTTGGCTTCTATCACACCAACTGGCCCGCGTACGTCAGTGAATATCTGCCATCCCTGATCCCGTCACGGCTGAAAATCAGCCTGGCACGAACCGTCGCCTGTCGCTGGGATCGAATGATTTACGGACGTTGCAGCGTTTTGATCGCGCACACAGCCCGGACTGACCAATGCCTCACCAGTGTGCTGCAACGAAACCTCCTATACGCCTCGGCATTCGTTGACGTTCGGCGGTTTGCGGCAGCTGACGCGCCGCCGTCGACCGATCAGGAGGCCGAGCCGGTTATATTCGGGTTCGTCGGCAGAATCGCACGAGAGAAACATCTTTCCCAAATCCTGAATCACGCCGACACGATCGCACGTCTCGGCTGTCGCCTGGTCGTTGTGGGCGACGGACCCGAACGCGTGCATTTCGCGCCGGCGAACGCCGATTTTGTCGGCTACAAACACGGCGACGATCTCGTGGCGATGTACCGAGCGATGCACTTTCTACTGATTCCTGCCCGCAGCGATACGCTCGGCCTGGTCCTCCTGGAGGCCGCAGCCTGCGGAACCCCAGCCGTCGCCCTGCGAGGCACGGCTGCGGCAGATCTGATATCGCGTTATGGATCCGGGATCGTCGTCGACGATTTCGACGGCGGACTATTTCAAGACCTTCGCAACCTGGCGCGATCGGATCAGTTCAAGCAGATGCGGGCTCGGGCAAAGGCGATGGCCGCCGATCACGACGTTTCAATTGGGACGACGATCCTGGTCAAGGCGTGGATCGAAGGGTGCCGTGTCGCGCAGCCTCGCCAGGACGATGGCCGCGAATTCCAGCATTGACGCGCCGGCACCGGGATTGGTGTATAAGAGTGCGTTTCGAGCTGTGCGATGAAGACGCGGACGTCGGTTCGTGTGGTGTTCCTGGCCCTTTTCGTGCTCGGGTCCGCACCGGCGTTCGCGCAGCGATACTCGTCGCAGCAGAGCGCCGACGTGGTGCGGCTTCGCGACACGAAAACCAACACGGTCGTGTCCATCCTGACCTCAGTCGGCAATGTCGCGTTCGAAATGAGCGTGAACGGCCAGAACGTCCTGTACTGGCCGTACAACTCGGTCGACGAATTCAAGGCAAGGCCGGGCCTGAGTGGGATTCCGTTTGTCGGTCCATGGATCGACCGTCTCGACGAGCCTGCGTTCTACGCCAACGGCCGTCGGTACCCGCTCGACCTGCAGCTTGGCAACGTCCATGGAGAGATGCCGAGTCACGGGTTCGTCACGACCACCGATCGATGGAAGATCGTCGAGGCCAGGGCCGACGCGGAGGCCGCATGGGTGACGAGCCGGCTCGAGTTCTACCGTCAGCCCGCATGGATGAAACAATGGCCGTTCGCGCACGCGATCGAGATCACCCATCGTCTGGAGGACGGCGTGCTCGAAGTGCAGACGACCATCGTCAACCTGAGCGCCGAGCCGATGCCGGTCGCGATCGGCTTCCATCCGTACTATCAGCTGACCGATTCGCCGCGCGACGACTGGACGCTGTCGGTCGGCGCGAGAACTCACTGGCGGCTCACGTCGAACACGGTGCCGACCGGCGAGACCGAGCCAATCGAGCGATTCTTCCCGACACCGTCGGCTGTGACGCTCGGCGATTACGCGCTCGACGATGTATTTTCCGACCTGATGCGTGACGAGCGAGGCAACGCAACCGTCTCGGTGGCCGGCAAATCCCAGCGACTCGATATCAGCGTCGGCCCGAACTACCGCGCCGTCACTATCTGGTCGCCGAAGGGTCGGCGATTCATCTGCGTCGAGCCGACGGCCGGGATCATCGACGCTCTCAACCTCGCGGCACGAGGTCTCTACAAGGAGCTTCAAAGCGTGGCGCCTGGCGGCACTTGGCGCGAGCGTTTCTGGATCCACGCGAGCGGCTTCTAGCGCGCCGTGCGTTACTTCGATGGATGCACTTACCTGGTTTCGCGAAACCGAGAGATTATTCCTATCAGCGTGGCGACAGGAGGCTCCAGTGAAATCACTTACCACGTGGATCACACTGGCGATGGCTTTTACCGCGGCGCCAGCAATGGCCCAGACACCGGCCCCTGCTGCCGCGGCAGCGGCACCCGCCGGCGGGCCCCAGTCGAATTGGTGGTCTCAGGCTGGCGGCGAAAACGGGCCGGAACGCATTGTCTGGGCGGCACAGAAGACGCCGGAAACGCCCTACACCGGAGTCAATAAGCCGATCTGGCACATCGCCGATATTCTCAAGTCGCATCAGGGACAGCCGCGCTGGGAAGAGAAAGTCGTTCTGACGCGCGACTTCGACGGTCGCTATGTGCAGATGGCGCCAGGCGACAAAGCCAAGTGCATGTTCTACGCCGACGACCGCGTCTTCGGCTGGGTCTTTAGCGGCGCGGTGAAGATGACCATCGACGGCCAGGAGCCCAAAGTGCTGTCGAAGGGCTGGGCGTTCAACGTGGCACCGCGCCTGTCTTACTGCATGGAGACTGTCGGCGCCGAACCGGTCGTGTACTACCGGAACACGCCTGCCGCCCAGGTGCCGTCTTATCCGGAGAGCGAAACCCCGGCACCCATACCCGGCTACAAATACGTCAAGACCAAGATCACCTCGACCGGCGGCTACGACTCGTTCAACGTGCCGTTCTTCAATGTCACGGAGTATGGCGATTCGAAGCGCACGGGTGAGCGCTTCCTATATGACGGCCATACCTCGTCGAACTTGAACATCGGAATGAACCTCACGGAGTTGCCACCTGCCACGAACTGGGGCCACTGGCACGCCAACATGGTGGAGCTGTGGGTCAATGTCTACGGCAATGTCTGTGCGCTGATCTCCGGCGTCGGCGTGGTCCGTGGCGACCTTGGCGACGTGATCAATGCCAATGAAGAACGGTGGCACCGCGCCACCAGCTGTCCCAACACCGGCAAGAGCATCCGGATGGCGATGACACCGCGGAGCAAGGAAGGCCAGGTCCACTATTACCAGGTCGACCAGCGGCCTGGCGGCCAGTAATCAGTGGCGCCCCTTACATCCACCTGCAGGCCGTTTCTCAGCATTCCGCAGCTGACCTCGTAGACTCTCCGCCTCGACGCGCGCCGGTCCGAAGCCCGGCGCAGGTCACCCGCTGATACCGGTCGCCTCCTGCTCGACATCGAGGGTTCTCGAGCAGGAGGTGCCACAGAAACCGATCCCCGCGTCCGGCATCCAAGGGCCAGGACCCTTGGCTCGGCCCGGTCAGGCGCTGCTCGTGCCTGTCCCTGCGCGACCTGGAACTTTCTGGAGAAAAACGATCATGCACAACGTGTTTACAGCAAGGACACACGCCTGGTTGAACCGTCCTGCGGCGGCGGCAGTGCTCATGGCCGCCCTCGGCATCGCGGCAGCGGCCGGCCGCACGCTCGCGGCGAGCGACGGCGGCGGAGGACAGCTCTTCATCGCGAGTGCGGTTGAACACCCGGATGGCACCGCGACGTTTCCGCTTTATCGGGGCACGAGCCACGGTCAGAACGTTTACTACCTCGTGCTCGACACGTCTGATGGCAACCTGTCGCAGGCGCTCGGGGTGAATCGGTCGCAAAAACTCGCCAACGCTCGAAATACGGCCGCCGCGCAGAAGGTCAACGTGATCAACGGCGTCGTGGACTTTCCGGCGACAGTGGACTTCAGCCCGACGCGGCTCGTCACCGTCGAGAACGGCGAGTTCCCTCCAACGGTGTTCCAGCCTGGAGCGGTGGGTGAACCTGGTTACAGTCCGCTGATCCAGCTGCCGAATGGCACGGTTGTCAATGCGCCCCAGATTGCCCGGGATGCAAACGGCGACGGCTCGATCGATCTTCTGAGCGAGGCCGCGGACAAGGTAGTCTCGATCGATCTGGTTCAGCGCACGGTGACCTATCGGGAGACCAGCGGGTTTCAGGGAGACAACCCGGTCAGATATGTTTCAACCGATTCGTCGTTGCAGCTCGCAGCGACGCTCGAAGACGTGACCTACGCGCCGGCACTCGACAGCGCTCCGGCCGCAGGCGACGACAGCACCGCCTCATCGCGCGCCACGCTGGTCGCATTCATCAACGGTCAGACCGGCGCGGCAAATCCCCAGCGTCAGGGCCTGACGTCGGCGGTGCGCGGGGAGGGCGATCCGCTGAACGTCCTGCGATGGAACCCGGGCCAGGGACGGTACAGTCCACTGTGGGACGTGAACCTCGCGGTGTGGAGCGCGTCGACCGTCGCCAGCGGCCGGAATCTGCGCCAGACCGACGTCGGGACCGTGCAGGGTATCGCGAACACCGGCGCAATCACAGGTCCTGATGGCGGCCGATTGGGTGCGTCGGGCTTCATCGTGAACTGCCCGATCGTGAGCCTTCTGCCAAAGCCTTGAGGCACGGCAGTCTAACTCTTTGACCCGGCTGGTCGCGCAGCTGGCGCGACCGGCGCGGGCGCTCCGTCGTCCAATGCCTTGAAATAGGACACGACGTGTTCCACCGTCCAGTGATCCCTGGCCGCGACTGACTGAACTTCAACATTACCGTCGATGGTATGCAGCTTCGTTGAGGGTGTGGCGTTCGCCGGCACGTCGGCCGCAAGCAGGCAGAAGTGGCTATTGCTGGTGTTCATCGCCAGAATGTCGCCAGGTCTTGCGCGAGCCAGGGTTGGGTCGTCGTTCTTGTTGACCTCGGTCAACCCTGACGGCCGCTCCTTCCAGAAGCCGCGGCCGGTTACCGCCTTGACGGCCCAGGTCGCGAAGATGCCACACCACGACCATGGGCCCTGGCTTGGGAACGCGAATACGTTGGCGGCTTGGATCTTTTTCCAGGCGTCCCCCGTCGGCGCGGTTGCTTCCTTCTTTTCCAGCGCAAACGGACTGGGGGCGTCACCGAACCAGCCCCTGACTTTCTCTTGCTCGACTTGCCGCTGGCGCAGTTCTTTCACTTCCGGGCTTTGGTCCTTTTCCAGAGACTTACCCAGTTTTTCTTGGAGCTTCTCGTGAAGAGTCTCCAGATCGTCTTCGCCGCCAAAGGCTACCTGGTAGTAACGAAGTATCCGCTCCCATCCGTACTTCTTTTGATCGCCGCGGTCTGCGGCATACACCTGTCCGATCTGCTGTTCGGCAAGCGACACGATCGCCTTCCGAGTCACGCCGGAATCGTCTCGCGATAGCTTCGACAGCAGGCGAGCGCCTACCTCTTCCGAGCGGACCAGACTCCAGTCGATCTGGTCGCGTACCGCCCACATCGTTTTGTCCTTTCCGGCCATGCCCTTGGCCTTCATCTCGTCAACGGTTTGTGTCGTCAACTTGCCGTCAACGGGGAGGGCTTTCGACTGGTCCGTCAACTCTGTGTTGTACTTTGCCTGCCATCGCGCGACTGCCTGCGTGAGCGGTGGCACAACCTCCGACCACGACCCCTCCACAGGTCCTGGGTCTTTGGGGTCGACCGCGTCTTGCGGTTTCCTCGTCAGGTATTCCTGTAACGCGTCTTGCGGCACGTAA
The DNA here is from genome assembly GCA_035259385.1 of Vicinamibacterales bacterium. GTDB lineage: Bacteria > Acidobacteriota > Vicinamibacteria > Vicinamibacterales > CAVVIG01 > QHWK01. The sequence goes on along the minus strand of DATFWL010000103.1, from coordinate 4,622 downwards.
ATGCCGCTCAGCATCTTGTATCTCCCGCGCCTGGGCCTGGCCAGATTTACTCCGAGAAAGAATTGTGCCTGGTCAATCGTCTGCGGAGGCGGCAACGAGCGATCGACCGGCACCCACTTTGTGTCAACCTGCTTCAAGTTCCCCGCTACACGTTCGTTATGCTTGTTGGCGGCCGCCAGGGCATCCGGCGTGAGCGTCACAGCGGGCAATGGTTTATCGGCCGCCGCTTTGCCCTCCGCTCCCGCCTCGAGCGCGATGTGAGGTGTTGATTGATGAGCGATCCGCGGCGGCGCGGTACCTGCGGCTATTGAAGCCGCCGCTCGATTCGCCTCGACCTCGGATGCGTCGGATCGTTGACTGACGTGCGGTTTCGCATGCGCGACACGGCGCTCGCCCTGCTGAACGGTGTGAACCAGTTCGTGGGCCAGCAAGCGACGCCCGTCTGACGATGCAGGATTGAATTCGCCGGCAGCGAAATGGACATGGCGACCGACGGTAAAGGCGCGCGCGTGCAGCTCGCGCGCAGCGTCGTTCGCTGCACCATCGTGGTGGATGCGAACCTGGGATAGATCTCGACCGAGCTGAGCCTCGAAGTAGCCGCGGGTTGCGGAATCGAGCGTCAGGCCGTCTTGCGTTGGCGCTTCACCCGGCCACGCTGTCTTTTCCCGACAGCGAGGGCACATGCCGCCGCACGCGCAGGCCGGCTTGCGCCGCAATAGTGGCTTGCCGGCCTGGCCGGCTATCCGAGGGCGATTCGGCTGCGTCCGACGATCTGCTTTTCCCCGGTCGCTACGCGACTTGTCTGGTCTGCCGAAGGATGCTCCCATGGCTATGGCCCTGTCTGGGAACACTCGTCCCATCGATGATCAACATGCCGTGGCATCTCGAGCTGACTCCGCGGACATTCTGCACCTGACGTGAGGAATTGTCATCACTGCCGCGTCGCTGCGCCTCTCGGGATACTTGATCGACGTGCCTTAAGACTCACGCGCGGACGAGCGTGGGGATGCCAAACGCGGCGTGTATCCCAGATCCAGCAGTCCGTGGTGAAAGTCAGTCGTCGCACTCCGGCGGAGTCACTTCGATTCCCTTTCGTGGAACCAATCGATCGCTAAGCCGATCAGGAGCGGCGGCTATCGACCTGGCCCTTTGCCGGTGCGTGCCCGTCGGGCCGACAGGTTTCGAGCAGGACGATGCCGACGCCGAGCATGATGGCCATATCCGCAACATTGAAGATTCCAGTCCGCAGTGGACCGATCCCCACGTTCATGAAATCGATGACTGCTCCGTGAATGATCCGATCCAGGAGGTTCGAAACACCCCCACCTACCAACAGCGCCACACCGAGAAGCGTCCGTCTGGGCCAGCTTCGCCGCGTCGCGACCACAAGGAGAGCAAGCAAAAGCGCGTTCCCGGCGCCGAAGACCACTGTTTGGGCCGGACGCGGCCAGTCTGCACCGAGACTCAAGAAGGCACCGGTATTCTCGGCGTACTCGAGACGAAACGTGTCGGCGAGGAATGACCGGCCGGGGCCGTTAGAGAGCCTGGTGGCCGCAACGTGTTTGGTCACACGGTCGCAGCCGATCGTGGCGCCAATCGCAATGAGCAGGACGAGGCGAATGCCGATTCTGGTCATCATCGACTCGAGAAACTGCCCGGAGTGTCTCGATGCAGCCTTGTTGCGCCGCCACGACGCCTTCGAAAGCAGCTGCCGAGATGCTCACGCGCCGACGCACTGAAGCGCGGCATTCCAATCGGATCGTAGCATCGCGCTCGCCACCGCGAGAATGGCGCCGGCAAACAGCAGCGTGTCCGCAAAATAGTTGATCCCCTCGATCTTGACTGCGGTACCCGGTTCGGAGAGCGCCACGATCAGCACGGGGCCATAGATCGCGAGAACCAGCAACAGAATCCAGCTGCCGAGCCAGGCTGCCACGACACGGGTTTTCCTGCTCACCAGAATGCTTGTCCCGGCAATGAGAAGAGCGACGCCCGTCACATAGTCAATCAGCACGCGCCCAGGAATCCACGTCGGCGTCTGTTTCTGGAGTGGGACGCCGGGAAGTCCCGTCGCATGCAGAAAGTGCTCGACCCCAAACAGGACGACGGCGATCGCGACGACTAGACGGCCAACGGTTATCAGCGCGGTCCTGCCCTGCCCTTCCCATCCGTCCATCGCATTCCCGGCCAGAATCCAGCCGCCGCCGCCGAATGACATCTCGCGGAAGACGACCGTCCAAATGATTCTGTCGTACGGGCGGGCCAGCGCTCCTGGGAGATGGATCATCGCGACGAACAGAAACATCATGATGCCGAACAGCAGGCCGGACCAGCGCACGGCAATCTTGGTCGCGATGCTCAGGGACGCCGCGATCAACGCACAACCAACGAAATAGACCCAGAACCAACGCCATGGCATGTACCGCGGTACGAGGCCGATGACGATTTGCGGGCCGAAGAGATGCAGTGCGCCGAAGACGGCCAGCGGGATAGCGAAACACAGATTGCTCGAGGCCACGATCTTGTCCAGACCGTGCGCCGCAGCGATCTCGTGTTTCTGGACCCATACGCCGATCACGAACAGCGCGATGCCGGCGGAGCACATTGCAACCACGGTCATCACGAATACTCCTCACCCGCCGGAAGGTGTTCGGCACGCCGGTAGCCCGAAAGCAGTCGGTGGCACTCCACACCAGATCATTCTCCACGGGCGTCGCCGTCTCCAGGTCCACTTGAGCATCCCTCGATGAGGCCAATTCGGACACCTCCGCGGTCACCGCTTCCCTCGTCCGATAGTCGGGGTCGACTTCACCGAGGGCGTTGCGTGCGTCGCGCAAGACTGGCGCCGTACAGTAGCAGGACGGCCGTGCTATGTGGCTCGTCGCGAGCAGCGTCTTCGACGCTGGTCCGACTCTCCATCCGACTCGGCCGCACTCAGAATTCCGCCTGACCCTTCGCTCGAGCGGACGTGGGCCGACGCGCGGGACCTGGTCTTGGACGGCCGCTCGATCCGCATGAACACTGCTTGACAGCTTCTGCCTCCAACCTAGATTCCCCGGCAGCGATCGCCGCGAAACACCACTGAAACACTGTCGATCGGCCGGCATCGCTCGAAAGGCGGAGATATGCTGCGCGATTCGCTCCATGCACAGGCCAACGTGGCCACGTTCGTCGCCGGAGCCTGCGCGGCTGTCGGCGCGCTGCTGCTGATCACGCCACCAGGACGGACCGACCTGGCGAGCGCCAGCCCAAAAGCCTGTTCGTCGAACGTTCGCACGAGGATCGGCAGGAGCGGTGAGCGTTACACGCGCGGCCATAATCGCGGCGTGATCGATACACTTCTCGTCTGCCCATCGCCAGGACAGCCAATGTAGTACGCTCGGTACCCGGAGTCGCGAGGGTTCAGACGTGAGCGATCTCGGTCTTCGGCGCAACACAGTTCGGATTGTCGATCACCGACCCGAATGGACGGCGACATTCCATATCGAAGCTTCTGAAATTCTGCGTTGCATCGGTGACATCGTTGTCGACGTTCAGCACGTCGGCAGCACCGCTGTTGCGGACGTCCCCGCGAAACCGATTTTGGATATTGCAGTCGCTACTCGTACGCACGGCGCGATTCCGACTGTCGTCGAACGCCTTCGGCGACTCGGTTACATCGACCGTGGTGATGCCGGGTCAGAAGGGGGCTATCTCCTTGTCAAGGAGTCTGAGCCTGACGTGCGGACCATCCACCTTCACATCGTGGAGGTGGCCGACAATCAATGGCTGAACTACTTAAAATTCCGCGATACGTTGCGTCGAGATCCGGACATACGTCGACGATACGCTGAACTGAAGCAGAGTCTGGCAGACCAATGCCGCGGCGAACGCAAAGCCTACACTGCCGGCAAGGCGGCTCTTATTCGAGAGATCCTCGGTTGCGCGCACGAGTAGCTGTTAGACGAGAATCCGTGATCGCGCTGACATCCAGCCTGCTTTCACTCCTGTCGGAGGGCAGCGATCGGATCGATGCGCGCAGCACGCCACGCTGGTATGACAGTCGCGACGAGAGCGACCGTGCCGAGGACCAGCGCCGCACCAACGAAGGCAACGGTGTCGGACGCGGTCACGCCGAAAAGCATGTTCTGGAGGACGCGAGTTACGCCAAACGCTCCGAGCAGACCGAACACGGTCCCAACGATCGTCAGACGCGAGCCCTGCGCGATAACGAGCCCGATCACCTCCGTTGGCGTTGCGCCAAGCGCCATACGGATGCCGATCTCTTGCATGCGCCGTTCGACGGCATAGGCCAGCACGCCGTAAACCCCCACCGCAGCGAGCACGAGTGCCGACAGGGCGAAGATCGCCATGGCCGTCGTCCGGAACTGCGGTAGCGCGACCGACTCTCTCAACGCGTCTCTCATCGACCCGGCACGTGAGACTGGAACGTTCGGATCGATGGCGCGAATCTGGGCCTGGATCGCAGCGAGCCAGTGACCGGCTTGTCCCGCCGTTCGCACGACCAGCCACATCGGCTTCGACGAGTACTGGTCGGCGGATTCGTAGTAAACGGGCGCATCCTCACCTGCTAGGCCCTCGTACTTCACGTCAGCGACGACGCCGATAATTTCCTGGTAAGG
>DATFWL010000102.1:0-13415 GCA_035259385.1 Vicinamibacterales bacterium | reverse complement strand
CGGCACGCCGCCGCCGACCAGGCCTACGTCGCCGGATCGATCGGACCGCTCGGGATTCGCATCGAGCCGTGGGGCAAGACCGGAGTCGATGAAGCGCGCGAATTCTTCCGCGAGCAGGCGCAGGCGCTCGCCAGCGGCGGCGTCGACCTGTTCATCCTGGAGACGTTCCGCGACCTGAACGAGATTGGCGCGGCGATCGACGCGGTCCGCAGCGTCTCGGATCTGCCCATCGTCGCGCAGATGACCACCGAGGAGGACGGCAACACGCTCGACGGCACGCCGCCGGAGAAATTCGCGCCGGCCCTGGAGCAGCGCGGCGCGACGATCATCGGCGTCAACTGCGCCGTCGGTCCGGCGCCGATGCTCGACACGATCGAGCGGATGGAAGCGGTGACGCGCCGCACGCTGTCCGCCCAGCCCAACGCCGGCCAGCCGCGCGATGTCGAGGGCCGGAACATCTACCTGTGTTCGCCCGACTACATGGCGTCGTACGCGCGCCGCTTCATCATGCACAACGTCCGCGTCGTGGGCGGCTGCTGCGGCACGACGCCGGAGCACATCCGGCAGATCAAGACGGCGGTCCGCGCGATGGCGCCGGCGGTGGTGAAATCCGATGCCGATGTCGATCGCTCGGCTAAAGCCGTCGCGCTGCACCAGGCCAGTGGCCGCGGTGGCGCCGCCGATCCTCGAGGAGCTGGCGCGAAGGCTCCGGCCGAGCGTGAGGCGATCTCCTCGCCGCCGGTCGCGCGCGAGAAGAAATCGCGATTCGCCAACGCGCTGTCGCGCGGCAATTTCGTCGTCGCCGTCGAGCTGCTGCCGCCGCGAGGGTACCAGACCGATCAGGTGATCGATCGCGCACGCCGCCTCAAGATCGGCGGCGTCGACGTGATCAATATCCCAGACGGCCAGCGCGCCGGCGCCCGGATCAGCGCGCTGTCGCTGGCGGTGCTGATCGAGCAGCAGGCGGGCATCGAAACCGTACTCCACTACTCGTGCCGCGACCGGAATCTGCTCGGCATCCAGTCAGATCTGCTCGGCGCGCATGCAATGGGGGTCCGGAACCTGATGCTGGTCACCGGCGATCCCGGACGGGTGGGCGATTATCCCGACGCCACGGCCGTGTTCGACGTCGACTCGATCGGCTTGACCAACGTCGTCTCGCGCCTCAACCACGGCTGCGACGTCGGCGGACAGTCCATCGGCGCGTCGACGGCGTTTCATGTCGGCGTGTCGGTGAATCCGGGGGCCTCGAATCTCGAGCAGGAGTTGCGCCGATTCGACTACAAGGTGGAGGCAGGCGCGGAGTTCGTCGTGACGCGCCCGATCTTCGATCTGCGCGGCCTGGAACCGTTCATCAAGCGCATCGAGAGCGCGCGGCTGCCGATCGTCGCGGGCGTCTTCCCGTTCGAAAGCGCGCGGAACGCCGAGTTCCTCGCCAACGAGGTGCCCGGCAGTCGCGTGCCGGACGCGCTGCTCGATCGGATGCGGTCGGCGGAGGGCCGCGACGGTGCGGCGCAGGAAGGCATCGCCATCGCGCGGGAGATCGCCGCTGAACTCCGGACGGTGGTGCAGGGCCTGCAAGTGTCGACGCAGTCAGGCGATATCGACGCCGCGCTGGCCGTCCTCGATGGACTTCGTTAACAGACCAGATGTATAGTCGCTCGGGCCGCGACCGGCACGTCCCGGCATACAGATTGAACGTTTTCAAGAGATTGCGCGGAATGTGCGTCGCCGTTGAGGCAAACTGATGGCCTTATTTGAGTCGCCCCGTTCGAGTGAACGCGAGGAAATCGTCGGGTCCGACGCCGCCACGCGCGCGCTGTCGGTCACCGTGGTCGAGAATGATTTCGTTGCGCGCGTCTATGAGAACATTGCCTGGGGCTACGACCTCGTCTTCGGCCCGACTCTGCATCCCGGACGCGTCCACGCGATCAAGCGCATGGCGATCAAGCCGGGCGACCGTGTACTCGAGGTCGGCGTCGGCACCGGCATCAACGCCGACCTGTACCCGCCTGACTGCGCCGTTACCGGCATCGATCTTTCCAGCTCGATGCTCGAGAAGGCGCGTGAGCGCGTCGCCCGCAAGGGCCTCCGCAACGTCCGCCTCCTCCAGATGGACGCCGCGAACCTCAAGTTCGCCGACGATTCGTTCGACATCGTCTATGCGCCGTATGTGATCAGCGTCGTGCCCGATCCGGTGGCGGTCACGCGCGAGATGCGGCGGGTCTGCCGGCCTGGCGGACGGATCGTGATCCTGAATCACTTCAGGAGCAACAACCCGGTGATGGCGTGGCTCGAGCGGATGATCTCACCGTTCACGGTCCACGTCGGCTTCAAGTCGGACCTCGACCTGCCCGCCTTCCTGGCCCAGGCGGAGCTGAAACCGCAAGCGATCCAGAAGGTGAACGTCCCGCGGATCTGGTCGCTCGTCACCTGTGTGAAGGAATAGGGATTCGGGATTGGGGATTCAGGATTTGTTCTGAACCGCTGTCACTCGGAACTCCGATTCAGGCGAATCCCAAATCCCGAATCCCGATTCCCTCCAAATCCCGAATCCCCAAATCCCAAATCCCAAATCCCAAATCCCAAGTCCCGGCTCTACGCGCCGAAGGGCTCCTCGATCGACGGACTCTGCGGCGTGAACAGCTCGGCGCCGTTCGGCGTGACGTGCATGTCGTCCTCGAGCCGGACGCCGAACTCGCCCTTGATGTAGACGCCCGGCTCGTCGCTGAACACCATCCCTGGCTGCAGCGTGAGCGCCTTCTCCCACCCGAACATGTTGTTCTTCACGAGATAGGGCCACTCGTGCCCGTCCATGCCCATGCCGTGGCCGACACGGTGTGAGAAGTACTTGAAGCCGGGTCCGTAGCCGGCGTTCACGATCACCGTCCGCGCGGCGGCGTCGATCGACTCGAGCGGGACGCCGGGGCGCGCCGCTTTCAGCGCGGCACGCTGCGCCTGGTGGACGATGTCGAACACCTTTTTCATCTTCTCGGTCGCCTTGCCGAGCACGAAGGTCCGCGTGATGTCCGACTGGTAGCTCTCGACGGTGCAGCCGTCGTCGATCATGATGATCGTCCCTTCGCGGATCGTCTGCGGCGTAATCGACCCGTGCGGCAGCGCCGTGTACTCGCCGACCTGCACGCTGGCGAAGCCGGGAAAGCCGAGCCGTCCGTAGGCCGCGGCGATCAGGCCGCTGCAGTCGTTCTGCGTCATCCCCGGCTTCAGCGCCTTGAACACCGCCTCATAGCACGTCAGCGTCGCTTCGCACGCGAGCCGCATCAGATCCAGCTCGTGCTGGTCCTTGATCATGCGGCACCCGGCGGTGACCGGCGTCGCGCTCGTCACGTGCAGCCCCGGCGCGGCGCTCGCGATGCTGTCGGCGAACACGAACTTGGCGGTCTCTTCGACGCCAAGGCGCCCCGTGGCGATGCCGCGATCCTTCAGCCCCTGCGCGACGCGGTCGAACGGGCTCTCGTCTTCCTGCCAGATGGCGACGTCGGTGTGCTCCATCGGGCCGCCCGCCAGCTGCTCGCGGGTCCGATCCTCCTCGAACGCCGGCGTGACGATGTACGGATTGCCGACCCTGGGAATGATCACGGCGGTGAGGCGCTCGCTGTTGCCCCAGCGGATCCCGGTGAAGTAGTTCAGCGAGGTGCCGCCGGCGAGGATGATCGCGTCGATCTTCTGCTCGCCCATGATCTTCTTCGCGCGCTCGATGCGGCCGCGGCGTTCGTCGGCCGAGATCGGCCTGGCGCGGCTCCGCATCGACGTCAGCAACGCGATGCTCGGCGGCAGCGGGCCGGACATCGGCTCGCCGCCGCGCGCGCGCTGGGCCGACAGCCGCATGGTCGGCAGGCTCGTGGCGGCTGCCGTGAGCCACAGGAAGGAACGTCGCGAAAGCATCGGGTCACCTCAGAATCGGAAGCGGATGCCGCCGCCGACGTGCGAACCGCCGGCGACGACCGTTGCGCTACCGGTCAGCGCGACGGTCGCGCGTGAATAGCGGACGTCGAAGCCCACGCCGACGTGGGGGCGCAGGATGTACGACAGATCGCCGCCGACATTGAAGCCCGCTGCTGAATGCGACTGGCGGACGACGGTGGCGCCGGCGAACGTCGCCGTGTCGAACGGATAGCTCTCCGAGACGGTCACGTTGGTGACGAGATCCTGGTCGACCATGAACCACGTCGGCCCGCCGAACACCGCCGCCTGCCAGCGCGCGCGAATCGGCACCATCAGGAGCGCTTCGACGTTGATCGCTGTCTCCGATCGGGACAGGCCAGTCGTATCGCCCGATACCGGCCGCGGCCGGTTGAAGTAGAACGGATGCGGGACCTGCGCGGTGACCGAAGCATGTTTCGATGTCGACGCATACCCGGCATCGACGCCGAGCGCAAGGTTGCGCCAGAGGCGAACCCCGGCGCCCGCATCGAAGCCGGGCATGCCGGCGACGCCGTAACTGGTGTCGATCTGTGCCGCCTCTCCGCCCTGCACGGGACGAACCAGATCCGAGAAGCTGGAAGTCGACTGGTAAAAGCCGTTGATCGCGACGTACCCGCGATCGGTCCACGGCGTCGGCTGTGCCGCCGCCACTGCTGGCGTCAGGACGGCGATCGTGCACGCGATGGTGGCTGGCAGTCTCATGGGTCCTCTAGCGATCATCGCGGCGCCAATGCCGTCCGCGGCGTGCTGAACGTGACCGAACGCCCGGCATCGTCGATGGCGACGATGCTGATTTGTGCGGATCCGCTGGTCTCGCCGTTCAGGCTGGTGCAGATGGCGCTGCAGGCGTCGGTCTGTGCGAGCACCCGCGCGCTGGCGGGGCCGCATGCGGAGAAGAACTGCGCGAACTGGCCGTCCGACAGCACCGCGTGACTGCGTGACGCGCCCCTGGCGTCGAACAGATCGACTGTCCACTGCGTGATCTGCAGCGAACTGGACCCGGCCGAGACGGTGATGCCGAGGATCCAATGCGGATCGGCAAAACCGGGGCCGCACGACGCGGTCGTGGGCGGCGCAGGATTCGGCAGGATTGCGGCGGTCGGCGCCGTGCGCTCCAGCACGCCGACTGCGTCCCACGCCTGCGTGATGGCGCGCTCCGGCGCGCTGCCGGCGCCGTAGAGATCCCGCGCCGACTGGATCGTCGCCTGCCGCGTCAGCGCGAACGTCGAGCTCGAGGGCATCAGCGCCGTCAGCGCACGGAAGAACGCCTTTTCGATCTGCTCGCGATTGGCCGCGCCGACGCCCGTCACCGAGAGGCCCGAAGTCCTGTTGACGCCGCCCTCGATCGCGAGATAGAAGGCGTGGGTCACGATCGTGCCGTTGTAGTGGGGATCGCCGCCGATGTTGCGCTGCCCGTAGAAATCCGGGTCGCCGGTCGACGCCGGGTTTGCGAGGGAGCGGCTGAGGAGGCCTGGCGGCACGGTCAGATCGCGCCCCGTGACGTAGCTCGCCGTCACCGGTGCCGTTCCTGCGGGCAGCTGGAAGAAGGCCGCGGACACACCGAAGATGTCCGAGAACGCCTCGTTCAGCGCACCCGCTTCGCTGAACTGAAAGCCGTTCAGCCGCGACGAGTTCGCGGTGACGCCGTGCGTGAGCTCGTGCGCGACCACGTCGAACGCGGCTGAGAACGGCTTGACTTCGATGCCCGCGAAGAAGTTGCGCGGCGCGCCTTCACCGAGCGTGATCGCGCCGCGGCCGTCCGGCCCGCACGTGCTGCAGAAAAACGCGTTGATGTAGTAGAGCCCGCGTACGTCCGGCGGCGCCGAGCCGATGTCCTGCTGCCGCACGGGGTGCGTGAACACTGCCATCCGCAGGTTGTTGCCGTCGAGCCCCCGCCGGCCGAATCGCTTGAACAAGTAGTCGTAGTACCAACCGGCGTAGACATGCGCGTCGACGAGGGTCGGATCGGTCCAGACGTTGTCGCTGTCGGCGCCGACGTCGCTCGTCGTCACGTTGGCCTGGCGGGTCAGGATCGCCATGGTCCGCGCCAGGTTGCCCTGCATGTCGTAGGTGGTGATCGCCGCCGGCCGCAGCGGATCGTCGGAGAGAAACGTTCCCGACGCAGAGCGGGCGCTCATCTTCTTGTCGTCGCCGTACGCGCCCTTGCCGGTGCCGATGTCGCTGATGAAGTCGCTGAACTGCTGCAACAGCGCGCCGCTGTTCGCGTCGACATACGCCGTTCGAATGTCGAGCGCGGTTGCCGCCTGCCCGGCGTAGGCGAGGTGGTAGCCGTCGGAGAGCGGCAGCACCACCAGTTCCGGATCGCGATCGCCGAACCAGCGGCCGTTCACCGCAGCGGCGATCGCGTCGCGTGCGCCCTCCGGCGAGAGCGCCGGGTCCACGCCGATGTCGACGCCGCTGTGGATCATGCCGAACACCGACACCGTGCCGTTGCCGGCAGTCTGCCGCGTCACGTCGCCGCCGACGATGCGGACGCTGCGGTGATACTGATCGAGCCGCTCGTGGCGGCGGTCGGCGACGAGCGGATCGGACTCGGCGGCGCGGGCGCGCAGCGCGCGGCTGCGCACCAGGCTGTCGACGAGCGCGTCGGTTGCGGCCAGCACGTCGGGGTCGGCGCGAGTCGCGGCGATCGCGGTCGGGCGCGCTTGAGCGGATGCCGCCGGCGCCGTCAGTATCACGGCAACCGCGACCATGAGCGCCAGACGCCAGCACGACTGCAGCCGTTCGGACACAGGGCCTCCTCGGAGCGGACGAAGCTGAAGCCGTCGTCGGTTTCAATCCCCGGCCAGCATCGTGACCTGGCCTGCGGCGACCTCGGCACCGTCGATCCGAGCGCCTTCAGCGGGCGCCGGTTGTCCGAGCAGCGCGTCGATCGCGTCGGCCCAGCGGCCGGCGAGCAGATCTTCCTGCGAAATGTACCTGCACCGCAAGATGCGCGGCATCTCGGCGACGAACACGTCATATTCGACGAACCGTCCGCGCGAGGTGTAGAGCAGCGCCGCGCCGTTGGCGACGCACTCGGACACGATGCCGTATCCAGGCTTGGAGACGACGACATCGGCAGCGGCGACGAGATCCTGGTACCGGAAGCCCTCGGGCACGTGCGCCGGGTCGAGAACGGTGAGCCGTCCCGACCGGCGCAGCTCGTCGAACGGCAGCGCCGTGCCGTACGCGCCGAACGACGGCAGCACGACGGGGCGTCCGTCCCCGTTGACGCCGACGGCGCGGCGTGTCTCCGCACGATCGCGCGTCGATCGGCGCGCGATGAAGGGGATGTCGATCGTCACCGCCGCCATCGCGGCGAAGCCGCCATGGAGCGGCAGCCGCAGCGCGCGCGTCGCCTGCGCGTACGCGGTGTGAATCACCGCCCGGACGCCCGGCGCGATCCGATCGAAGGCCGGGTAGACGCTGTAGATCCAATCCCAGGTGAAGTTCGCGATCGCGAGCGACGGGACGCCCGCCCGGGCGGCCGCGGCGAACGCGAGCGGCGGAATGTCGCCGACGACGAGATCGACGCCGGCTGCGGCGAGCCGCGCGGCTTCGCCGGCGACGCGCGGCTCGAAGGTCGCGTAGAAACGCGCCGCCCGGCGCGCCGAGTCCTCTTCGTCGATGTGCAGGCTGTCGAGCTGCGTCAGGCCGGAGTCGGTCTCGACCCGCTGCAGCGTCACGCGATCGCCGGCGACCGCCTCGAACATTGCCGGCTTCAAGGTCGTCCGGACGATCGCGTGGAAGTCCGGTCGTTGCGCGAGCAGCGTGCCGATCAGCTCGACCTGTCGCGCGCCGTGGCCGAAGCCGTGGCCTGAGATGTAGAACGCGATCCGCATGGGTGTCTGCGACTGGGTGTGGGAGTGTAGGCCGGCGGGCCGGGTGGGGAGGGGCGGCGCTACCCGCCTGTCGGTCCTACCCCACCCAGCCTACGGGCCCATCGGTCCTACACCCCCCGCATCAAGGCGGCAGCGCCGCAGCCAGCACTTGTTCGAGCGTCTCGACCGGCACGAAATGCATCGCCTCCTTGACGTCCGGCGCGAGCTCGGCGAGGTCGGGCTCGTTGCGTGCTGGCAACACGAACGTCTTGATGCCCTGGCGCCGCGCCGCGAGCGCCTTTTCGCGGATCCCGCCGACCGGCAGCACCAGGCCGCTCAGCGTGATCTCGCCGGTCATCGCCACGTCGTCGCGCACCGTCTGATTCTTCAGCGCCGACACGATCGCGGTGGCGATCGTGACGCCCGCCGACGGCCCGTCCTTCGGAATCGCGCCGGCCGGTACGTGAATGTGCAGATCGTGGGAGTTCAGGAAGTCGGCCGAGATGCCGAGCGTCGCCGTCGACGATCGGATGTGGCTCAACGCCGCGCGCGCCGACTCCTGCATCACGTTGCCGAGCTGGCCGGTGAGGATGATGTTGCCGTGGCCACCTGGCAGCAGGCTCGCTTCGATGAACAGGACGTCGCCGCCGGCTTCGGTCCACGCCACGCCGGTCGCCACGCCTGGACGCGACACGCGGAAGCTGACCTCGTCGTGGACTCGCGGCGGCCCGAGGTACTCGGGCAGGTTCGGGGCGTCGACGACCGCGGGGCCGCCAGAGTCGGCGCCGGCAGCGACCGGCACCGGGATGACTCCGGCGACGCGCGCCGCAACCTTGCGGGCGACCGTGCCGATCTGCCGTTCGAGGTTGCGGACGCCGGCTTCGCGCGTGTACTGCATGATCATCCGGCGGAGTGCCGCGTCGTCGATGGTCACCATCTCCGGCGTCAGCCCGTTCTCCTCGAGCTGACGCGGAATCAGGTAGCGCCGCGCGATGTGCAGCTTCTCGTCCTCGGTGTAGCCGGCAAGCGAGATCACCTCCATGCGATCGAGCAGCGCCGGGTGGATCGTGCCGAGCTGGTTGGCGGTCGCGATGAACAGCACGCGCGACAGATCGACGTTGATCTCCAGGTAGTTGTCGCGAAACGAGTGATTCTGAGCCGGGTCGAGCACTTCGAGCAGCGCGGCGGCGGGATCGCCCTGAAAGCCGCCCGCCGCGATCTTGTCGATTTCGTCGAGCATGAACACCGGGTTCATGGCGCCCGCCTGCTTCAGCGCCTGCACGATGCGGCCGGGGATCGCCCCGATATACGTGCGGCGATGGCCGCGAATCTCGGCTTCGTCGCGGATGCCGCCGAGCGAGATGCGGATGAACTTCCGGTTCATCGCGCGCGCGATCGACTGGCCGAGCGACGTCTTGCCCACGCCTGGTGGCCCGACGAAGCACAGGATCGGTCCTTTGATCTGGGCAGACCCGCTGCGCTGCGCCTTCAGCTTCTGAACTGCGAGGTACTCGACAATGCGATCCTTGACTTTGTCGAGGTCGTAGTGGTCCTGATCGAGCGCCTGACGGGCGGCGATCGGATCGAGATGATCGTCGGTCGTCGTCGACCAGGGGACGTCGAGCACCCAGTCGAAGTAGGTGCGGATCATCTGGTATTCGGGCGATGCCGGCGTCATCCGCGCCAGCCGCTCGAGCTCCCGCTCGGCGACCTTCCCGACGGTTTCCGGCAGGTGGGCGGCGGTGAGACGCGTGCGCAGCTCCTGTATTTCCGTCTTCTCGCCTTCGCCGAGCTCGTCCTGAATCGCCTTCAGCTGCTGTCGCAGGTAGTACTGCCGCTGCGCGTCGGTCATCTCCTGCTGCGCGGCCGACTCGATCTTGTTCTTCATCTCGAGCAGCTGGATCTCGCGGCCGAGCGCGTTGGAGACCGCCTGCAGCTTCGCGGTGAGCGAATTCTGCTCGAGGATCTGCTGTTTCTCTTCCGCTTTCAGGTCGAGCAGGCTGCCGAGCAGGTACGCGAGCCGGAGCGGATCGTCGATGCCGGCGACCAGACCGCGCAGCTCCTGCGACAGCCCGGAGGCGAGCGACAGCGCGCGATCGATCAGCTCGTGGAGACGTCTCACGTAGGCGTCCACTTCGATCGACCGTTCGACGACGTCCGCCGCCGAGGAAACGGTGGCGCGCAGGGCGAGTCCGCTTCGCGAGACGGTGTCGATCCGGGCACGCATCAGGCCTTCGACGATCACGTGGACGCCGTTGGCGACCTTCGCCATCTGTCGGATCGCGCCGACCGTGCCGATCGCGCGCAGATCCTGCGCGTCCGGCTCGTCCTTGTCGTTGTTCTGCAGCGTCATGAACAGGAGCCGGTCGCCGCCGAGCGCGCGGTTCACCGACTCGATCGACATCGCGCGGTTGATTGCAAGCGGCTGGAGCGTCAGCGGAAAGACGACGGTCTGCCGCAGCGCGAGCACCGGCAGTTCGCTGGGATAGCTACGGGCGCCTTCGTTCGCCATGGCCAATTGTAGCGTCCCGGCTGTTTGGTGCCCGATTGGGCCACCCGAGCTATCATCGACAGATGGCGCTGGATGAACGCGACTTCTTCAACAACCGGAACGAGACGCGGACCGACAAGCTCACGTGTCCACGGTGCAGGCGCACCAACGAGTACCAGATGCGCTGGGTGGTCCGGACGAAGAAGGATCGACTGCCGCACGGCGCCGACGAGCGCGACCGCGCGCTCTACGGCAAGCTGCGCGACTACATGATCCGCGTCGACGATTCGGTCACCTGCAAGACGTGCGGCAAGAAGTTCGACATCCCGTCGCAGCACTCGATGGTGTTCATCGAAAAGGGCGCGCCAGCGGGTGGGCAGGCGCCCGCCGGGCTCGACGAAGACTCCCGCTTCAATAGATGAAAGGGAGCATCCGCCAGCGCACCGCCCGCTGGTAGCGGACGTACTCGTCGCCGAACGCGCGCCGGAGCGAGCGCTCCTCCCAGGGGACGGCCAGCATCAGGTACGCCGTCGAGATCGCAGCGAACGCCAGGCGATCGCCTGTCATGTGGGGTGTCGCGAACACCGCCACGACCCATCCCAAGTACAACGGGTGTCGCACCCACCGGTACGGCCCGGACGTCTGCAGTTCGTCGCGTGAGCCCGCCGGGCGGATGCCCGCAAGCTCGAGCGCGTCGATTCGCGCGACCGCCCGGACGATCAGGCCGACGCCCGCCAGCTGGCACATCACGAGCGCCAGCTCAGGCAACCCGCTGGCGCGGTAGAGCGCCCCGCCAATCGGCCGCCACGCAGCGAACACCGCGATGAAGAGCAGGCTCGCGGCATACACGTAGATCGGGCGGATGAGTTCGCGCGGGACACGATCGAGCCAGCGCCGTGCGGTCTCGCGGGCGAACAGGCTGTGGTGCAATGCGAAAACGGAAAAGAGCCCGGCGTCGAAAGCGATCGCATCGCGACCCGTGTACGGCATGGACTGTCCGGCTTCGAAGAGGTACCACCACGCGCACCACATGAGCGCGGTCACGAAGAGCGCTCCACCTGTCCAGACGAACGCACGCGCCGCCACGCTGGCGCTACTATATCGCCCATGCGTCACTCGGGCGGCCCGCGCATCGTCATCTCCGGGATCGGCGCCGTGTCGCCGTTCGGCGTTGGACGCGAGCAGTTCTGGCGAGCCGTGAGCGGCGGCTGCAGCGGCACGCGTGCGATCACTGAATTCGATACGACCGACTTCGGCTGCCGCGTCGCCGCGCCGGTGGCCGGCGTCACCATCGACGATGTGCCCAGTCTCGACGGCGACGACATCTGGGACAACGACTACCGTGCGGATCCCAAGCGCTATTCCCGCGCCGCGCTGATCGGGGTGATCGCGGCGCGCGAAGCGTGGGCCGACGCCGGACTGCGCGTCGGCGAGCGGAACGCCGGCGTCGTGATCGGCAGCGGCGGCGGCGGGATCGACGTCGGCGAGCGCCAGTACTACGACTTCTTCGTCGAACGCGGGAGAAAGGTCACGCCGTACGCGATCCCGGTGTCGATCGTCGGCATGGTGTCGAGCGAGATCTCGATCTCCTTACGCCTGCACGGCATCAGCCACGTGCTGTCGTGCGGGTGCACGAGCTCGAGCGACGCGATCGGCTACGCGGCGGCGCTGCTGCGCAGCGGCGAGGCCGACGTCATCCTCTCCGGCGGGACCGATGCATGCGTGACGCCCGGGATGATCTTCGGCTTCTCGCGCATGAAGGCGGTGTCGATGGCGCACAACGATCAGCCCGCGCAGGCGTCGCGTCCGTTCGACCGGAGGCGCGACGGGTTCGTCCTCGGCGAGGGCGCGTGGATGGTGGTGCTCGAAAACGAGGAGCGGGCGCGCGCGCGCGGCGCGACGGTCTACGGGACGATCGACGGCTACGCCTCGACGTGCGACGCCTATCACCGCGTGCAGATGGCGCCGAACGGCGAGGAGATCGTGCGCGCGATGACGCTGGCAATCGAGCGATCGGGTCGTGCCGTCGAGAACATCGGCTACGTGAACTACCACGGCACGTCGACGCAGCTGAACGACGCCGTCGAGTCGCGCTGCGTCCGGCAGGTGTTCGGCGCACACGCCGAGCGGCTCGCCGGGTCGTCGGTGAAATCGATGATCGGGCATCCGCAGGGCGCGTCGGGCGCGGCAGGCGTCGTCACCGCGGCGCTGGCGCTCTCGCGCGGATTCCTGCCGCCGACCATCAATCAGTTCGAGCCCGATCCGGCGTGCGACCTCGACGTGATACCCAATCGCGGGCGCCAGGCCGAGGTCGAGGCGGCGCTCTGCAACTGTCTCGGCTTCGGTTCCAAGAACAGCGCCATCGTCATTGGGCGAGCGTGATGTCGTGATCGTCGGCGGAGGGCCCGCCGGTGCGGTCGCCGGCCTCGTGCTCGCGCGCGCCGGCGCGCGTGTCACGATCCTCGATCGCGCAACGTTCCCGCGGGACAAGCTGTGCGGCGACACCGTGAATCCGGGAACGCTGGCGCGGCTGCACGCGCTCGGCGTCGCGGACGACGTCGAGGCCCGCGGACTGCGCGTCGGCGGAATGCTGCTGACGGGCGAGCGCGGCGTCGCGGTCGAGGGGCGCTATCCGGCCGGGATCTGCGGCCGCGCGATCCTGCGTCGCGACCTGGACTGGATCCTGCTGCAGCACGCGGTCGCGGCCGGATGCCAACTGGAGATGGGCGTCCGCGTCTGCCGCGCGGTGGTGGACGAGGCTTCGGGAGTGCCGCGAGTCGTCGGCGTCAGGGTCAGTCGGGGCGGGCGCGACGTCTCGCTCTCTGCACCAGTCGTCATCGCCGCTGACGGCAGACATTCCACTCTTGCGTTCAGCCTGGGCCTCGCCCGGCACCCCCCACATCCGCGTCGCTGGGCGATCGGCGCCTACTTCGACGGCTTCGCCGCTGATCGGGATCTGATCGGCATCAGGTTGGCGTCAGATGCCGATCAGGTTGCGATCAGGTTGAGATCAGGTCTCGATCAGGTCGGCATCCGGTCAGTGCCCGATCGCGACCGGGTCGCGATCGGGTCGCGATCAGGTCGCGACCAGGCGTCGAGCAGGTCGGCATCGGATGTCGATCCGGTCGCGCGCGAGCGGGCAGCGGCGGTGGGAG
>DATFWL010000101.1:0-6626 GCA_035259385.1 Vicinamibacterales bacterium | reverse complement strand
GCGTGAGCAGGTTCAGCGGCACCATCAGGAACTGCAGGCTGGCACCGCCCTGCAGGAACAGCACTTTGTAGTCGGACGGGATGTTCGCGAGAGTGCGGATGCTCTGCTCGGCATCGGCGAGGATGGCTTCGAACGCCGCCGACCGGTGACTGATCTCGAGGATCGACATGCCGACACCGGGCAGCGACACGAGGTCGCGCTGGATTTCCTCGAGCACCGGCACCGGGAGCACCGCCGGGCCCGCCGAGAAATTGTAGACGCGATGAACGGTTGCCATCGGATTCTCCATCTATCGAACCGCGGCGCATTCAACCGACGGGAGCCGCCACGAAGGCACGAAACCACGAAGACAAATCAGATCGTGACCACATGCAGATCGAGGATGTCGCTGTTGCCCGAGTAGATTTCGCGAAGGACCCCGTCGGGCGGCTTTCCGTCGAGGTTGATGCGCGCGACGGCGGCGTGCGCGCCTTCGAAGATCACGTTCTCCGTCTCCTGCACGTTGATCGCGCCGCTGCGCAGCCGATCGAAGACGTGCGCGAGGACGCCGGGGCGATCGCGGTGCCGGACGACCAGCATGTGCGTCGCCGGGGTCTTCTTGGCGAGGTTGACGACATTCGGCACCTTGCCGCTGTCCTTGTAACAGGCGATGATGCGGACGGTCTCGGCGGCAAT
Source organism: Vicinamibacterales bacterium (assembly GCA_035259385.1). Lineage (GTDB taxonomy): Bacteria > Acidobacteriota > Vicinamibacteria > Vicinamibacterales > CAVVIG01 > QHWK01. Next base: position 5,951 of record DATFWL010000101.1, on the reverse strand, counting down.
GGCTTCCTGCGCCTGATCCGTCGACGCGCCGATGTGATGCGTGCCGTAGACGCCAGCGAGCGACGCCACCGGATCGGCGAAGGCGCCGGTCGCGTCCTTCGGCTCGTTCGCGAATACGTCGAGACCGACGCGGATGCCACGCTCGCGCACCGCCTGCTCGAGCGCCGCCTGATCGATCACCTCGGCGCGCGCCGTGTTGACGAAGTACGATCCCGGCTTCAGCTTTCCGAGCACGGCGGCGTTGACGATGCCCCTGGTATCGGCGTTGAGCGCGAGGTGGACGCTCAGCACGTCGCACTTCTCCGCGACCTCCTCCGGCGACATCGCGACCGTCATCGGGATCGGCTCGTCGGCGACGCTGTCGCGACCGGTCGCAAATCGGCGGCTCCAGACGACAATCGGCATGCCGAACGCGTGGGCGCGCTTCGCCACCTCCTGGCCGATGTTGCCGTAGCCGAGCAGGCCGAGCGTGCGCCCGTACAGGCCGCGCGCCTTCGAGTACTCCTTCTTGTTCCACGCACCGGCGCGCAGTTCGGCGACGTTGTCGGGAATGCGGCGATCGAGCGCGAGGAACAGCGCGAACGCGAGCTCCGCCACCGCAATCGCATTCTTGCCGGGGCAGTTCGAGACGTAGATGCCGCGCTTCGACGCGGTCGCGACGTCGATCGTGTTGTAGCCGGCGCCCGCGCGCACGACCAGGGACAGCGCGCCTGCCTCGAGCATCGGCGCCGACACGGTCGTGCTGCGCACGACCAGCACGTCCGCCGCGGTGTCGCGAATCGCCGCTGTCAGCGTGACGTCCTTCAGATCGGGCTGGTAGACGACGTCGCATCCGGCGGCCTTCAGGCCGTCGACGCCGCTCTTCTCGAACTTGTCGGCGATGAGAACTTTCATAGCTCGGCGCGCTCTGCGGTTGCTTTTCCGCAGGCGCTAGATCACGTGAATCAACAGTCCATCCCTCAGCTTCGGCTCGAACCACGTCGACTTCGGCGGCATGATCTCGCCGGCGTCGGACACCGCGATCAGATCGGCGACGCTCACCGGATACAGCGAGAAGGCGACCGCGGCCCTGCCGGAATCAACCAGCTTCTCGAGCACCTCGGTCCCGCGGACGCCGGCGACGAACTCGATCCGTTTGTCGGTCCGCACGTCGGCAATCTTCAGCACCGGCGCAAGCAACTGCTCCTGGAGCACGCTGACGTCCAGATTGCCAATCGGATCGCCCGGCGCGGCCGGCGCGCGCGGCCGCAGCGTCTGCCACGCACCCTGGAAGTACATCGCGATGTCGCCGCGCCTCGCCGGCGTCGCGGGACCGGGCACAACCTCGAAGCGCTCGCGCACGGCGGCCATGAACGCCTCCGGCGACAACCCGCCCAGGTCTTTCACCGTGCGGTTGTAGGAGAGGATCTGCACCTGGTTGTGCGGAAACGCGACCGCCAGCATCGTCGTGGCGTCGGCGCCGTCGCCGAGCGGGTGGCCGGCGCCGCCGCGCTCGCCGAGTTCGGTCCGCGCCCGGGCGGCGCTCGCCGCGCGATGATGGCCGTCGGCGATATACAGCGACGGAATGCGCGCGAACGCCCGGATGAGCGCGTCGCGATCGGCGCCCCGCACCGGCCAGATCGTGTGCTGGACGCCGTCGGCCGCGGTGATGTCGAGGAGCGGCGGCCCGGCCGTCGCGCGCGCGGCGATGCGATCCACGTCGTCCGACGCCTTGTAGGTGAGAAAGACCGGACCGGTCTGCGCCCCGAGCGCGATCATGTGCCGCGTCCGGTCGTCTTCCTTGTCGCGGCGGGTCCGCTCGTGCTTCTTGATCACGTCACGGTCGTATTCGTCGATCGAAAAGCAGGCGGCCAGTCCGGTCTGGACATGGCTGCCCATGCGAAGGCGGTAGAAATACAGCGCCGGCTCGTCGTCGACGACGAGCGCCTGTTTGCGAAGCGCGGCGAAGTTCGCCGCCGCGCGGTCGTAGACCTCGTTCGCGTACGGATCGGTGCCTTGCGGGAGTTCGATCTCGGCGCGAGAGACGCGAAGAAAGCTGAGCGGGTTGCCGTCCGCGAGCGCGCGGGCTTCATCGGTGCTGACGACGTCGTAGGGAACGGCCGCGATCCCGGCGGCGGTATCTTGCGCGGGGCGCAGCGCCCGGAACGGATAGAGCGTGGCCATGAACCTTCAATTATGCCACGCGGCTCCGGGCGCGACGCCGACCGCGGTGCCGCGCGGAAAAGCAACCGGAAGAGATCTTCTGCGTGCTCTGTGATCTCTGCGGTTGCTTTCCCGCGACGCTAACTGGACCGCCGCTCGGATGACGGTCTGGCGAACACGTTTCGCAGCCAGCGCAGCTTGAGACGGTCGAGCACGCTCTCCTTGCCGCCGCCGCGATGGGACTTTGCATCCGGATCGATGCGCCGCGGGTGAGTCGCCCGCTTGGCTGCTGCGGTCGACGAAACTCGAGTCGCCGATGCCTGATTGGCGGCCGCCGTATGCGGTGAATGCAGGCGCACGTCCGTGCCGGCGGTGCGACGCTCGACGCTTCGTTCCATCCCGACTTCAGAAGCTGCAGCTTCCGGCGGTGTGCTCGTTGTCGACGGCGCGCGACCGACGTCGGCCGCAGGCGAGACAATCGGCGGCATCGCCCCCTCACCAGTCGATCGATAAGCGAACTCGCCGGTGACCGCCAGCAGCGCGCCGGCCGCCACGTAGGCGATCGCCGCCGCGACGCGTCGCGTGCGCGGCGGGCGCGGCGACACGATCACGCCCTCCAGGGCGACGGGCCGGGCCGTCGGCTCCTGCAACACGCGCTGCTGCTGATACAGCTGCAGCTCGGCGTCGCGCAATGCGCGCCGCAACTCGGTGCTGTGCGTCGGACGGCGCCGCTCGGCGAACGCTGCCGGCGTGAGCGTCCGCGACGCCGCCATCCGTTGCAGCAGCCGGATCACGATCTGGTCGCGCGGCCCGCGCTCGTACCGCGCGAGCGTCTGCGACAGGTCATCGAGCGAGTCGAACGGCGCGACGTCGACGTCGAGCAGCGCGCGCGCAACCGTGTAGCGCAGGCCGCCTGGCACGTGTGCCGGCGGGGGCGGCAACAGCGCCTGCAGCAGGATGGCGATCTCCGAGACGACCGGCGTCGTTTCACATCCCCTGCAGACGACCGATCCGTCGGCGTTGAGGACGACGCGATCGGGCGTCGGCGGTCCGAACGGCGGCTCGACGACGCCGGAGCTCCCGCCGGAGCGGAACGCCGCGATCAACTGCTGTGCGATCGCGACGGCCTCCTCGGGCTGGATCGTCACGCCCGCCTTCAACACGTCCGCCGCCGTCACCCGCATGGTCATGGCCGATTCTGTTGCCAAACGCGGGCCACGTCGATAGCGAAGGCAAGGCAAAAAATCGGTCGGTTTCCGAATCAGTTTTCGTCCGATGGGCTGTCCGCGCGGCGATACCGCCGAGAGGCCGGCCGAGGCGTTATTGCACGGTGGTGTTGCGATCGGCGACACGAGCGCGCGCGTACTTCCCGGCCCACGCACGTAACCGCGCTTGCGTTGCGCGCGCTTCCGGTTGTTCGTCGAGCCTGTCGGACGGCCACGGCAGGCGATAGGTCCAGTTGTCGTCGTTGACCGTCGCCGGTTCGTTCACGCGATCGCGCCAGCCGAACGCGTCCTGAATCGGCAGCAGCAGCAGATCCGAGCGGGACGCGTAGAGCGCCTCGAGCAGGACGTCGCGCACGACCGTCTGGTAGGGGGCCGATACCAGGTCGCGGCCGGCGGCCAGCCGCTGCATCAACGCCAGATCGGCGACCTTGCGACGCTCCTCTTCCGGCGCGCGCTCCCACCACACGACCAGCGGCTCGGTATCGTGCGTGCCTGAGGTGGCGACCGAGGTCGGCGGATACTCCAGCGGATCACGGAACGGCTGGCCTGGCGTGTGCCAGTGCCGCTCCCACCGGAACACCCGATAGCCGGGCACGGCCATCCGCGCGAGTGAGCCGCGCACGAAGTCCGGAACGGTGCCGAGGTCTTCCGCGATGATCTCGGCGCCGGCGCCGCGGAACAAATCCATCAGCCGTTCGCCCTGCCCGAGCTGCGACGGTTCGTCGGACGGCGTGAAGAAACCTTCGCCGCCGTCGCGGCGCTTGCCGTAGGTGCGATAGAACCCGACGAGATGATCGATGCGGTAGCCGTCGAACAGATCGGCGCTGCGGCGGGCCCGCTCGCGCAGCCAGCGGTAGTCTTCGCGTGCCATCACGTCCCACTCGTAGAGCGGCATCCCCCAGTCCTGGCCGGCGGCGCTGAACGCATCCGGCGGCGCGCCGACCGAGACGTCGAGGCGGAACTGGTACTGCCGCGACCACACGTCGGCGCTGTCGCCGTCGACCATGAACGGCAGATCGCCGAACAGCTGCAGGCCGCTGGTGTGCCCGCGCGCCCGCTGCCACTGGGTGCCGGCGATCCACTGGAGATAGTGCTGAAACAGGACCTGATCGGCCAGCTCGCGGCGCGCGCGGTCGATCGCCGCCGGCTCGCGCCGCTGCAGCTCGATCGGCCACTCAGTCCACGGCCGCTCGCCCTCGCGCGCGTGCAGCGCCCGGAAGAGCGCGTAGTCCTCGATCCACCACGCCTGCTCGCTGACGTAGCTGCGCAGCTCCCGCGCGCGAACCGAGTCGCGCCGCCATTCCTTCTCGAGAAAACACTGGAACGACGCGCGCAGCGACGCCATTTTCAGGCGGCGCACGTCGGGGTAGGCGATGCCCGCCGCGGTCCGGACCCGGGCGAGCGTCTCGCGATCGTCCGGCGACAACGCGGTCTCGCCGCCGAGCCCCGCGAACTCGGGTACGTCCGGCACGCGGATGAAGATCGGATCGATCGCCATCGCACTGATCGCCGAGTACGGCGACTGCTGGCCGGGCGCCATCTCGTTCAACGGCAGCAGCTGCAGCGCGCGAACGTGCGCCGCGGCGAGCCACGCGGTGATTGGCTCCACGTCGCCGATATCGCCGATGCCCCAGCTCCTGGTGGACGGGATGGAGAACAACGGGACGAGGATGCCGACCCGGCGGCGGCCGGCCGACGCGTTCATGGCCGCCCCACGCTGCACGTAAAGTGCCTCAGCACGCGATCGATGCCGGCGTTGAACGCCGCCGGCGGCGGAAGCAGGCTGACGATCACGAACGACTCGCGGGGGAAATCGAAGAAATATCCAGGGTGCACCAGCACCTCGTCATTGGCGAGCAGGTCGAGGACGAGATTCTCTTCCGAGTCGAGCGACGGCACCTGCAGGACGACATACCAGCCGCCGTCGCTTCGTAAGACGCGAACCGACGGCGCCGCGTCCCGCGCCGCCGCAATCGCGGCGTAGTTCGCCGACACGCGCCGCGCGATCTGATCTCTCACGTATGCGCCGCGCTCGATGAGCGCGCCGGCGGCGAGCTGCACGGGCGTCGACACCGCAAGGTACGTGTCGCAGACGTGCGCGAGACGCTCGAGGGCCTCGCGCGCGAGCGCATCGGGCCCGCCGACCGCGATCCATCCCAGCTTCACCTGCGGCAGCCCTGCCGACTTCGACAGGCCGCCGAGCGCGAAGGCCAGGACGTCGGTGCGCGTCGCGGCGCGTCCTGCCCGCCGGCCGGCGCCGGCCTCGAGCTCGTAGTCCGCGAACACTTCGTCGGCGACAATCGCGACGCCACGCGGCGCGCACAACGCGGCGAGGCGATCGAGCTCCTCGTCGCGGACATACGATCCGGTGGGGTTGTTCGGGCTGACGATGAGCAGCACGCGCGTACGCGGCGTCATCGCTCGTTCGACGCTGTCGAGGTCGATGGTCCAGCCGCCGTGGATGTCGAGGTCGTAGGCCCGCGTGACAACCAGGTCGAGGCGGGTGAGCGGTTCGAAGAGCGGATAGCTCGGCCGTGGCACCAGCACCTCGTCGCCGGCATCGGTGAGCAGCTTGAACAGCAT
>DATFWL010000100.1:0-35152 GCA_035259385.1 Vicinamibacterales bacterium | reverse complement strand
TCCTGCGTCTTCGCTTCCGGTATCGACATGCTCACGTGCTCGTGGCGGCGGCGGCGCACGCGAAGGGCTTTACGCTGCGAGAAGTCGAGACGCTGTTCCAGAGCCGGCACGCCGGCAAGTCGTTCATCAAGGACTGGCCGGTGAAGCTGGTCACCGAAGTGTGCATGGACACGGCAAAGGCGTTCGTCGAGTTGCGGCTCCTGCCTCAGCGGGTCAACGAGCTGGATGAGTTCGCGCGCATCGTCGGCCAAGCTGGTGAGAAAGCCTCGCCAGGTTTCTGGCAACGGCTGGAGCGGCAGCGTCTTTTCATGCGCGAGGCGCTGCGCAATCGACTGATCACACGACGCGCGCGGCAGATGTATGACGTATTGATGATTACGCAATGGGCATCTGCACAGCAGGTGCTCGCGTTGCAAGAGCTGCGGCTGCGCCGGTTGATCCGGCACGCCTACCATCACGTGCCCTACTATCGCGAGGTCTTCGACCGGATGAGAATCCGCCCCGAACAGATAGCGACGTTGAGCGATCTCCAGCGCTTACCACGCTCTCGAAGCATGTGCCCGCCACGCCCGCCGCTCACGTGGCCACTGCTTTCGTCCTGGTTCCCGCGTCGGCAGAGACGAGGGCTTTGCTCGTCGCGACGGCACCCGGAGCGAGCCGGGATGTGAACTGCACGGTCTTCGTTCAAGATCAGCGTCTTCGCGTGCTGGCAAACATCGACTGCGGCGATCAGTCATCATCGATGGAAGAAACAGTCGTTCTCCTGCCACCCGAGGTGACCGCCGTCCGGACCTTCTTTGCGAGCGCTGAGCGGACGGCGATGGTGCTGCCCAATCGGCTCCGGCTCAGTTATCACCATGGCTCGTTCGCTCGATAATCATGACGCAGCGCGACCAGTCGTCTCCTGACCGATTGCAGCACGATCGCGAGGTGCTGCCGGCGACGACCTGCAGTCGAAATCGGTGAGCGGCATGCGGACCCTCATCATCCGCTGCGACGGCAACCACGACGTCGGGATGGGACACGTGTCGCGCTGCCTCGCGCTCGCTGCCGAGCTCCGCGATCGCGAGCACTGCACCGTGACGTTCGCGATGCGTGGCCTCGAGACGGCTGGCGCGGCTGCGGTGCGTGCGGCCGGATTTGCCGTCGACGCGGTCAACGCGGACGTACACGCCGACTACGGAGAGGAACTGCAGGCCATCGCGGCGTCACACACCGCCGCCGCGCTCGTCGTCGACGTCCGCGACGCGCTGTCGCGCGCGTCGCTGGATGCGATTCGTGGGGGCGGCATCCGGATCGTGTCAATCGACGACGGCACCGATCGGCGGCTCGCCGCTGACCTGGCGTTTTATCCGCCGGTCCCGCAAGTCGATGAGATGGACTGGGCCGGCTTCGCCGGCCGGCGCTGCGCCGGCTGGGAATGGGTGCTGCTGCGCCGCGAGTTCGTGACCGAGTACGCCCCATCGCCCGAGATCAGCGACGCGTCGCCGGCGATCGACGTCCTCGTCACGATGGGCGGCAGCGATCCGGCCGGGCTGACCGAGATCGCTCTCGCCGCACTCGATCTGCTGCCGATGCCGCTCGCCGTCTGTGTGGTCACCGGTCCGGCATTCACGCGCGACGATTCGCTGAGTGTCGCCGTGGCGCGCTCGACGCACGCCGTCCGCATCGCGAGCGCGCCGGAGTCGCTGGCGCCGCTGATGCGCGCGAGCCGGCTCGCGGTGGTGTCGTTTGGCATGAGCGCCTACGAGCTGGCGGCGTGCGGCGTGCCCGCAGTCCATGTCTGCCTCACCGACGATCACGCTCGCTCCTCGTCGGCGTTCGACGCGGAAGGCGCGGCGGTCACGGCCGGCGTGTTCGGCAGGCTCACGCCGCAGCAGCTGCACGATCCGATTCGGCGACTGATCGGCCGCGCCGATCGGCGTGCCGAGATGGGGCGGCGCGCGAGCCGGCTCGTCGACGGCCGCGGCGCCGCGCGCGTGGCCGCCCTGGTTGCCGCGGCGATATGATAGGCGGCCGTGGACCACGCCTTCACCGTCGGCGTCGAGGAAGAGTTCCAGATCGTCGATCCGCATACGTGGGAGCTGCGTTCGCACGTGTCCGAGCTGCTCGCGTCGAGCGCGCCGGCCTTCGGCGACGCGATCAAGCGCGAGATGCACCAGTCGATCGTCGAGGTCGGCACCAAGATCTGCGCGAACGTTGCCGAGCTGGCCGAGGAGATCATCCGCAACCGCCGCGATCTCGCCGACGCCGCCGAGCGCACCGGCCTGCGCATCGCCGCCGCCGGCACCCATCCGTTCTCGAACTGGGTGGACCAGGTGATCTCGCCCGGCGAGCGCTACGAGACCATCGTCGAGGAGCTGCAGCAGCTGGCGCGATCGCTGCTGATCTTCGGCCTGCACGTGCACGTCGCAGTGCCCGATCGGCAGACGATGATCGATCTGATGAACGAGGCGCGCTACTTCCTGCCGCACCTGCTGGCGCTGTCGACGAGCTCGCCGTTCTGGATGGGGCGCGACACCGGGCTGAAGTCGTTTCGCACGGCGGTGTTCCGCCGCTTCCCGCGCACCGGCATCCCCGACAATTTCCGGTCGTGGAGCGAGTACGAGGGATACGTCGGGATGCTCGTCGAGCTGCACTGCATCGACAACGCCAAGAAGATCTGGTGGGACCTGCGCCCGCACCCGACCTTCGGCACGCTCGAGTTCCGGATCTGCGACGTGCCGACGGCGCCGCGGGCGGCGATCGCGATCGCCGCGCTCGCGCAGGCGATCATCGTCAAGCTCTACACGCTGCGCGAACGGAACCTCGGCTTCCGCCGCTATCATCGCGCGCTGATCGAAGAGAACAAGTGGCGGGCGGCGCGGTGGGGCATCGACGGCAAGCTGATCGACTTCGGCAAGCGGCGTGAGGTGCCGATGCGCGCCCTCGCGCTCGAACTGCTCGAGTTCGTCGACGATGTGGTCGATCCGCTCGGGAGCCGGCGCGAAATCGAGTACGTGAAGAGGATCCTGTCGGATGGCACCAGCGCCGAGCGCCAGGTGGACGTTTACCGCCACACCGGCGACCTCCGGGCGGTGGTGCAGTCGCTGGTCGAAGAGACGCGCGAGAGCGTGGAGCAGTCGGCGAGGGCGTACAAGGTATGAGCGCAAAAGTGGGATTGTTGTGCGGCCGGGAGTACGCGTTCCCGCCGGCGTTCCTCGATCGCGTGAACGCGCTGGGTCGCGAGCACGGGATCACCGGCGAGTTCGTCACGCTCACCGGCACGAAGATGGGCGAGCCGTCGGGCTATCACGTGATCGTCGACAGGATTTCACACGAGGTCGAGTACTTCCGCGCCTATCTGAAGCACGCGGTCCTCGAAGGCACCTACGTGATCAACAACCCGTTCTGGTGGACGGCGGACGACAAGTTCTTCAACTACTCGGTGGCGGAAAAGCTCGGCGTCGCCGTGCCGAAGACCGTCGTGCTGCCGCAGAAGGGCTACCCGGCGGACATCGACCTCACCGCGGAGTCGCTGCACAATCTCGGGTATCCGATCGACTGGGACGGCCTGCTCGACTACGTCGGCCGACCGGCAATCCTCAAGCCGTACTCCGGCGGCGGGTGGAGGCACGTCTACAAGGTGAACGATCGCGACGAGCTGATTCGCGCCTACGACGGAACCGCGCCGTACTGCATGACCCTCCAGCAGTTCATCCACTTCGATCAGTACGTGCGCTGCTTCACGTTCGGCAAGACCGACATCATTCCGGTCGCCTACGACCCGCACCAGCGGCGCTACAACGTCGATCACGCCTACCTGTCGGCGGCGCTCGGCGAACGGATCGTCCGCGACGCGCGCACCCTGAACACCGCGCTCGGCTACGAGATGAACACGATCGAGTTCGCGATTCAGGACGGCGTGCCGTACGCGATCGACTTCCTGAACCCCGCGCCCGACTTCGAGCGCGACCGGATCACGCCGCACTACTTCGAGCTGGCGGTGCAGAAGATGGCGGAGCTGGCCATCGACCGCGCGCTGCACGGCGCGCCGCAGCAGTCGTGGCCGAAGTGGGCGCAGATGACCGGCGTGGGAACCGGGACGCCGGTGTGAAATTAAGCAGTAAGAATGAAGAATTAAGAATTCGTACCGAGATGTCCCGATGCGAGTCACGAATTCTTGATTCTTGATTCCAAATTCTTAATTGTTGTGATGCTCGACGCCGCCGCAGTCTGGAACACCCTGCTCAGCCGAGAAAGTGCGGCTGCGCTCTGCGCGCAGATCACGGCAGCCCAGCGCGATCGACGGCTGCGCTTCGGCGACCGCGTGCTCTGCCCGTTCCTCCGGCCCTTCTTCCTGACCGCCGCCGACGAAACGCGCGTGAAGGCGGTGGTCGAGACGCTCTGGACGCTCGGCGAGCGGGTGACGCGCGCGGCGATGGAGCGGCCGGAGCTGCTGGCCGATCTCGCCCTCAGCGAGGACGAGATCAGGCTCGCGCGGATCGATCCCGGCTATCCGACGACGAGCACGGCGGCGCGCGCGGACGCGTTCATCCTGCCGGAGTCGCTCCAGTTCGCCGAGTACAACGCCGAGTCGCCGGCGGGCCCGGCCTACAGCCAGGGACTCGCGGCGCTGTTCTCGGAGCTGCCGCTGATGGCCAGCTTCCGCGAACGGATCGACGCGCGCCCCTATCGCCCCGCCGACGCAATCCTGCCGGCGCTGGTGGCCAGCTATCGCGAATGGGGCGGTACTGCCGCCGCTCCGCAAGTCGCCATCGTCGACTGGCGCGATGTGCCGACCTACAGCGAATTCGAGCTGCTCCGCGACGGGTTCGTCGCCGCCGGCGTGCCGACGACGATCTGCGACCCGCGCGATCTGGCATTCGATCGCGGCCGTCTCGTCGCCGGCGGCGTCGCCATCGATCTCGTCTACCGGCGCGTGTTGATCAACGACATCGTCGCGCGCGAGGACGAGTGCCGGGCGCTGCTGCAGGCGTACCAGGCGGGCGCGGTCTGCGTCGCCAACACGCTCCGCTGCAAGATTCCCCACAAGAAAGCGTTCTTCGCGGTGCTGACCGACGAGCGCTACGCGCCGCTCTTCTCCGACGACGAGCGCACGATGATCCGCCGGCACATCCCGTGGACCGCGCTGGTCGAGGAGCGCCGCGTCAGCCGCGACGGCGCGTCGATCGATCTCGTGCCGTATCTGCGCCGGCACCGCGATCGGTTCGTGATCAAGCCGAATGACGAGTACGGCGGCACCGGCGTGACGCTCGGCTGGGAGACGACCGGGGCGGAGTGGGATGACGCGATCGCCCGTGCCGTCGCCGAGCGGCCGCGCGGCTGGGTCGCGCAGGAAAAGATTGCCGTCCGCCGCGAGGTGTTTCCGATCTGCGACGGCGACGGCGTCACGATGCGCGACATGCTGGTCGATTTTGCGCCGTACGTCTTCCGCGGCACGCTCGCGGGATTTCTCACGCGATTGAGCTCGACCGGTCTCGCGAACGTCACGTCAGGCGGAGGACAGGTGGCGGCGTTCAGGGTGGGGCGCGCAGGAGTGTAGGACTGACAGGCCCATGGGTTGGGTCGCGGAGGGGTTGCGCTTCGCCCGAGCCGAGGCCCATCGGTCCCAGCCTACACAGCCTCTGGGCCTATCGGTCCCATACACCCCGTACAATGAACCGGATGAGTCCAGCGATGTTCGGAACGGTCACGGCCGCCCTCGAAGCAGGCGCACGGAATGCGGTCGAAGTGTGCCTGGCGATTCGACCCGACGAGCGGGTCGCGCTGATTGCCGACGAGGCGAGCGGTGACGTCGCGGCAAGCATTGCGGCGGCGCTCGACGAGGTCGGCGCGCCGTGGCAGGGCGTGCTCATCGAACGGGTCGCCACCCGGCCGATGACGGCGGCGCCGGCGGAAGTCCTCGAGGCGCTCGAGCAGGCGGACGCCGGGATTCTGTGCGTGCAGCCGCAGCAGGGCGAGCTCGGCGCGCGGATGGCGATCGTGTCCGTGGTCGAACGCCGCGGCATCCGCTACGCGCACATGGTGGGTGTGACGCCCCAGATCATGCAGCAGGGAATGCGGGCGGATTACCGCCTGGTCGATCGGCTCAGCCAGCTCCTGTGCGAGCGCATGACGCGCGCCGAGCGGCTGCGCGTCGAGACCCCCGGGGGCACCGCGCTCACCGCGACGTTCGATCCGGCCCTCACGTGGGTGAAGACGAGCGGCCTGATCAACCGCCGCTACTGGTCGAACCTGCCGGCCGGCGAAGTGTTCACGACGCCGAAGAGCGTCGACGGCGTGTTCGTCTGCGACGGCACTGCCGGCGACTACTTCGGTCCGAAGTACGGCGACCTCCGCGCGACGCCGCTGACACTCGAGATCAGCGGCGGCCGTCTGCGGGCGGCGCACTGCGTGCGCACGGATCTCGAGCAGGAGTTCTGGGCGTACTGTCACACCGACCAATACAGCGACCGCGTCGGCGAACTCGCCTTCGGCACCAACATCGCGCTCGACGACATGATCGGCGTGCTGCTCCAGGACGAGAAGGTGCCGGGCGTCCACCTCGCGTTCGGCGATCCGTACGGCAGCCAGACCGGCGCGCCGTGGAAATCGTGCACGCACATCGACGTCCTCACCCGAGCGTGCAACGTGTGGATCGATGACGAGCAGGTGATTCGAGGCGGCCGTTACATCCTGAGCCGCTTCGGTCTGTGATACCTGTCATCGCTGATGGCTGATCGCTGACGGCATATGGTCAATGGCTCCTGCCTCGATGTCCTCCGTACACGAGTTCGTTGCACGCGTCGTCGATCAGCCGCCGTGGGGCGCTGACGATTTTCGCCTGGTCGACGTCGGCGCAAGCGGCGGAATCGCGGATCGTTGGAACGCCTTCGGCGATCGTCTGTGGGCTGTTGGATTCGACCCGCTGGTAGCCGAGATTCATCGTCTTGCGGGAATCGAGCGGCGGCCCAAGGTGCACTATGACGCCGCGTTCGTCGGGTGGCCGCATTTCGATCGGGTATTTCCCCCGGACGAACGCGCCGACCTGATCAAGACACGTCACGTGCAGCCGTTTCCACGGCTGAGCGCCGTGGGCGCGCAGCGGCTGATGAAGCAGGAGTACCTGGACGACTATTTCCGCGGCCAGGCGCCGCCCGACTTCCTGAAGATCGATACCGACGGCGGCGATTTCCTGGTGCTCATGGGCGCCGAGCGTGTGCTCGACGACGGTGTGCTCGGCATCCAGCTCGAGGCGATGTTCCACGGCGCGGTCCACGAGTACGCCAATACGTTCGACAACGTCGATCGCTATCTCCGCCGACGCGGGTTCTCGCTCTTCGAACTGACGCCGTACCGGTACAGCCGGGCGGACTTGCCGGCGCCGTTCGTGTACGACATCCCGGCGCAGACGACGATGGGTCAGGTCGTATGGGGAGAGGCGCTGTACCTGCGCGACCTCGCCCATCCCTCTTACGACGAGACGTTCGGCTACCGCAGCACACCCGAGCGCGTGCTCAAGATCTGCTGCCTGCACGCGCTGTTCGACCTGCACGACTGTGCGGCGGAGTTGCTGTTCCGCCATCCGTCGCTCCGTGACCTCGCGGATCGACGCGCGCTCCTCGACGCGTTGACGCCGGGGCTGTTCGGGCGTCTGTCGTACGAGGAGTACATGTCGCGGTTCGAAGCTGACCCGACGAGTTTCTATCCCTCGCGCATGCGGGCTGTCAGCTCGAATCGCTGATCGCTGAGGGCTGATGGCATATGGTTACTGGCTGATGGTCACCCCTTGACCTATGCCATGAGCCCTCAGCCATCAGCCATCTCTCAAGTACTCCTGCATCTGATGCTTCCAGTACGGCCAGTCGTGGCCGCCCAGCGGCCCCCAGTCGTCGAGATGATGACGGATGCCGCGGCTCGAGAGAATGTGCGACATCCTGTACGCCTCGTCGCTCTTCTCCCACGGACCGCTTCCGGTGACCAGGTGAATGTCGCACGACGCCAGGTGGCCGAGCTGCCACGGGTCCGCCGCGTTGGCCATGTAGTCGACCGGGTTGTTGAAGTAGAAGTTGTCGTCGTAGGCGCCGTCCATGAACCGCTTCATGTCGTACACGGCCGAGAGCGCGAAGCAGCGCTTGACGACGTCGGGGTATTTGAACAACGTATTCGCCGCGTGATACCCGCCGAGCGACGCTCCCATCGTCGAGATGCCGATGTCGTCGGAACGGCAGTGGCTGCGCACGAACGGCACCGCTTCGTAGCGGACGTAGGCGTCGTACTGCCGCTGCATCCAGCTGCGATGCAGCGGATGCGCGCGATGGTTGGCGAACGAATCGCCGTGGTTGACGTTGACCGAGAAGGTCTTGAGACGCCCCGCCTCGATGAACTCGGCGAGCGCGCCGATCATCGACTGCTGCTCGTACTCCCATTCGTCGCCGCCGCTCGTCGGGAACAGGATCATCGGCGCTCCCCAGTGGCCGTGCACGACGACGCCCATGTCGCGGCCGAGGCGGTCGGAGTACCAGCGGTGATGTTCGCGATGCATTGTGATGTAAGCCGTGATGTGACCGTAGCGCGAAGGCTTCAGCCGAGCGTCAGTATATGACGATCCTCTGCATCGCGACCTACTTCAAAGGCGACCCGTTCCTGCGCGAGGCGAGACGGCAGGGCGCGACCGTACTGCTGCTCACCGCCGACTCGCTGGCGAACGCCGAGTGGCCACGCGACTCGATTGCGGAGATTCACACCATCGCGCGTGACGCAGACGAGGCGGGCGTGAAACGGCGCGTCGACGAGATCGCGCGGCGCCACCGCATCGATCGCATCGCGGCGCTCGACGACTTCGACGTCGAACTGGCGGCGATGCTCCGCGAGCATCTGCAGGTGAGCGGCATGGGCCGGACCACCGCGAGCCGGTTCCGCGACAAGCTGGCAATGCGGGTGGCAGCGCGCGCGGCAGGCATCCCGGTGCCCGAATTCACGGCGACCTTCAACGACGAGTCGGTGCACGCGTGGGCGGCGCGCGTGCCGCCGCCGTGGGTGCTGAAGCCGCGATCGTCGGCTGCCGCGATCGGCATCCGAAAGATCCAGTCGCACGAGGCGTTGTGGCAGGCGCTCCACGCCGCGGGCGACGCCCGATCGAACACCGTCCTCGAGCAGTTCGTCGCCGGAGACGTCTACCACCTGGACTCGATCCTCTGGAACGGCGCCGTCGTGTTCGCGGTCGCTTTCAAGTACGGCCGGCCGCCGATGGAGATTGCCCACGAGGGCGGCCTGTTCATCACGCGGCGGCTGGCAGACGGCTCGGCGGAAGGGGCGGCGCTGCTCGAGCTGAATCGCCGGCTGCAGGGGATGCTCGGCATGCAGCGCGGCGTCTCGCACTCGGAGTTCATACGAGCGGGAGGGGCAGGAGGGGCAGGAGGGGCGAATTCCAATAGCATCGGGCTTCAGCCGGACCGCGGATTCGTATTTCTCGAAACGTCCGCGCGTGTTGGCGGGGCATTCATCGTCGACACGATCGAGGCGGCGACCGGCGTCAACCTGTGGCAGGAGTGGGCGAAGATCGAGGTCGGCGGCGACGAGTACACGGTGCCGCCGAGGCGGGACGACTACGCGGCGATCGTGCTCACGCTCGCACGGCAGGAGACGCCGGACCTGTCGGCGTACACCGATCGCGAGATCACGAAGACGATTCGCAAGGAACATCACGCCGGCGTGATCGTGGCGTCGTCCGACCCGCAGCGCGTCGACGCGCTCGTCGGCGACTACACGACGCGCTTCTACCACGACTTCTTCGCGACGGCGCCGCCGCCCGAGCGTCCGCTCGAATGACGAAGCGCACGCTCGAGCGCGTCTGGTCGCCGCAGCTCAGGAACCGCCGCACCATCGACATCTACCTGCCCTCGTCGTATCCGAGCGGTCGCCGCTATCCGGTCGTCTACATGCAGGACGGCCAGAACCTGTCCGATCCCGCTACCGCGTTTGCCGGCACGTGGGATCTCGACGGCGCGCTCGAACGGCTGGCGGCCTCCGGTCTCGAAACCATCGTCGTCGGCGTCCACAACATGGGCGAGGCGCGGCTCGGCGAGTACAGCCCGTTTCCCGATCGGCGGCACGGCGGCGGCGGCGCCGACGCCTACCTCGAGTTCTTGACCGCGACGGTCAAGCCGCGCATCGATCGGCTGTTCCGCACGCAAGTCCATCGCGACGAGACCGCGATCCTGGGCTCGTCGATGGGTGGACTCGTCAGCCTCTACGCCTACTTCCGGTGCCCGTCGATCTTCGGCCGCGCCGGCGCGATGAGCCCGTCGATCTGGTTCGGTCAGGCGGCGATTCTCGATTTCGTGCGCGAGGCGCGCACGCCGCACGGCCGCCTGTACGTGGACGTCGGTCATCAGGAAGGCGCCGGGACGCTGCGCGACGTGCGCCGGCTCGGGCGGCTGCTCGCGCGGAAAGGATTCGCGCGCGACCGCCGCGAGCGCCGCACGCGTGTGGCGTACGACGGCGTCGACCGGCGCGGCCGCCACGAAGGCAAGCCGCGGGTCCGCTACATCGAAGACGAATGTGGCCGCCACGACGAAGCGTCATGGGCGCGCCGTCTCGAGGGCGCGGTGCGGTTCCTGCTGGAGTGAGACGCGCCCGCCCCGCCTGACCCGCCCGACTTGCCTGACCTGCCCGACCTGCCTGACCTGCCCGACCTGCCTGACCCGCCCGGCCGTTATGATCGGGAACGAGATGGACCAATACGTGATCGTCCAGGCGAGCTCGATGTCGTGGTCGGGCGCGCCGGACATGTGCATGAACGAAGTCGACGGCGTGCCCGTCGTGTGGCGGACCGTGGGGAAGGTGCTTGCGGAGATCGACGCGAGCCGCGTCATCCTCGCGGCGCCGTCGGCCGATGCGTCGGGCGCGTTCGCAGAAGCCGCGGCACGGTTTCCGGCCGGCCGTGTCGCGACGTGCTTCGGCCACGACGAGAGCCCGCTGGCGCGCATGGTCGCCGCGACCGCGGCGCTCGATGGCGGCGCGCAGGTGCTCCGCGTCGACGGCCTGCACATGTTCTTCGACGTTGCGGCGAGCCGGGAGATGCTCCGGGTGGCGAGCGCCGGCTCGCTCGATTGCGTGAAGCTGCCGGACGATTTTCCCGCGCAGTTCACCGCTGACGTCTACCGCGTCGGCGCGCTTCGACAGGCCGAGGCGATGCTGCCGGCAGGGGCTGGCGGCGACATCTTCCGCATCCACCCGAAGTTCTTCCTGTTTCAACATCCCGAGTCGTTCCGCTGCCGCTACCTTCCGGACCCGCCGCGCTACGACGAAGCGACGCTGCGGCGGGCCCGCGAGACGGCCCGGCAGATCTACCGCGAGCCGCGCCAGGAGGTGAACGGACGCCGCACCTGGTCGGCCGATCAGATCGGGTATCACTACGAGATCGCGCTGCGGCATCTGGCGCCCGGGATGAAGGTGCTCGATCTCGCGTGCGGCGCCGGCCACGGCGTGCGGGCGATCGCCAGATCGGTTCGCGAGGCTCATGGCGGCGACGTGGACGCCGGGACCATCGCCGAGGCGCGCGCCGCGACCACCGACCGCAACGTCTTCTACCATGTCGTCGACGGCACCGCGACCGGCTTCGACGAGGGAGCTTTCGACGCGGTGCTGTCGATGGAGACGATCGAGCACGTGGACGACGAAGAACGGTTCGTCGCGGAACTGCACCGCGTCCTCGCGCCCGGCGGCGTCCTCGTACTGAGCACGCCGCAGAACTCGCAGGGGCACATTCCAATCACCTACATGCACGAGCGCGAGTACAGCCTCGAGCAGATCACCGCGCTGATCGGCAGACACTTCACGATCGCCGAAACGATCGGTCTGAAGCAGGGACTGGTCAGCGTTCCGGGCGATCCGCGAGGTCAGAACACGGTGATCGTCGCGCGGAAGGCGTCGCGCGAGACGAGTGTCTGATTCGCACCGTGGCTCCGTTCGCCGCTCGCGTGGGTACTCGAGATTCGGAGGAACCTGCCGGTCTCGGTTGACGTGGTATCGTGCGTCGTGAACGATTGGCGGAAAGACTTTCGACGCGCACGCGGTCGCCTTGGCAAAATTCTGCGTCGTGCCGCGAGCGCCGCAGAACTGCACGATTTCTGGCGCAGACCCGATCCAGCGAATCGTCCGGCCGGTTATCTGGAGGGTTCGGATCGCAGTCTGTTCCTGATGGACATCGTCAACCGCCACGTTCCCAAACAGGCGGAGATTCTCGAGATTGGCTGCAACGTCGGCCGGAACCTGCATCATCTCGCCAAGGCAGGCTTCACGAAACTGTCAGGCATCGAAATCAACGACGAGGCGATTCGACTGCTGCGTGCCACCTTTCCAGAGCTTCAACAGACGCTGCGTCTCTGGAACGACCCCGTCGAGGACGCCATCACCAGGCTTCACGACCAGCAATTCGGCCTCGTCTACACGATGGCCGTTCTCGAACACATTCACCCCGACAGTGAGTGGATTTTCGCCGATATGGCGAGAATTACGAGTGACGTGCTGATCACCGTCGAGGACGAGCACGGCGTTTCGTGGAGGCACTTCCCGAGAAACTACGGCGCGGTATTCGGGGCACTGGGATTTGAACAGGTCGAGGTTCGCGATTGCGGCGATATTGAAGGACTTGGATCGGATTTCTGCGCGCGGGTCTTCAAGAAAAAAGGCATCTGACGTCGCGAGATGTCATGGCACGGAGAACGCGAGCAGGACGTTGCCCGGCTTGCGGTTGCCGACCGTGGCGTAGCCGGAGCTGACGAAGACCATCCCGTTCACCACGGTTGGCCCGGGTCCGTCGAGGCTGCCGCCGTGCGCGTCCACTCCGTTGACGGCCGTGAACCGCTGCGCGGTATCGTACTCCCAGACGATGCGTCCGTCCGTGGTGCGATACGCGCGCATGACGCCGTTCGTGCTGCCGGAGAAGACGATACCGGGGATGACGGTCACGGCCGCCGACTGCGGTTGACTGCACGACGGCGCGTCGGCGCCGCACGATCGAGCGGGCGGGCGCGTGAACCACGCCGGATCACCGGTCGCAAGGTCGAGCGCCGCGAGCCCCCCTGCAGCGCCGGGACCGTAGTACGAATCGACGTTCGGAAAGTACGCGCGCGCATCGTCTGCCGCGGCGCCCCACATCAGACCGCCGTCCCAACTGCCTTTGCCGACGCGGTGCTGCCAGACGATCGCGCCGCGGCGGTCGGGATCGAGCGCCCACGCGGCACCCGACTTCTGTCCGATGACGATGAGATCGCGCCGGTCGGTGTGACGCAGCATCGGCGACATGCCGAAGTCGAAATCGGGCCCCGGCTTCGGCGGGCATGTTTCCGAAAAGTTCTCCCACTCGCAGGGCCACACGAACGCGTCGTCCGCCGTCAACTGCTTCGTCCACTGCACACGGCCGGTGTCGAGATCGAGTGCCATGACGGCGTCGGATTCCGGCGCGGCCGGCGAGGTGTACGCGTCGCCGGTTGCGATGTAGATCAGGCCGCGGCGCGCGTCGACGGTCGGCGCCGACCAGACCGCGGCGCCGGCCGGCCCCCACAACCGCGTGCCGATCGACGTCTTGCCTGTCCGCGCGAGCGGCTGCGCGATCGTCGTCCGCTTCCACAGGACGTTGCCGTCGAAGGTGTCGTAGGCGACCAGGCTGCCGCGGAAGGTGCAACACTCGTACTTCGGATGGCCGCCGACGAACTCTTCCGTCGACGCGACCGGCACGTACAGGCGGCCGCCCCACAGCGTCGGCGCTCCGGTGACGCGCGCGAGCGGGTGCTCGTCGGCTCGCCGCATCCAGATCTGCCGCCCCGACGCTGCGTCGATCGCGTAAACGTTCGCCTTGAGGTCGCCGAAGTAGGCGGCGAAGCGTTCCGAATCATCGATCCCGATGCGGCCGATGCTGATCGCGGTTCGCACGCCCGCCTGCGCGTGGAACGACCAGTGCACGCAGCCGGTCGGGGCGTCGAGCGCATAGACGAACCCGTTGTCGGAACCGATGTAGACGCGGTTCCCGACCACCGTCGGTTGTCCGTACGCAGACTCGCCGCCGGGAAAACCGAACGCCCACTTCAACGTCAGCCGCGACACGGCGTCTGCCGGCAGCGCGGCGGCCGCTGCGGTCTGCGCGCGCGAATTCTCCACGTCCGCGCCCCAGCCGTTCCACTGCGGGCCGTCGAGCGGATTGGTGAACGCGGCGTCGCGGCCGCAGCGGTTCGGCATCGCGTCGGCGTCGCCGGACGCTGCCGCGCCGAACGGTTTTCCCGCGAGCATCAGAGCGATTTCGCGCTTCTGACCGTCGTTCAGCCCGCGTGCGTGCACGGCCATGGTCCCGTTCGTCAGCGCGCCGAGAATGGCTTCCGGCGTCCGCTGCCCGAGGTCGCGCCGGCTCGGCGCTCGTGTCGATTTGCCGACCGTTGCCGCATGACACGACGCGCAGCGGCCGACGAACAATTGATAGGCCTGCGGGATCTGCGCGAAGACCGATGAAGGCAGCAGCCAGGCGAGAACAACCAGACCGAGTCGTTGTACGGATGCGCTACGCTCCGGCAGGCTCATCTGTTCACGGTATCTTACGTGACGTCGATGAGCTGCGCGATGCGCTCGGCGGCGTGACCGTCGAGCGTTCCAATGTACCCGACCAGAGCCGGATCGTCGGGCGCCGGCACGCCGTCGTCAGCGCAGTTCATGCGAGCCGTGAGCTGCGCATTCAAATCAGCGCGCGATTTCGCAATCGAGACGCCGCGGATCCGATCGAGTGCCAGCAGACCGTAGCCACCAACGACCACTGCATCCATCACGATCGCCGGCGTGCCCAGCGCGGCAGACTCCAGAATCGTCGTCGAATATGCGGCGACCATCACGTCGGATCGCTGCAACTCGTCGTACAGCGTCGGCGTGCTGACTCGCGTGAGCCTTTGAGGATCCCATCGCAGAACGCTCGCGGCGAGCTCGTAGTGCCTGGCTTCTTCCCCCGGATGCATCTTGTGAATCACTCGTGTATTGGCATGCTGTCCGGCCCACGCCAGCAGGTCGTCCAGCATCAGCAGATTTTCGTATTCGGTCGCAGCCACCGAGAAATCGCTGACGAAGCCGGTGCACGCGGTCACGGTGAACGGGGCGTCCCCACGCGGCTCGGGCGCCCGGGTGCGCCGCTCGCGCACGCGGCACGCGAGGCCGTCGAACCGCGGATTCCCGGTGACGACGAACCGTGCGCGAAGCGTCACGCGCGCCCGCGTCGCCGCCCATCCGCGGTAGGTGGCCTCGGTGGTCGCGCCCCAGGTGGCCAGCCGGTCCACCTGTACCGAGTCGTGGCCGTTGGCCTGGCCGACGATGCCGTGCTGAATCCCTGTCGACGCGATGCCCGATCGCCGCAGCGTGTCGATGACGAGACGGTTGTAAGCGGTCACGTCCGTCGATGCCAACAGTGCCGCTCCCGGCGCAGCTCCAGCCGCGCGCACACCCAGCACCTGCAAATGGCGAAGCGCAGGCATCCACGCCGGCAGGTGGAGCACCACGCTTCGTCGCACGAGTGGCCAGCATGGCGACCCGGCGACCACGAACCGCCGGCCGCGATCGGCGTCGCGCCACATCGCGACGGCGTCCGCGAGCGCTGCGAACACCGAGCGCAGCCAGCGAGCGAGATCGCGCGGCTCGCTGAAGGACTCGATCGGTATCAGATCCGGCGACGACTCGAAGAGCGCGCGTCCCGGCTGGGTCGCGCCGGCCAGCACGATCGGACGTGCTCCGCGCAGCCGCGCGACCACATCCGCCGTGAACCGATCGCCAATCACGATCAGCGCTGCGCCGGTCAACGGCGGCGGCGCCGGCGCGAACAGGCGATTCCAGAATCCCTTGAGGAACAACAGCCAGATGAAGCCCGGTTCGAGCACGAG
Organism: Vicinamibacterales bacterium; assembly: GCA_035259385.1. Classification (GTDB taxonomy): domain Bacteria; phylum Acidobacteriota; class Vicinamibacteria; order Vicinamibacterales; family CAVVIG01; genus QHWK01. The sequence goes on along the minus strand of DATFWL010000100.1, from coordinate 19,256 downwards.
TGCGCGGAAATCCGTGTTCACCCATCTCGTCGTGCGGCCGGCCATCAGGCGCGCCGCCGCGTGAATCGTCCGGCGGATGAGGTTGCCGGCGATCGATCGCGCACGAATCCCGCGCGAGCTCGAGACGAGACGTGCCGCCTTGACGAGTGCGCCGCCGCCGACGAGCACGATCGCGTCAGGCGCCGGAGACGCGGTCAGGGCTCCGTCAGCGGCTGCGACGTTGCGGACCGCGCGCACGAACGACGGGATGAGCGTGTATTCCAGGTACGCGCCGAACGGCGTGCCGTGAACCGATGCGTACTCAGGCGGGGAGCCGTCTCCGTACGCGGTTGCCACGGCGTCCAGCGCGACCCGGTCGAGTTCGTCGACCCGGTCCCGCGTCAACCCGTCGCTGGTGAGGCGCGCGTCGATGCCCTCGCGCCGGAGCTGCATCGCCAGGAGCGCATCGGCCGTCAAGACCGCGACGGCGGCGCCCGACCGTGCCGCTGAGGCCAGCGCGTCGCGCAGCGGCCGCTCGGCGCAGCGGTCTTCGACGACGAACAGGAGCATCAACGGGGCTTCAGTGTACAATTTCCGGATTCGTCCGGTCCCTCCAGACACAGCTGTAGATGACGAAGCAGATCGCGTGGCAGGACCACGTCGGCGAGGCGCTCGACGCCGCCAATGGATTCACGGTCATCGAATGTGATGCCTGCCGGTTCAAGCACATCGTTCCGATCCCGACGCCGGCGGAACTCGAGCACGTCTACCGCCACGAGTACTACGCGACGGAGAAACCGCTCTACATCCAGCGTCACCTCGAGGATCGCGAGTGGCTCGATCTGGTCTACGCGGAGCGCTTCGACGCCTTCGAGCGGCTGCTCGACGGCCGCAGCCGCCGGCGGCTGCTGGACGTCGGGTCGGGACCGGGCTTGTTTCTGAAGCACGGCGCCGAACGCGGCGGGTGGGAGGTTCGCGGCATCGAGCCGGCATCGCAGGCCGTCGCGCACAGCCGCGGGCTCGGCCTCGACGTCACGCAGGGCTTTCTCGATCGCGGCGCCGCCGCGTCGCTGGGGACCTTCGACGTCGTCCACATGAACGAGGTGCTCGAGCATCTGCCGGATCCGCGCGCGATGCTCGGCCTCGTCCAGGGGCTGCTCGATTCCGGCGGGCTCGTCGCGCTGATGGTGCCGAACGATTACAGTCCGTTCCAGGCGGCGCTGCGCGGCGGGTGCGGGATGGCGCCGTGGTGGGTGGCGCCGCCGCACCACGTGAACTACTTCGACGTCGAGTCGATCCAGCGGCTGCTCGCCGAGCGGTTCGAGGTCGTCTCGGTGGAGACGTCGTTTCCGATCGACCTGTTCCTGCTGATGGGCGACAACTACGTCGGCAACGATCAGCTCGGGCGCGCCTGCCACGCGAAGCGGAAGCATTTCGAGCTCGCGCTGGCGCGCGCCGACATGAGCGCGCTGCGCCAGGAGATGTACCGGCGGCTGGCCGGGCTCGGCATCGGCAGGGACGTATTCGTCATCGCGAGAAAAGCGGCATGAAGACGGCTGCGGCACACACACCATGATCACAGAGAAAGACGCGCTGTCGGTCGAGCTCTCGAAGCTCACGCCCGAACGGGTCCGGACCGCGAGCTTCGGCGAGCTCGACGATCTCGCCGCGAAGATCCGGCGGTTCCTGATCGAGAGCAACGCCGTGACCGGCGGACACATCGGCGCCAATCTCGGCACCATCGAGCTGTCGCTCGCGCTGCACAAGGTGTTCGAGTCGCCCGGCGACACGATCATCTGGGACACCGGCCACCAGGGCTACACCCACAAGATCGTCACCGGCCGCGCCGATCGGTTCCGCACGCTGAATACCTTCGGCGGCATGAGCCGGTTCGTCACGAAGACCGAGAGCGAGCACGACATCATCGAGGCCAGCCACGGCGGGACGTCGATCTCGGTCGCGCTCGGCATCGCGCTGGCGAGGGCGCTGAAGGGCGACACGCGCTCGGTGGTCGCGGTCATCGGCGACGGCTCGCTCGCCGAAGGCCTCGCCTTCGAAGGCCTCAACCACGCGGCGGTCGCCACGCACACCAACCTCGTGATCGTGCTCAACGACAACGGCTACGCGATCAGCCCGGGATTCGGCGCGCTCCACAACTACCTGCAGTCGCTGCGGCCCGATCACCGCGAGCCGGAGCAGTTGTTCACCGCGCTCGGCTTCGACTACATCGGACCGGTGGACGGCCACGACATCGAGGCGACGGCGCGGGCGCTCGAGCGTGCCCGGGAGTCGACGCAGATCCCGTTCGTGCACGTGAAGACCGAGAAGGGCCACGGCTGGAAGCCGGCCGACGGCCACCCGTATCGGATGCACTTCTCGTTTCCCTTCGATCCCGAAACCGGCAAGGGCCGCGACGGCTTCGCCTATACCGGCTACCAGGACGTCGCCGCCGCGGTCATCGGCGAAGCCATGGAGCGCGACGAACGCATCGTCGCGATCACGCCGTCGACGCTCTACGCGTCGGGGCTGCAGCCGGTGTTCAGGAAGTTTCCCGAGCGCTGCTTCGATCCGGGCATGGAGGAGCAGCACGCGATGACGATGACCGTCGGCTTCGCCCTCGAGGGCTTCAAGCCGGTGATCGTCTATCAATCCACCTTCATGCAGCGCGCGTTCGATCAGCTCGTGCACGACGTCTGCTTCGCGAGCCTGCCGACGCTGATCCTCTGCGTGCGCAGCGGCTTTGCCGGCTACGACAACCCGACGCACCACGGCATCTACGACTTCGCCTACTGGCGCGGGCTGCCGAATCTGCGCGTGCTCTATCCGAAGGACCGCTACGAGCTCGAGCGGATGGTGCGCGACGAGCTCGAAGACCTGGCTCGGCCGGTGATCATCGCGATGCCGTACGGTCCGGTCGACGAGATCGATCCGAAGGTGCTCGGCGAGACGCGCGGTGCGTTCAGGCGGCCGGAGATCGTCCGCGAAGGAAAAGATCTCACGGTGATGGCCGTCGGCCACAAGTTCAAGGTGGCCCGCGACGCGGCGGAGCGGCTGCGGAGCAGGGGGGTCGACTGCGGCCTGGTGAACCTTCGCTACCTCAAGCCGCTCCCCGAGGAGGCGCTCGCCGACATCCTGCACCGCTCGCCGCGCGTCGTGACGATCGAAGAGGGCGTGCTCGACGGCGGCGTCGGGTCGGCGATCGCCACGTTCGTCGCCGACCGGCGGATCAAATGCGACGTGCTGCGCCTCGGCGTCGAGTGCGCGTTCATCGCCCCGGGATCGCAGGACGAGCTGTGCCGGCTGCAGGAGCTCGACGTCGAGGGCGTTCTGCGCCGCATCCGTCAGTTCTGGAACCTCGATGTCTGACCTCGAGGCGCGCGCGACCGAGATCCGCCGCATCGCCGTCAGTCTGATCCACGACGCCGGCTCCGGGCATCCGGGCAGCTGCCTGTCCGCGGCCGACCTGCTCGCGACGTTGTACTTCCGCGAACTGCGCGACGGACGCGATCGGTTCGTGCTGTCGAAGGGCCACGCCTGTCCGGCGCTCTACGCTGCGCTCTATCTGCGCGGCTACTTCGATCGCGCGACGCTCGGCACGTTCCGCCGCCTCGGCGGCACGCTCCAGGGATCGCCCACCACCAGCATCCGCGGCATCGACGCGACGTGCGGCTCGCTCGGCCAGGGCTTCTCGATCGCGGTCGGCCTCGCGCTCGGCTTCCGTCAGACGAAGCACGACGGCCGTGTCTTCGTGATGCTCGGCGACGGCGAGCTTCAGGAAGGCCAGGTGTGGGAGGCGGCGATGGCGGCCGGCCATCACCGCCTCGGCAACCTGTGCGCGATCGTCGATTACAACAAGATGCAGAGCGACGACCTGAACGAGCGGACGATGGGCGTGGAGCCGCTCGACGCGAAGTGGGGGGCGTTCAACTGGCACGTGCGTCCGATTGACGGACACGACTTCGACGGGATCGAAGCGGCGTTCGCCGACGCACGCAGCCGGCGCGATCGACCGACGGTGATCGTCGCCCACACGATCAAAGGGAAAGGCGTCAGCTACATGGAAGGCGTGCCGTCGTGGCACGGGAGCGTGAAGCTCAAGCCCGAGGAGATCGCCCGGGCGCTCGCCGATCTCGGCGTCGAGGCCGATCGCACGCGTGAGTACGCGTTCCGTGCCTGACACCCGCTTCGCACCGTCGCTCATCGGCACGAGCGGTGAAACGCTGCGCGAGGCGTTCGGCAAGGCGCTGACGGCGATCGCCGATGGCTACCCGTCCCTCGTCGTTCTCGATGCCGACGTGGCGGGCGGCACGGGGACGCATCATTTCAGGCGCGCGTATCCGGATCGGTTCGTCCAGTTCGGAATTGCCGAGCAGAACATGATCGGCGCCGCCGCCGGCCTGGCGCTCGCCGGCTGCCTGCCGGTGGCGAGCACGTTCGCGGTCTTCGCGCTGCGGACGATCGAGCAGGTGCGCCAGTCGATCGCGTATCCGCGGCTGAACGTGAAGCTCGCGGCGAGCCACCCGGGCCTCGACGCCGGTCCTGACGGCGCCTCCGCCCAGGCGCTCGAGGACATCGCCGCGTTCCGCGCGATTCCGGGAATGACCGTCGTGTCGCCGGCCGATCCGGTCGAGATGGCGAAGGCGGTGCCGGTGATTCTCGACTTCGACGGTCCGGTGTACCTGCGCACCGGGCGCAGCCCGGCCCGGCGCGTGTTCGACGACAGCTGCGTCTTCGAGCTGGGCCGCGGACGGGTGATTCGCGACGGATCCGACGTGACGATTGTCGCCTGCGGCGTGGAGGTTGCGCGGGCGCTCGACGCGGCGGTGCTGCTCGCGCGTGACGGCGTCTCGGCGCGCGTCGTCAACATGTCCACGATCAAGCCGATCGACGCGGATCTCCTCGCCGGGTGCGCGAGGGAGACCGGCGCCTTCGTCACGGCCGAAGATCACAACATCGTCGGCGGCCTCGGCGGTGCGGTCGCCGAATCGCTCGCGACCACGGTCCCGTCGCCGATCGAGTTCGTCGGCGTGCACGACCGGTTCGGCGAATCGGGCGAGCCGGAGGAGCTCGCCGACAAGTACGGCCTGACCGGCCGATCGATTGCAGAGGCCGCGCGCCGCGCGATCGCGCGGAAAGGGATGCGGTGACGCGCCGGACCGCGCTCGTCACGGGCGGCAGCCGCGGCATCGGCCGCGCGATAGCGACGACGCTCGCCGCCCGCGGGCATGCCGTCGCGCTGACCTACGCGACGCGCGAGCCGGACGCGCGAGGCGTAGTGGAGGCGATTCGACTGGCCGGCGGTGAGGCGATGACGCTGCAGCTCGTCGCCGAGGAGCGCGCGAGCATTCGCGCCGCCGTCGCCGAGATTCGCCGCACGCTCGGCCCGATTGGCGTCCTGGTGAACAACGCGGCAATCGCGCAGGAGAAACCGTTCCCGGAGATCACGGACGCTGACTGGGATCGCATGTTCGCGGTCAACCTCCGGGGCCCGTTCGCGTGCGCGCAGGAAGTGCTGCCCGACATGCTGCAGCAGCGGTGGGGACGCATCGTCAACATCTCGTCGATCGGGGGACAGTGGGGCGGTGTGCTGCAGGTGCACTACGCCTGCGCGAAGGCCGGACTCAACAACCTCACGCGATCGCTGGCCAAGCTCTACAGCGGACAGGGCGTCACGACCAACACGATCGCCGGCGGACTGGTCGCGACCGAGATGATCGCGAAGGAGCTCGCGACGCCGGCCGGCCGCGAGAAGGTCCGCAACATCCCTGCCGGACGGATCGCGACGCCTGACGAAGTCGCATCGGCGGTCGCGTTCCTCGCCAGCGACGAGGCCGCTTACGTTACCGGTCAGACCCTGAACGTGAACGGAGGGATGTACTTTGGCGCCTGAATTGTGAGCGCCACGTGCCATGACGGTGACACGCGACAGAACCCTCTGGATCGTCAGTGCGGGCGCGGAGGCGGTCCCAGGCATCCAGCGGGCGCGCGCGATGGGGTTGCATGTGGTCGTCAGCGACATGAACCCGAACGCGCCGGGGTTCGCGGTCGCGGACGAGGCGGTGGTGGCGAACACCTACGACGTCGATGGCACGATCGCCGCCGCTACGAAGTACCACCGGACGAAGCGTCCAATCGACGGCGTGATGTGCATGGCCGCGGACGTGCCGATGACCGTCGCGGGCGTCGCGGCGGCGCTGGACCTTCCCGGCATCCCGATCGAGAGCGCACGGCTCGCCGCTGACAAGCTCGCGATGAAGGAGGCCTTCCGGCGCGCCAACGTCCCGATTCCGTGGTTCCAGGCGATCGAGTCGCTGCAGGCGCTGATCGAGGTCGTGCGCGATCGCGGCTTTCCCCTGGTGCTCAAGCCGATCGACGGACGCGGCGCCCGCGGCGTGTTGCGACTGACCGAAGCGACCGATCTGGCGTGGGCCTTCTCGCACGCGTCGAGCCAGTCGCGTCGCGGCGGGGTGATGGTCGAGGAGTACCTCGCCGGACCGCAGATCAGCACGGAAGGGCTGCTCGTATCGGGCGAGGGCACCACCTGCGGGTTCATCGATCGCAATTACGAGTACCTCGACCGGTTCGCGCCGTACATCGTCGAGAACGGCGGCGAGCAGCCGTCGGCGATTGCGCCGGCCGCGCAGCGGCGCATCGCGGCCGCGGCGATGGATGCGGGACGGGCGATGGGGATCTCGAGCGGCAGCGTGAAGGGCGACATGGTGTGGACCGATCGCGGTCCGTGCGTGATCGAGATCGCGGCGCGGCTGTCGGGTGGATGGATGTCGACCGATCAGGTCCCGCTCGGCACCGGCGTTGATCTGATCGGCTGTGCGATTCGCCTCGCGCTCGGCGAGCAGGTGCCGGCGGAGGATCTGCGTCCGCGGTGGCACCGCGGCGTCGCGATTCGCTACTTCTTTCCCCCTCCGGGACGGGTCGCGGCGATCGATGGCGCTGACGCGTTCGCCGCGATCCCGTGGGTGCATCGGCTCGGGTTCTTCGTACAGCGCGACGAAACGGTCTGTCCCGTCACCGATCACACGAAGCGTGCCGGTTTCGTGATCACTACCGGCGCGACGCGCGAGGACGCGGTGGCGCGCGCGTGCAGCGTTGTCGACGCGATTGCGATCCGGACGGATTGATGCTGCGACTGTTCTCGATCTTCCATCTCAATCTCGCTTACTCGTCGATCGAGGAGTCGCAGCGGGCGGAGGTCGTGCGCCGCTGTTACTGGCCGCTGCTGCGGGTGGCGGAACGCACCGGCGCGCCGATCGGCATCGAGGCAACCGGGTTCACGCTCGAATCCGCAGCGTCGGCGGACCCGGCGTGGCTCGCGGCGCTGCGCGGGGTGGTCGAGAAGGGCCGGTGCGAGTTCGTCGGCAGCGGCTACGCGCAGCTGATCGGTCCGCTGGTGCCGGCGGCCGTCAACGCGGCGAACCTGCGCATCGGTCACCAGGTGTACGAGCGGCTGCTCGGGTTCCGTCCGCGCACCGCCTTCGTCAACGAACAGGCCTACTCGGCCGGGTTGATTCAACACTACGTGGACGCCGGCTACGGCGCGATCGTGATGGAGTGGGACAATCCGGCGCGCGCGCACCCGGAATGGAACGCCGAGCTCCGGTATCTGCCGCAGATTGCCGCCGGCCAGCACGCCGAGTCGATCCCGCTGATCTGGAACAAGGCGATCGCATTCCAGCAGTTTCAGCGATACGCGCACGCCGAATCGTCGCTCGACGAGTACGTCGGCTACCTGGCGCGGCACGTGTCGGCGGCGCCGCGCGCGCTCGCGATGTATGGGAACGACGCGGAGATTTTCGATTTCCGGCCCGGCCGCTACCGCACCGAGTCGGCGCTGGCCGGCGACAGCGAGTGGGATCGTATCGAACAGCTTTACGCCACGCTCGCGCGCGACGATCGGTTCCAGCTCGTTCGGCCGTCGGACGTCCTCGAGCTGGCCGGCGCAGCCGCGGCGTCGTGCCGCCTCCAGCTCGAGTCGGCGCACGACCCGACGCCGGTGAAGAAGCAGCGGAAGTACAACCTCACGCGCTGGGCCGTGACCGGACGCGACGACATCGGCATCAACACGGCGTGCTGGCGCCGGTTCGTGCAGCTCGCCGGCGAGCCGGTCGCCAATGACGAGGACTGGCGCGAGCTGTGCGAGCTGTGGTCGAGCGACTATCGCACGCACATCACCGAGGCGAGATGGGCCGGCTATCGCGATCGGCTGGCGCGAATCGCGCCGCCCCCCGCCGGACGCTCGGCTGAAGCCTTCGCGCTACGTCGTGAAGCGGAGGGCACGCGAACGCGTCGGTCGAGCGACGAGCGCAATTCCGACGTAGCGCGAAGGCTTCAGCCGAGCGTTGAGCGCGACGGATTTCTGATCACCTTGAAGACGGCCGGCGTGACCCTCGTGCTGAACGCGCGCCGCGGTCTGGCGATTCACGCGCTCGCGTTCGCGGCCGCCGGCGGCGATCGGTTGTGCGGCACGCTGACGCACGGGTTCTACGACGACATCCACTGGGGCGCCGATTTCTACAGCGGGATGGTCGTCTTCGAATCGCCGGGCCACCCGAAGCTCACCGACCTGAATCGCGTCGAGCCGGCGGTCCATCAGGACGATGACGGATCCGTTGTCGCCGAGGCGACGCAGGCGACCGATCTCGGTCCGATGACGAAAACGATCCGCGTCACCGCCTCCACGGTCGAGGTCACCTACCGGTTCGACTGGGGCGAGGTTCCAGTCGGATCGCTGCGGCTCGGCGACGTCACGCTGCAGCCCGACGCCTTCGACCGCGCGTCGCTCTGCTATCGCACGCACAACGGCGGCGTCCAGCCGGAGACGTTCGCGCTCGACGGCACGCGCGTCGCGCACGGCGACGCGGTCTCGTTCCTCGTATCGGCGAGCCACGCGGTCGGCGTGACCGAGGGATGGATCGAGGTTGGCGACGACCGCCGCGCGCTGCACATCGACGTCGACCAGACGTCGGCCGCGCTCGTCGCGATGATCACGTACCAGCCGGTCCGCGACACCTACTTCTGCCGCGCCAGTTTCTCGGCGGCGGAGGTCGACGAGACGCGCCGGCGGACGCCGCTCGCGGAGCCGTTGATCGCGCGCTTCGCGCTGTCGCTGTCGCTGTCAATGGCTGATGGCTGATGACTATCGTAAATGGCAGATGGAACAACAGCTTCAACCATCGACCATAGCCATCAGCCATGAGCCATCAGCCATTGACAGTGTTCTTCTCAGCGTTCCCCCACGCGCGCGCATCCGCGGCGCCGAGCAGCAGCCAGAACGGATAGTGCCACGCCGCTGAATGAATCGGCAACGCGTCGAACCACATCGCGACATAGACCGCGAGGCCGCCGAGCGCGCCGACGAGCAGACGATCATCGCGATCGGCGAGGATGCCGCGGACGATGCGGACCATGACGAAGCCGACGAGGGCGAAGACGATCAGCGCAATCGCGATGTCGATCGTCGTATAGGTCTCCGCGAACACGCCGCCCTGACGCGCAACAACGCCGCCGGGCAACGCGGCGAACATGAGCGCCGCTGCGGCGATCCAGGCGGCGCGGCGCGCCAGCGGACGGCGTGGCCGGCGGGTCAGCCGGCGATTGACGGAACAGGCGAGCGCGAGCGCCGCGCACATTCCCAGGAATGCGCGCGGCACCGCGGCGCCTGCCAGCGCGGCGACCGCCGCGAGCGCTCCGGCCATCGCGAGCAGCGTGAAGATCCGGATCGGCCGCACGACGTGGCCGCGGGCGTACCAGGCGACCGCGGCCATGACGATCACGCCGGTGACGATCGCGCCGGTGCCTGATACCACGACGCCGGCGACGAGAGGTGCGATCAGCGCCCTCGCGCCTTCTCCAGCGCCTGCTGGAGCTCGTCGACCTGCTGCTGGAGCGCCGCGACCCGTGTCTCGAGATCGCCCGTACGCAGGTCGTGCCGGCGCTCCCGCGCGAGCAGCGCCTCCGATCGCTTCATCGCTTCGTCGGCGACGGCGTTGATCGCGCCGGAGAGGCCGCGGAGCAGGCCGGCGACGTCGCGGTCGCGCGTGTCGACATACGGCGTGATCTGCTGGAGGAACACCACCAGCAGGCTCTGAAAGCGCACGAGCTCGGCGATGGTGTCGTGCAGCACTGTGAGCGTCGACGCGATCGACGCGCGGGTGTCGCGCGCGACCGGCACGTTGCGGTTGAGATGATCGACGACCGCCGCGTTGAAGGCCTGCTGCTGTTCGAACAGCGGCGCGACCGCGCGACGCACGCCCTCGACGAACCCCCGCCGGAAGCCCGCCGCCGGCGGCGACACGATCTTCCAGAGGGTGTTGAGCGGCGTGATCTGGTGCTCGTCGGCGCCAGGCGGCGGCTGCGGGAAGTCGCGCGGCAGCTGCTGAATCGCCCGGTCGAGGCGCGTCAGCGCCTCGTTGTATTCCCGATCGGCTGCGTCGCGCTCGGCCTCGAGCGCCGCACGATCGTCCGGGCTGCTCGGCATCGTCTAGCGGCCGACCAGGCCTTCGACGGGGCTGCTCGCGTTCGCGTACAGCTTGCGCGGAATGCGGCCCGACGCGTAGGCGAGCCGGCCGGCGCGGACCGCCAGCTTCATCGCCTCGGCCATCGCCACCGGATCCTGCGCGCCCGCGATCGCCGTGTTCATCAGCACCGCGTCAGCGCCCAGCTCCATCGCCAGCGCGGCGTCCGACGCCGTGCCGACGCCGGCGTCGACGACCAGCGGCACGCGTGCGAACTCGCGGATGATGCGGAGGTTGTTGACGTTCTGGATCCCGAGTCCCGACCCGATCGGCGCGCCGAGCGGCATGATCGCCGCGGCGCCGGCGTCCTCGAGCTTCCGGCAGACGACCGGATCGTCGGTCGTGTAGGGCAGCACGATGAAGCCTTCGCGCACGAGCACACGCGTCGCCTCGATCAGCTGCTCGTTGTCGGGGAAGAGCGTCCGTTCGTCGCCGATCACCTCGAGCTTCACCCAGTTCGACAGTCCGGCCTCGCGGCCGAGCCGTGCCGTGCGAACCGCTTCGTCCGCGGTGTAGCACCCGGCGGTGTTCGGCAGCAGGAAGTACTTCGAGGTGTCGATGTAGTCGAGCATCGACTCTTTGGTGCGGTCGGAGATGTTCACCCGCCGGACCGCAACGGTGATCATCTCGGCGCCCGATGCCTCGTGGGCACGCACCATGACGGCGTGCGACGAGTACTTGCCGGTGCCGACGATCAGCCGCGAGGCGAACGTTTTATCGGCAATTTTCAGGAGATCGTCCATGGGTACCTACTTCGCGGCGGGGAAAGCAACCGCGGAGAACGCAGAGACCGCAGAGTTTTCTCTGCGATTGCGGTCCACGAATTCTTAATTCTTACTTCTTAATTGCCAGTGCTCAGCCTCCACCGACGAAATTCACGATCTCGATTTCATCGCCGTCGTTCACCGTCGTACGATCGAAGGCGTCGCGCTTGAGCACCGTCAGGTTGTGCTCGACGGCGACGCGGCGCGCGTCGATCTGCAACTGCGCCAGAAGGTCGGTCACGGTGAGGGGCCCGGCGAAGTCGTGCGGCTCGCCGTTCAGGGTAATCCGCAAAGCTGATGCTCATTCTAGCGCAGCCTCACGTCTAACCGCGGAGACCGCGGACGCCGCAGGAGGGCAGCCGGCCGTGTCGCGCGCTCTCTTCTGCGAGCTCCGCGGTCTCCGCGGTTAGACCACGTCCCCGCCGCACCAGGATCCGGATACGGAACCTCTGGCTGAGCGTCCGGCGGACGACGCCGCCGAGGCCACTGAGGGCGGAATTGACCCGCGCGGTGACGATCTCGGTAGGTGTCGGCCGACTTGGCGGCGGCGGCGGAGAATCTGCAGTCGACGCCGGTACCCACCAGAATCCGTGGCGCGCGATCGGCTTCAACGAAATCGGCCGGGCCGGAAGCGATACCTCGAGCGGCCTGGCCGCGCAGGCCGCGACGAGACCCTCGACCAGCGACTGGAGCTGCGGATCGGCGAGCGTTCGCAGTCGATCGAGGACCCTGGAGCCGGCGGGATTCCTGAAGTCCTCGCCCGTGAAGATCAGATTGTCGCCGGTGTGGAACTCCGCCCAGACGCTCGGGTCCACCGCCACTGCCGCCAGCGCCGTTCCAATCGCGAGCGCCGAGAACCGATCGAGGCCGACCGCGTAGTCGCCGTTCGATCGCTGCGGATGCTGATACGACGGCGCGCCGATCTCCGGCGACGCCGTCCCGGCGAACGCCGGCACGAACATCCCGTCGTAGTCCACCAGCCTGACGCCGGACTCCTGCACGATGATGTTCCCGTGCTGCAGGTCGCCGTGCGCCAGCTTCTTCCGCTCGAGCGCGCGGACGAGGTCGAAGAGCTGCGAGGCGGCTGCCAGCAGCGCCCGCGGCCGCGCCAGGTTCGATGCGACGAATCGATCGAGCGGCTGGCCGTCGGTCCACCGCATCTTCAACACCGGCCAGCGCGCGCCGTCCACCAGCATCTCGCCGTCGAGAAACTCGAAGTCCACGAAGTACGGCAGCCGCGATCGCGAGATCGCGGCGGCAATCGCTGAATAGCGCGCCCGGATGTCCGCGACCGATCGCGTGAAGCACTTGACCGCCCAGCGCCCGCCCGGCGCCTGCAGTTCGTAGACCTGCGCGAAGTTGCCGGTCCAGACCTTCGGCATGCGCGTCACCGTCGTGCGCGCCACCGCCGCCGCCTTCAGGTCGGGATCGCGGAAGCAGACGTGCGGGTTCTGCACGGCGATGCCGTACGCGTTCGGCGCAGGCCAGCCTTCGCTCGCCCGCGCTCCGTCGGCGAGCTTCGGCCTGGCAAGCCAGTTTTCGCTCACGCCGGTTCCTCGGCGAGCTTCGGCTGGTCAAGCCAGCCTTCGCACGCGCCTGCTCCCGCAGCGAGCTTCGGCCGGGCAAGCCGTCCCTCGTCCGCCGGCGGTTTCGGCGCGAGCTTCGTTTCCGCGTACCGGTCGCTCATGCGTCTCCCATGATCACGACCGTCATCAGCGTCACGTCGTCGTTCTTCAGCGCGCGCGCGTCGCGAGCAGACGAGACGAGCGCGTCGAGATCGCCTGACGTCCGGACGTCGTTGAGGCGCGTCCACGGCTTGTCGCCGCGATCGATCGCGGCGAGAAACCAGCGGGCCAGCGCATCGGTGACCAGATAGAACGAATCGCCCACTTCGGCGCTGCCGGTCGCCGTCTGCAGCGCGTAGTTCGTCAGCCGTGCTGCCGTCGCCACGAGCGGCGGCGGATCGTCGAACGCCTCGGGGTGCTCGAGCGGAAACGCAGACGCGAGCGCATCGTTGCGGACGACGAAGACGCAGGCGTCGCCGCAGGCGACGGCGTGCCAGGACGGCGCGTCGGCCTCGTCCGAAAACTCGATCCCCACGAACGTCGCGAAGGCGCCATTGCGCAGCGTCTCGCGCGCGAACCAGGGCAGCGCGCCGACTGCCCGCTCGCCCGCCCACCGCCGCCATTCGTCGCGGCAGCCGGCGAGCCAGGCGTCGAGCTCCGCAGGCGTGGAGGCTGCTGCTGTCTGCAGCCCGCAGAAGGAGTCGGCGAGCATCCGGGCCCACACCTGCGAGTAGCCGCTGTCGCTTGCGCCATCCGCGACCGCGAAGCGAAGTCCACGGGTCGAAAAGTGATCCTCGCAGTCGGCAGCAGGGTGGCCGCGTTTAGGTGTCATGCCCGCGAACGTCATCATCGGGCGCCGGCCGGCACCGCCGCCGGCGCGGCCGCTGTTCACGTCACCGGCGTGTGCTGACACGTGTGCCGATGTCGATGAACCGGATCGTCTCGACGAGATCCGCGTTGAACGCGAAGCCGCGGCTGCTGTCCGTGACCGGATACCCTTCGAACTTCGCTTCGTGGCGCACCGGCGCCGGAAGCAGGCTCGACATGTCGAACAGGATGCGCGCGAAGGGGTCCGGCAGATCCGGCTGCATGCTGGGAAAGGTGACCGGCGTCGCCGCAGACGATGAAAGGTGGAGATTGAAGAGTGCAACCGGGCCATCATCCGTCGTAAGCGAACGGATAGACGAAGCGATCTCGAATGGCTCGCCGTCGGTGGACTCACCGTCGGTGATGTGCACGACCGTCGGCGGATACGACGTGCGATGCGAGGCGACCCACGCTTCGAGCGTCGACTTCGCCCGCCGCAGCGCCTCGCACATCGGCGTGCCGCCGACGTGCACCGGATCGATCCACACGGGGAACTGATACGTTTCCTCGACGCTGCCGCCGTCGCCGTCGGGGACGGTCCGCGTTCGCTGCTCGAGAAGCGCCGGGTTGAACGCCAGCTCGCTCACGCGAACGAGCTCGCGGCCCGCCAGCGGACCCTGGAGCGCGGGCGCGACCGCCGCGCCGTAGCCGAGCAGACCGATCTCGAAGTAATCGTGCACGTCCTCGCCCTGCGCGCAGCGCGTGACGAGCGTCTGCAGCAGGCGGTTCAGCACGTCGGCGAGTTCTTGGGCTTTCGACCTGCCGCGCTCCAGGCCAGCGAAGCCGTCTTCCATCGAGCCCGACTGATCGACGACGAAGTAGAAGCAGGAGGGAGCGGCGCGGCTGATCTCGGCAGCGTGCGGCATCTTGACCTAGTTGCCGCTCGAGGATTCGCAGTGAGGACGGTCTGAGGTTGAACGCGTGACGCGGCGATTCTGCGCCTCACGCGAGCGGCGTGTCAACCCGGATCGTGAAGATTCCATGAAGGTTGCGGATTGTTTCGCAGTCGTTACGTGTAACGCCCAAAAAGCGATTGCATCGACGCGGTTCGGTCATATAGTTACCGCTTCCCATGACTCGGCGGTTCGGCGGGCTGGTCGGAGCGATCGCGGTCGCTTCGATATCTCTGTACTGCGGCGTCACCGCGCGAAACACACGCCTTCAACTCCACGTTCAGGTCGCTCCGGACGTCAACGACGATCGCCCGATTCCCGTCGACGTGGTCTTCGTGTGGGACAAGGCGACGTCTGCCAAGCTCGAAGCGCTGACGGCGAAGGACTGGTTCGAGAAGAAGGCTGCGATGCGGCGCGACGATCCGAAGGAGCAGGCGTTCACGACGCGGGAGTGGGAATGGGTTCCGGGCCAAGAGGTGCCGGACATCGACCTGAACGTCCCCGCGGCATCGCGGAAGTGGCTTCGTGCGATCTTCGTGTTCGCGAACTACCGCACCGAGGGTCCGCACCGTGCGCATCTCTCCCCAGGGTCGGCGTCGATCGCGCTCCTGAGGACCGATTTCCGCGTCGACGCTCCCGCGGCGCCGTCGAAGGCGCCCGCAGGCGACAAGGAGAAGTAGACCCTCATGGATCGCCCGATTCCCGATCTGATTCAGTGGCACGAAGGACTGCTGCTCACGCCGCAGCACTTTCAGCAGCTGTCGTCGCGCGTCGAGTCGCTCATCCAGGCGCTGCCCGGCTGGTACGTCCACTTCTATTGGGGCGTGCGGCGCTTCGATTACGACCGGACCGGCCTCACCGCCGGCGTGCTCACGGTCCGCGAGCTCGACGCGGTGATGCCGGACGGCCTGCACGTGAGCGTCACCGATCGCGACGATCTGCAGCTCGACCTCCGGCCGATGGCCGGCCTGTTCCGTCAGGCGCCGCTGCCGATCCATGTCGCCATGCCCATTGCCAACGGCCAGCCGACCGCCGCCGCATCGCACCGCTTCGCGTCGTACGCCGGCGAACCGGTCGCCGACGAAAACACCGGCGAAGGCGGCGTCGCGATCCCGCGGCTCCGGCCGCGGCTCTCGCTCGTCGCTGCCGCGCAACCGCCGGCCCGATTCACCAGCTTCCCGTTGATCGAGGTCCGCTGCGAAGGCGAGACGTTCCTTCCCACCGGGTTCATTCCGCCGACGCTGTCGGTGACGGCCGCCTCGCCGCTCGGCCGGAAATGCGGGGAGATGTCCGAACGGCTCAGGGTGAAAGCGATCGAGCTTGCCGAGCGCGCGATCCTGGCGCCGCAGAGCGCCTTTGCCGCCGAGGCGCGGTCGCAGCTCCACTCGCTGGTCAGCGCGCTGCCCGCGTTCGAGGCGGTCCTGCGCACCGACGGCGCGCATCCGTGCGCGATCTACATCGAGGCGTGCCGGCTGGCCGGGCACGTCGCGGTGCTGAGCCACGGCCTGCTGCCGCCCGTTTTTCCGGCGTACGTCCACAACGATCCGCGGAAAAGCTTCGACCTCGTCCTCCAGTTCATCAGCCAGGCGGTAGACGAGGGCGTGCCGGACACCGTCCGGCGCTTCGCCTTCCTGCAGGAGGAGGACACGTTCCGGCTGCCGGCCGACGCCGCGTGGTCACCGGCATTCGGGATCGGAACCCTCGCCCGTCTGGTGCTCGCGGTTCGCTGCGAAGCGGACCGGGATCAGATCGTCGCGTGGGGCGAGAACTGCGTGATCGGAGGGCAGAGCACGGTCGCGTCGCTGCTCGCGCGTCGCGTCCTCGGGTTGCGGCGCCGCTACGCCGAGCACATCGGCGAGCTCCGGCCGCCGCGTGGACTTCACCTGTTCGAGCTCGTTCCCGATGCCGAGGTCCTCGTCACCGGCGACGATCTGCTCGTGCTGGGAAGCTCCGCCGGCGTGCGCCCCGAAGCGATTTACCTGTACGTCTACGAGCCCGAAGTCACCACGACCTGACGATGAGCGCCGCCGCCCAGATGGACAATCGACGAAGACCGGCGATCTCGGTCTTCGAGCAGTTCCGCGCCTTCTGGAGGGAAGTCGAGGCGCAGCGCACCGCCGCGCTGGCGCCGGCGATGGCGCCAGCGGGCCAGGAGGCGGCCACGACCGCGATCGTGCCCGCGTCGACAGCCGCGCGGGAGCGCTTGCTCTATCACCTGCGCGGCCAGCAGGCGGACATGGCGCGGTGGGCGACGGGTCCCGTGCTCGAGTACTACCGCCAGGCGCAGTACGTGATGATCGCGGCGGCCGACGAGGTGTTCGTCGAGCTGCCGTGGAGCGGCTCGGCGTACTGGCGCGCGAATCTGCTCGAGACCGAGCAGTACGGGACGAGGTGCGCAGGCGAAGCGCTGTTCACGCGCATCGATGCGCTGCTCGACCGTGCCGATCCGCGCGACGTCGAGCTGGCGGCGGTCTACCTCACCGCGCTCGCACTCGGATTTCGCGGCCGGTATCTCGGACGCGACGACCTTGGCGCGATCGACGGCTACAAGCAGCGCCTGTATCAGTTCATCTTCGGCAAGCGGCCCGATCTGACCGACCCGTTCCGCAAGATCGTGCCGCAGTGCTACGAGTCCACGATCACGAGCGGCGAGGGCCGCAAGCTCCGCAGTCCGCGTCTCTGGTGGTGGGCGGCGGCGGCGGTCGTGGTGGTCTGGCTCGTGGCGTCGCAGATCGTGTGGATGAACGTGAGCAGTCCGATCCGCGACCGCCTTGCCACCATTCAAAGCCAGATCGAACAGCTGCAACGGCTTCAGTGACATGCTGCTCGCGCTCGTCATCCTTCTCATCGCCCTCATCGCTGCGCTGATCGTGGTGGCGGTGCTGGCGTCGCGCGCGCGCCGCCGGGCGCGCGCGGCGAAGGACACCGAGCTCCAGCTGGCGGAGGAAAAGAACCAGGCGTCGCTGCTGCCGATGCTCGTGCGCGACCTTCGACCGTCGTTCGACGACTCGGTAGCGCGGCTGCGCAAGACCGTGCGCGGGATCGATTTCCGCTACGGCGTGCCGTGGTACCTGCTGATCGGTCCGGCCGATTCCGGGAAGACGACGCTCGTCGGTCACGCGCCTGCGACCGCGCACCTCGAGCCGCAGTCGCAGAGCGAGAGCCGCGCCGTCAGCGGCATCGGCTGGCACTACTTCGACGGCGGCGTCGTCATCGACGTGGCAGCGTCGCTCGCGATGCCTGGCGCGCGCGGCGACGTCACCGGATGGCGCGCGCTGCTCCGCCTGCTGAAACGACACCGGCCACGGCGGCCGGTCGAGGGCATCGTCGTCGCCGTGCCGGCGTCGCTGCTGCTCGACCCGGGCTGGAAGGCGCGCACGCACGACATCGGCGCGACGATTCGCGAGCGGCTGGTGCTGGCGCAGGCCGATCTCGGTTTCGCGGTTCCCGTCTACGTGACGATCACGCACGCCGATCAGATCGCCGGGTTCACGGCGTTCACCGCCGCGCTGCCCGACAACCTGCAGCAGGACATGATCGGCTGGTCGAATCCGCACGCGCCCGACGTCATGTTCGAGGGCGCCTGGATCGACGAGGCGTTCGCCGAGCTGCACCGCTGCATCGTCCAGCTGCAGGTGGAGCTGTTTGCCGCCAGCAGGCACCTCGAGCATCCCTCCGAGGTGTTTCTGTTCTCGGGCGAACTGCAGCGCATCGCCGATCCGCTGCGGTCGCTGCTCGAGGAGATGTTCCGGCCGAGCGTCTACCGGTCGGCGTCGCTGTTCCGCGGTTTCTATTTGAGTGGCGTCGGACCCGATCGCGCCGAGACGGCGGTCACCGCCGGGCCGACGGGCTCGCGACTGCCGATCAGCTTTGTCGGCGATCTGTTGACGCGCAAGGTTTTCTCGGAGCGAGGTCTGGCGTTGCCGCTGCCGGGCGCCGCGGTTGCGCGCAACCGGGTGAGCGCCGTGGCGCAGGTTGCCGCGGTGCTGCTGGCGGTCGTGCTGATCTCGGGCACGCTGTGGGCGGACGCGCGCCTGCAGCAAGTCCGGGACCGGTTCGATGCGTTCTTCAGCGACGTCAGTGCGGCATTCGATCAGCGCATCAGGACGGCGAAAGGCGAGCTCAATCCGACTGTGGAGGAGCGGATTGCGCGCGGCTATCAGCTCGTGCAGGGGCTCGCGCACCTCGGTGACGATCGCCCTCGTTCGATTTTCCTACCCGCTTCTCTCATGACGCCAATCCGGCCGGCGGTCGAGCGCGTCCTGCAGGCGACCTTCGGCGACGTCATCCTGCCCGACTTCCGGAGCGGCCTCGAGGAAAAAGGTCGCTCGGTGTTTGCCTGGAACCCCGCCGCGATTCCCGACGAAGACGACACCGGTCGTGCGAAGCCGACGCTCGCCGACAGCGCGCACTACGCCGCGCTCGAGCGGTTCGCCGCCGACTACCGGCTCTACATCGAGAACTACTTCCGGTACGGCAGGCTCAGCACGAACGCCACGAGCGACGTCAACGAGTTGGCGGATCTCGGCAACTACGTGACGGGTCGCTCGGGCATGCAGCGGCTGAACGTGCCCGAAGAGCCGTACGGGCACGCGCTGCGTGACGCCACGGCGCGCCGGGTTGACTGCGGTCCGCTCGCCGGACTGGTCGAGCGAC
>DATFWL010000099.1:0-9269 GCA_035259385.1 Vicinamibacterales bacterium | reverse complement strand
CGATTCGTATCATTTCGGCATCAACGGTCAGTCCGGACCGTACCGGCTGTCGTATGCGACGCCGACGTCGCCGACCGCGGATCGGATCCGGTTCATCGACACCGGCCTGCCGAGCGACTACAACAACGGTTGGACGGCAGGTGCCAACTTGGATCAGCATTACGCGCTCTACGCGCAGGATCGCTGGGCGCTCAGCAATCGCCTGTCGATCACGGCCGGCCTGCGCTGGGACTACCAGGACGTCGGCTACAAGGACGGCGTCCGCAAACCTGAACTCTGCGACACGACCACGGCGCTGCAGGCGGGCGATGGCGGCAGCATCTTCCCGTGCAATTCGACGGTCGCCGGCGCATCGTTCTTCAAGAACAACAACGTGGCGGCGCGCGTCGGCTTCAGCTACGGTCTGACCGGCGACGGCAGGAACGTGCTGAAGGCGTTCTACGGTCGCTACTACAACAACCTCGCCGACGGCTTCTCGGCGGCCAATCCCGCCGGTCAGCGCTACGTCGAGTACAACTTCAACGACCTGAACCGCAACGGCAAATACGACGGCGTGCAGGAGCTGGGCACGTTCCGCACGCGCCTTGGCGGCGCCGACGCGCCAGTCGATCCCAAAACGAAGACGCCGTATACCGACGAAATCAGCACCACGTTCGAGCGTCAGTTCTGGCAGGAGTCGTCGATCCGCGGCACCTACGTCCGGAAGATGCAGCGCGACTTCGTGCCGTTCTACTACACGCCGATCGTGACGGCGTGGGTCGGGCAGCTGACGGTGCCGAAGACCGCCGTCGTCAACGGCGTGACCTACAACCTGCTCGACGTGCCCAATTCGCTGGCCGACGACACCGATTCGGCCTACACGAACTATGCCGGTGGCGATTTCAACTACGACACCATCGAAGTCGCCTTCACGAAGCGGTTCGGATCCGGCTTGTTCTTCCAGGCGAGCGGCGATATGCAGTGGCGCGATGAACTGCGCTCGGCCAACATTCCGGATACCGGCTCGAGCAGCCCGCTGGCCACCGATCCGCTCGGCGTCTACCCGCAGCTGTCGATCAACGCCACGGCGCCGAACCGGCAGAAGACCACGATGTATCACGCGCAGCTCTCGGGTCACTATTCGTTCAAATACGACGTCGGGATCGGTCTGAACTACCGGTTCCAGAGCGGCTTCCCGTACTCGCTCGTCGTTCCGGACGGAGCGGTGGATCTGAACGTCTGCAACTTCAACTGCGCGTTCTTCGCGAACAACCTGGATCAGAACCGTTCGGAGAGCGTCAACCTGCTCAACTTCCGCATCGACAAGGCGTTCCCGCTTGGCGGATCGAGGAAGGCGACATTGATGCTCGATATCTACAACATCCTGAACGCCGACCCGGTCACCAACTTCAACCTTTCGGCGACGTCGGCGCGCACGGTCATCGCGGTGCTCGACCCGCGCGTGTTCCAGATGGGATTCCGGTTCGAGTTCTAAGGCCGGGAGGGCGCAGAGAAGGCAGAGAGCGCAGAGGGAAAGCAACCGCAGAGGACGCGGAGCACACAGAGATTCTGTGTGCTCCGCCGTCGCCGCCCGAGCATCACGAATTCTTGATTCCTAATTCTTAATTGCGCCACGCGCAGCTATTCTTTCCAGATTCGCTCGCGCGTCCGCGAGATCAGGCCGGAGCGCGAGCGCCTTCTTCCACTCCTCGGCCGCGCGATCGAACTCGCCTCTTCTCGCGTAGACGACCCCGAGGCCGTTGTGCGCGCCAGCCAGATCCGGGTTGATGGCGACCGCCTTCGACAGCGCTGCGAGCGCATCCGCGCTGCGGTTCTCACTGAGATACAGCGATCCGAGGTTGTTCCAGGTGACCGACGCATTCGGTGAGGCATCGAGCACGCGCTTGAACGCCGTCTCGGCGTCGCGGCCCCGGCCGGCGCGCGCGTAGGTCTGTCCCAGCGCGTCGAGCGTCTGCAGGTCGGCTCCATCTTCACGCGCGAGCGGCTCGAGCACGGCGATCGCACGCGCGGTTTCACCGAGATCGCGCAGCCCTGACCCGAGCGAGCGGAGGAGATCGCGATCGGCGTGCCCGCCGCGCGCGGCGCGATCGAGCAGCGCGACGGCCTCGGACGTGCGGCCGGACGCGCGCAGCGCGAAGGCGAGCCGATCGTACGCGATGGTCAGGTCCGGCCGTTCGCCGAGCACCGCCTGCAACGTCGCGACCGCTGCAGCCGCATCGCCCCTTCCCAGCGCCGCCGCGGCAGCGTCCAGCATCGCGTCCAGGTGAACCAGCCGTTTCGGATCGTCTGCCGACGTGAACGCGCGCGCCGGCTTCGGCGCCGTGGACACGACGTAGCCGAGCGAGCGCAGCCGCGTCGCCGCGTCGCTGTCGACCGGTATCGGGGCTGACGGCGGCTGCGCGCCAGCGTTGATGCGATCGAGGCGGGTCTCGAGATCGCGCGCCCGCTCCCGCTGCGACGCGTACAGGTTGCGCTGCTCGCCGGGATCGGCCGCCAGGTCGTAGAGCTCCGGGATCGGCAGATCCACGAGCTTCAGCCGATCGCGCACCATCCCCTTGAGCGGCGCCCAGTTCCTCGTGAGATTCGCATTCAGTGCCTCGAAATACGAGCCGGGATCGTCGAGCGCCGGCTCGCCTGCGGCGCGCGGGCGCAGACTCCGGCCATCCACCGGCGGCAGCGAGACGCCGAGAAGATCGAGGATGGTCGGCGCGAGATCGACGAGCCGCGCCGGCGTCGAGACGACTCCCGGTCTGATCGCGCCCGGCGCCCAGAGGATGAGCGGCACGCGGAGCGTCGCTTCGTAAGCGAACAGCCCATGGGTGCGCTCCCCATGCTCGCCGAGCGACTCCCCGTGATCCGACGCGACGACGACGAGCGTGCGATCGAGCGCGCTGCCGTGCAGCCGATCGAGGAAGCGGCCGAGCGCGGCGTCGGCGTAGGCGATTTCTCCTGAGTAGGGGTCCTGGCGGTAGCGCGAGGCAAATGGCTCGGGCGGAGTGTATGGTTCGTGCGGATCGTAGAGGTGGATCCAGGCGAACCACGGACGGGGTTCGCGGTTCGCGGTTCGAGGTTCGCGGTTCTCGTTCTGGTTCTTTGGTTCCAGGTTCTGGTTCTGGTTCTCGTTCTTCGGTTCTGGGTTGGTTCCGCGTGTGATCCACTCGTGCGCGGGCTCGAGGACGGCCTCCGCCGTTCGCTGCACGATCTCCAGGTTCGCTGAGGCGCCCTGCACGCGATCGTCGTAGATGTCGAAGCCGGCGTTCAGGCCGAAGCGCGCGTCGAGGACGAAGGCGCCGACGAACGCCGCCGTCCGGTACCCGGCGCGCTTCAGCTCGCCGGCGAGCGTCGGCTTCGTGCCGTCGAAGCGGAACGACCCGTTGTCGTGGACACCGTTGGCCGGCGGGTAGAGCCCGGTCATGATCGTCGTGTGCGACGGCAGCGTCATCGGCACGTGCGCATGCGCGAGGTCGAAGCGCAGGCCCTCGCCGGCCAGCCGATCGAGCGCCGGCGTCAGCCCGAGCGCGCTGCCGTAGACGCCGACATGATCGGCGCGCAGCGTGTCGATCGTGACCAGCAGTACGTTGAACCCGCGCAGCCCCCCGGACGCGACCTCGCTCCGCCCGGCCGAACCACCCCGGCACGCGCAGCACAACACAGCGAGCATGGCGAACATCGAGCCGCGTAGGCTCCCGAACCTCGAACCCCGAACCCCGAACCCCGCGGTCATCGCCGCGGCCGCTCCAGGCGCTCGATCGCTGCCTGCACACGGATGATGTCAGCGGCGTAACGATCGCGCGGCGCTTCGGCGACGAACCGTCGCAGATACGGGAGCGCCTCACTCGGCGTCTCGCTGCCCGCGAGCGACATGCCGAGGTTGAACAAAAGGTCGTAGTCGTGCGGCAGGAGCGGCTCGGCGCGCCGCCACGCGTCGATCGCGTCGCGGGGATGTGTCTTCAGCAGTGCGGCGCCGAGCGCCTGCCATGCCTCGCCGTACGAGGGCTCGATCTCCGTGGCGCGGCGGAACGCCGCGGCCGCTTCGTCCGGCCGTCGTGACTGCAGCTCGAACAGCCCCAGGTTGAACCAGGCCGTGGCCGACGAAGAGTGCCGTTGCGCCAGCTGACGGAACAGCGCGCGTGCATCCTCGGAGCGGCCGAGCCCCGCGTACGCGACCGCGAGATCGTTCGCGACGTCGGGCTGATCCGCGCCGGCGCGCCGCGCGCGCTCCAGCGCATCGGCCGAGCCGCGGAGATCGCCGGCTTCGCGAAGCGCCGTGCCCAGCTTGGCCAGCAGCTCGGGCGAGTCGGGCTGGTCGGCCAGGCCCGCGCGCAGCAGATCGACGGCGGCAGCGGCGCGTCCGGTCGTCACGAGGATCGTCGACGCGCTGGCGCGCGCGGTTGCGAAGTCGGGCCGCTCGCCGAGAATCTCCAGCAGGGCCGACAGCGCCTCCTGCGCGCGCCCGCTGTCGAACGCCGTCAGCGCCGTGTTGAACCGCTCGTTCAGCGCGACCAGCCGCTTCGGATCGTCAGCGGCCGTCACCGTCCGCCGGGACGAAGTTCCCGAGGCGTAGCCGAGCGACCGCAGGCGTCCAGCAGCCTCGCCGTCGAGCGTGACGCGAGGCGCCGCCGTCTCCGGAACGGACATCGCTGTGAGCATGCGCCGCAGCTGCCCGGCGTGCGGGTCGTGATCGACGAGATTGCGCTGCTCAGTCGGATCGGCGGTCAGGTCGTACAGCTCCGGATCGGGAAGGTCGATGTACTTCCAGTTGCGCTGCATGACGCCGCGCAGCGGAGCCCAGCCGCGAGTCAGCGACGCATCGAGCGCCTCGAAGTACAGCGCCCGATCGGACGAGATCGTTCGCGCCAGCGACTGGCCGTCCACGCTGGAGCCCGGATCGACGCCGACGAGATCGAGAATCGTCGGCAGCACGTCGACGTGGGAGACCGGCGTCTCCACGACACCGGGCGTCGCGCCCGGCGCGCTGACGATGAGCGGCACTGCCAGCGTCGAGTCGTAACCGAACAGCCCGTGCGTCGTCTCGCCATGCTCGCCGAGCGATTCACCATGGTCAGCGGTCACGACCACGACAGTCCGATCGAGCGCGTGCGCGGCCTGCAAGCGCGCGAGGAGCGCGCCGAGCATCGCATCCGTATACGCGACCTCGGCGTCGTACGCTGCCCGTCCGCTCTGCTGATACTCGGGAGGCGCCTCATACGGCGCGTGCGGATCGAACAGGTGCACCCAGGCGAACCACGTCGATGGCTGATCGCTGATGGCTGATGGCTGATTGTTCGAGGATTGTGGATTGAGAACCCAGTCACCGGCGAGGCGGACGACATCGGCCGCGCGGCGCTCGGCGAAGTGGAACGTCGCGCGATCGCTGTGCGGAAGGTGGTCGTCGTAGATCGCGAAGCCGCGGTTCAACCCGAAGCGGGCGTCGAGCACGAAGGCGCCGACGAACGCGCCGGTCCGGTACCCGGCGCGCGCCAGGCGCGTCGCCAGCGTCGGCGTCTGCTCGTCGAGGCGGAAGGCGGTGTTGTTGTGGATGCCGTGGCGCAGCGGCAGCAGGCCGGTGAGGATCGACGCGTGCGCCGGCAGCGTCAGCGGCGCCGTCGTGAAGGCGTGCGCGAAGCGAACACCGTTCGAGGCCAGCCGGTCCAGCGTCGGAGTGAGGCTGCCGTGGCCATACGCGCCGACGCGATCCTGCCGGAGCGTGTCGATGGTGACCAGCAGGACGTTGGCGCCGCGGAGCGAACCGGGGGCGCCGAGTGACGGTGCGGCAGCGCGGCTGCACGCCGATGCGAGGAGCAGCGCGAGCGCCACCGCCGCGACGCGTCGATTCAACGCAAAGCCCGCCCTACTTTTGCGCGACGGCCGGAGCCGGTTTACCGAACTTCGCCGCGTCGATCGCGACATTCGGCTGCACGTCGGTCAGCTCGACGACGTCTCGACCCGACACCCAGGCAAAGGACCACTTGAACGGCACCTTGACGCCGGCAACCTCCCGGTAGTCCTCGAAGTCGATCTGCGTCGGCACGCGGCCCATCGCCGAGTTGGCGTAGCGCACGACGCGCGTCAGCAGGCCCGAGTCCACGTCGAAGAACAGCGTGGCCGTGAGACCGCCCGTGCCTGTGCCCTGGAGAACATTGACGGAGCGACCGGCGATGTCACGCGGCAAGGCCGCGCGCCAGTTGCCGAGGAGTTGCTTGACCCGGCCTGGAATGGACAGTTCTGCGTCCAGCCTGGCACCATCCAGTTCTCCGCCGGTCAGATCCATCACCGGCAACGGAGTGACCGCCGACGCGAGCCACCCGTTGTGACCGTCGAAGGTCATCGTCTTGTTGCCGAGCTCCTGATGGATGATCAGCGCGCGCTGGTTGGGAGCTTTGACATAGAGTTCGACCGCGCTCTTGAAGCCTCCTCCAAACAGCGTGGCCGAGCCCTTGCCGACATAGCTCGTGAGCTTGGCCAGGCGATCAGCCCCGCCAATCGCCTGAATGTACTTGTCCAGCACCTTGTCGGGGGCCGGCGCGCCCTGCGCCTGCAGGAAGAGATCGTCGGGCGCCCAGTAGATCGGCTCGCCGTACACCACATCGAGCGCCGGCGTGACCTGGGGACGATCGCTCTGGCGATGGCACGTCCAGCAGCTGACGACCTTCCGTCCCGAGAAATTCGTTTGATTGATGGTGTTCACCATCTGAATCATCTTGCGCGTGGTGATCTTTCTCGGCGTGTCGGCAGCCCAGTCCGGCGAATGGCACTCCAGACAGCACATGCTCGTGGCCGCCGAGAAAAGGCCCATCGCGCCCATGAATTCATCCACGGGAATGCCCTTGAGCAGCTGGACGTTCTTGAAGGCCTCGTCCGACATCTGCCGCTTTGGCGACGCCGACTGCGCCCCGGCCTGCACGTACCCCGGAAGGCCGCACGCGGGCGAGTAGACCGCGCTCCGCGGTGCGGCCTCTTTCGACGTCTCGCTGGACACAGCCGCCGCGCGCACGGACATGCCGGGCCCGCCTCTCATCAATGCGACGCCGATCAGCCACGCGATCGTCGCTCCAGCAACAACAAGCCTCATCTGCCTCGATCCGATCTGCATGTTGTCTCCTTCTTCCTCGGCGTCACGTCGCTCGACTGATACGGATCAGCCCGTCGAGAGGGCGAGCCAGTACTTACGCAGAGAATCCAATCCACCGCCCGCTGGCGCCCACGCCGAACCAGAGCACGAGCGAGACGACGGCGACCGCCTTCAGCCAGATCGGCCGCACCTGCCCCTCGCCGGCGAGCGCGACTCGTCTGTGCACGGTGAGGGCGAAGATCATCGCGAGCAGCAGCGAGGCCATCTTCACCCAGAACGGCGTGCTGTAGTAGCACTTGGTCGGTTCGGACAGGAACAGGGCGAAGCCGGTGACGAGCATCACGATCAGGCTGCCGACGAGCCACGGGAACGCGTCGCGCGCGACGCGCTCGATCGGCTGATCGCGAAGGCCCAGCCCCAACAACCTGAGATCGAGCATCAGCACCGCGCCGCCGATCACCGCGAGCCCCAGCAGGTGCGCCGACTCGATGACGGCAAATGCCCACGGCGACTGGCCGATCGCCTGGCTCACCCGCGTCTGCGAGACCCACTGAAAGTACGGCAGCAACATCTATCGCAGGCCTTCGGCGGCCACGACACAGCCGGCGAGCGCGTTGACGATCCGCGGCTGCGGCTGCTTGTCGCAGTCGAACCAGTCGTAGGCGATCATGCGGCCGGCGACGACGATCACGGCCCAGAGCACGAGCGATCGCGCGCCGGCGAAGCGCGCCGCCGGCGGTGGGAGCGGATCGGTATCCCATTCCTCGAGGCGGCGATCGATCGTCCGGTGAAAGACGAACGCGTTGAGGCCGGCCAGCACGAGCGCGACCGCTTTCATCCGGAACCAGATGCTCAGGTACGACCGCACCGGTACCGCGTAGAACAACATCGCGCCGGTGATGACCATCACGATGAAGCCGCCGGTCATCCATGGACCGAGCCGCTGCTTCAGCTGCGTCATCGGCACGTTGGTGAGTGTGACACCGAGGAGCCGAAGATCAAACATCACCGCAATTCCGAGAAAGACGCACAGCGTCAGCACGTGCGCCGACTCGACGAGCGGATAGCTGTACACCGATTCGTGCAGAGCGATGCTGCCCGGCGTCTTCGCCAGCCACTCGCAAAACGGCAGGAGGGACATGGGAACCCGCGTATTATAGCGGGCATGCGAACGGCCCTGCGATTCGCGGCGCTCCTGCTCTTCGGCGCGTGCCTGTCCGCGCAGTCACAGCCGGTGGGCACCATGAGCGACCTCATGGTGAAGATCATCTATCCGGCGTCGGACGCGATCTTCTACATCACGACGCGCACGCCGACGTCGGAGTCGGAGTGGAACGACCTGCAAGGCAAAGCGCTGGCGGTCGCCGAGTCGGCGAACCTGCTGATGATGCCCGGGCGCGCGCGCGATCAGGATCGCTGGATGAGCGACGCCAAGCTGATGCTCGACGCCGGTCGCGCCGCCTATCGCGCCGCGCGCGCGAAGGACGTCGCGGGACTCGAGGCCGTCAACGATGCACTCTACACCTCGTGCACGAGCTGTCATCAGCACTACCGACCGGGGTACGGCCGCCGGCCTGCGGCCGGCGGTGGGACGGATGGGCCGGGTGGGTCTGGTAGGTCGGAGGGCTCGAATCCTCCCTCGACATCGGTAAACCCGAGCCGTGCTGCCTCGCCCGCACCAACGCTCGAAGGACGATGGAAGCTCCTGGCGGCCGAGGACATCCGCGCGGACGGGTCGGTCGCGCGGCTGCCGTGGGGGCCTCATCCGGTCGGATCGATCGTCGTCGAACGCGGCGCCTGTTATCTGCAGATCATGTCGAGCGACACGCCGTCGTTCGCTGCCGCGTCGCCCGCCGGCGACCAGATGAAGGCGGCGCTGCTCAGCTCCTACATCGCCTACTCGGGTCCGTGCGCGATCGATGCCGCCGCCGGCAGCGTGACGCTGAAAGTCGAAGCGGCCTGGCGGCCGGATTATGTCGGCACGGAGCAGAAACGCTTCTTCAGGTTCGAGAACGGCAAGCTGCTCTTCGGGCCGGCGCCGAACTCGATTCGCGGTGGCAACGAACAACTCACCCGACGACTCACATTGGAACGAGCGCAATAACGCAAAGGTCGCAAAGACCGCGGCCTTAGCGGTCTTTGCGTTTCCCAGGGCGCCCTGAGGAAAGCAACCGCAGAAACCGCAGAGTGCGCAGAG
>DATFWL010000098.1:0-9870 GCA_035259385.1 Vicinamibacterales bacterium | reverse complement strand
CCCGCCGGGATCGACCTTCAAGCTCGTGACGGCATCGGCGGCACTGCGCCAGCATCTCGATCCGCGCAGGACGACGTTCACCTGCACGCGGCTGCCCGACGGGAGAGTGGGAGCGAAAATCGCCGGCTGGAACCGCCCGGTCCGCGACGACGTGCGTGACGCGCATCCGCACGGGACGCTCGACGTGCACGGCGGCTTCGTGCACTCGTGCAACGCGTACTTCGCGCAGCTCGCCGTCAAGCTCGGGTCGCGGCCGCTCGTCGACACCGCCTCTCAACTCGGGATTTCGCTGACGCCAGAGACTGACGTCGTTGCGCGCGTGCGCCGGACACTGCCGCAGATTGGGTACGGCCAGGGCGACATCGTCGTGACGCCTTTGAAGATGGCGCGCGCCGCGGCCGCCATTGCGTCGAACGGCATCCTGCGCGACACGACTGTCGCGGCCGGCAGTTGCCGACGGTCGGCAGCTGCGCGCTGCGAGCCGGGAGAAGCGCCCGGCGCAGCTGCCGGCCGGTTTCTGAACGGTGACGACGCCCACGTGCTCGCGGACTACATGCGTGACGTCGTACTGAGCGGCACCGGCCGCGTGTTGCGGAATCATCCCGGCCGCATTGCTGGCAAGACAGGAACGGCGCAGCTGGACCGCCAGCCGTCGCACGGATGGTTCGTCGGCTTCGCGCCATTCGGCCCCGCCACCAGCCGAATCGCATTCGCCGTCGTCATCGAGAACGCCGGCTACGGCGGCGGCAGCGCGGCGCCGGCCGCCGGAGAAATCGTCAGCGTGGCACTGCAGGCGGGACTGCTGAAGTGAGCTGACATGGACGTTCTGGGAAGAGCGCGACGGCTCGAATCGGCGATCGCCGCGCGACTCGACCAGGTCGCGAAGGGACTGGTCCGATCGCGCACTCGGGAGCCGCTCGAAATCGTACTGGCGATTCTCGACGCCGTCGAGCAGCGTATCGAGCCGACCGGCCGCGGCGCCCGCGTGTTTCCATTCAACCGAATCGAGGTGTCGGTCGTGGCGCCCTCGGGCGAAGCGCGCGGACGGCTCGAAGCGGTATTTGCGGGAGACACGCCCCTTCAGACGAGAATCGTCGACCGGTTGCAGTCTGCCGGATGTTCGCCGGCCGACGTCGTCGTCGAGTTCCAGTACGTCGATGCCGCCGACGCGGATTGGAACGAGCCCGAGTTCGACCTGCAGTTCGCGCGCGTCGCGGCGCCGAACGTCGACGGCGGAGAACTCGATTCTCAGCCGCCGCCGATCGAGATCAGGGCCGTGGTCGGCGTCATGGAACGATGGGCATATTCATTGGCCGCCGCCCGCATCGACGTCGGCAGGGGCGCGGAGGTCCGCGACTACCGCAACCGGCTGATCCGGACGAATCACGTGGTGTTCACCGAAGGTGCGGGCGGCGTCAACGAGACGGTTTCGCGGACGCATGCGCACATCGCCTACGAAGCGCCGACCAGCCGCTTCCGATTGCACGATGACGGCAGCGAACACGGAACCGGGATCATCCGCGGCGGTAAGACCATTTCGGTCCTCCGGGGTACGCGTGGCGTCCGGCTGCAGCCCGACGATGAAATCGTGCTCGGCGAGGCGCGGGTGCGAATCAAGTTCCCGAACGCGTGACGAGACAAACGTCGACGCCGTGTTACGGGTAGCCGCTGCCCCCGACGCCCCCCTTCGCGCAGTAAGCGTCACCGGTCTTGCGCCCGGTCATGATCAGGTTGACGCGGCCGCCGATCACCTTGTCGATTGCGCGCGTTTTCAGATCGATCGTGGAGAGCCCGGTCGGCGTGGTGATCACCAGCTGCGCGCCGTCAGGTGAGCAGGCGTTCTGGTGAAAAGTACAGGCTCTGGCTGCCGGCCTCGTCTGACAGACGAACCACGCGATGGCCCGTGTCGGGATCCACCCAGTCGCGCGGCAGCTCTTTTTTCGGTCGGTGGCGCCGCCGCGTCGATCGACACTGCGTACACGTGCCGCTGCCCGGGCGCGAACTGGCCGGTGAACACCACCCACTTCTTGTCCGGCGTGATGTGCGCGTTCGGCTCGACGCCGCCGCGCCCCGTCACGTAGTTGTGGCGCGACATGTTCACCAGCCTTTCCCGCACCACCGTATCGTTCGGCGACACGCGCAGCAGGTTGATCCACATGCCGTTGGTCGCGTACGCCACCTGCGACGGATCGCCGCCGTCGCTGGCGAACAGCGTGTCGTCACGCGAGCTGTTGAAGTGCACGCCCCACCAGTCGCGCTGCAGGTGATACCGCGTGGTCCGGCCGGTCGCCATGTTCACGCCCGCCAGCCAGAAGTCCTCGCTGCGCGGCGTCTGCAAATCGAACCACACGGTGCGTCCGTCGAAGCTCCACCACTCGTGGCCGTTGATCTCCATGTCCATCGTCCGGCGGTGCATCAGCCGCATCTGGCTGCCGTCGGCGCGGATCGTCCACGTGCGGTCCAGTTCGTGCCACGTGCCCTCGTGGCAGTAAAGCAGCAGTTGCGGATCGACCGGGTTGAACTGCAGGTGATTCAGATCGCCGTATTGAAAGCCGGTTTCGCGCAACTCGCCCGTCGCGAGGTGTGTGAACACGAATGACTGCAGCGACGGGTTGAGCGCGCGGGCGGCGAGGCCGTCCTCTTTGGCCACCGAGTACCGCTGATCTGGCGTGAGGTCCTCGAGCCGCTTGCCTGGAAACATGCGCTGGAGCTGCGGGACAGCCGGCCGCTGCGCGGGGCGCGGATGCGTGCCGTCCGGATCCTGTGCCGCGGCGTTCTTGATCACCGACAGCGTCTCGTTCGCGTTGATGAGACCGCGCGCGTGCGTCAGCACGCGCGTTCGACCGGTGTCGACGTCGAGCGCGGTGATCGGCGTGCCGGCGCCGCCGTAGTAGATCTCGCGGCTGCGCCGCGCGAAGTAGCCGCCGCGCACGCCGCGCGCCACGATCCGCGCACGCGCGTGCTCCGTGCCGATCGCGTCGAGGTCCACGGCCGCGATGCCGTTCGGCGTGTTGAAGATCATCGTCCGGCCGTCTGGCGAGAACGGGTTGTCGTGAAAGTAGAGCGTCGATCCGCCGGCGCCGTCGCTGAGGCGGACGATGCGGTGGCCAGTGTCAGGGTCGATCCAGGCGGCTGCCGGGGGCTCCTGCACGCGCAGGTGGAGGATGGCGGCGGCGGCGGCGACGGCGGCGAAGAGCACCGTTCTCATGGCGTGCATCCTACCCGCCCGCGCGGCGTTTTTCACAGCGAAACACCGCAGCCCGCGGGCCGCCGAATCGACCGTTCGGCCAGATCGCCGCGCATCTTGCCGCACATCGGCCGGCTTCCTTCGGATCGGTGGTGAATCGTGTGTTTCGCATGACGAAACTCACACGATTGTCAGGATCGTTTTGACTGGCGTGGAACGCAGGCGTAGCGTGACCGGCTTATCGAGCCAAGGAGTCGCCATGCCGAGAGTTGCGCTGCTGCTTGCGTGGATCGTGCTCGTGGTGATCGTCCCGTCGCCATCGTCCGCCCAGGCCGGCGGCAGCGGCACCATTCAGGGCACCGTGCTCGACAATTCGGGCGGCGCGGTGCCGGGCGCCACGGTCACCGCGACCAACGCCGACACCGGCATCGAGACGATCCGGCAGACCACCGCCGCGGGCGTCTACTCGCTGGCGCCGCTGTCGCCGGGCCGCTACACCGTCACCGTCACGCTCGACGGGTTCCAGAGGTTCGTCCGCGACGGCGTTGTGGTCGACGCGCTGAGCGTCGTCGGGCTGAATGCGACGCTGCAGGTTGCCGGCGTCAACCAGGAGGTGATGGTCAGTGCCGCGTCGCCGCCGCCGCTGGCCACCGCCGACGCGCGGCTCGGACAGACCATCCGCAACGAGGTCTACACGGCGCTCCCGCTCGTACTGAACACGGGTGGCCCGCGCGATCCGACGCAGTTCATGTTCCTGATGCCGGGCGTGCAGTCGATCGGCCGATGGGGGAACGTGATGGGCGGGCAGGACTTCACCACCGACATGTACGTGGAGGGGATCCCGATCACGAATTCCGTCGTGCAGGGGGAGGGACGCAACCTGCAGTTCGGCTTCTCGGTTGAGGCGATCGATCAATTTCAGGTCGAAACCAGCGGCACGGCAGTGATGTACAACGGCCAGGGCGCGTCGAATTACGTGATCAAGTCGGGCACCAACACGCTGCGCGGATCGGCGTTCGAGTTGATGCGCAACAAAGCGCTCGACGCGAAGGCCTTTTTCTCGACGACGAAGCCGGACGACAACCAGCACGAGTACGGTGCGACGGCGGGCGGTCCCATCCAGAAGAACCGGATGTTCTTCTTCGCGGCGTACGACGGCTATCGGGATCGGCGGCAGACGCCGGCGGCGCTGATCTCGATTCCGACGATGGCCGAGCGCAACGGCGACTTCAGCGCGCTGCCGATCGTCATCTATGATCCGCGGACGACGCGGCCGAACCCGAACGGCACCGGCTTCATCCGCGATCCGTTTCCCGGCAACATCATCCCGCAGGACCGCATCTCGCCGATCTCGCGCTACTTCCAGTCGTTCCTGCCGGATCCGACCAACGGCGGCCTGCAGAACAATTATCTCGGCGGCACGCTGCCGACCGGCTTCAACAACGACAACGTCACCGGCAAGGTCGACGTGAAGCTGGACGCGAGGCAGCAGCTGTCGGTGCTGTTCGCCTATGGCAAGCGCCGGCAGGACTCGCCGTACCGCGGCGGGAACACGCAGACAAATCCGCAGGTGGCGCTGCCGCTGCCGTACACGGAGACACGCCTGGTCGAGGAGGCGCCGACCAGCGCGCAGGTCAAGTACACGCTGGTCGCGAGCGCGCAGCTCGTGAATCAGCTCAACGCCGGCTTCGCGCGCCTGTCGGTGCCGATCTTCAACGCGACGATCGACGGGCAGTATCCGATCAACGCCGGCCTGCGCGGGCTGCCCGCAGGTGAAGCCAACTCCGCGTTCCCCGAGATCTCATGGGCCGGCCCGAACGCGCCGACACAGTGGCGCGGCACCGACGCGCGGGCGTTCACCGAATACTTGAACAACTACACGCTGCAGGACAACGTCACCTGGACGCGCGGCCGCCACCTGATGACCTTCGGGCTGCAGGCGCAGCGGATGGACGCGGACGAGCGCGAGCGCACGTACGGCAGCCTCGCGACGTTCGGCTTCAGCAATGTGCAGACGGCCGGCTTCAACGCTGCCGGCACCCTCCAGACGACCACCGGTAACGCGTACGCGAGCTTCCTGCTCGGCGAGCTGAACGCGACCAGCGTGATCGAGGACTCGCAGGTCGCGACGAGTGGACGCTTCTACGATTATGCGATGTGGGCGCAGGACAACGTGAAGGTGCGGCCGAACCTGACGGTGAACCTCGGGCTGCGTTACGACATCATGAAGCCGTACACCGAGGCCCACGATCGCTGGTCCTTCATGAATCCGACGCAGCCGAACCCCGCGGTCGGCGGCTACCCCGGCGCAGTGGAGTTCGCGGGCGACGGCGCCGACAGCTGCGGTTGCCGCACGCCGATCGCGACCTACCTCGGCGGGCTCGGCCCGCGGCTCGGCGTGGCATACAGCCCTACCGAGCGCTCGGTGGTGCGCGCGGCCTACGGCATCAACTATTCGCGCCGGGGGGCGGTGGGCGGGCGCGCGGGCGCGCGCAACGGCACCGGCACGCTCGGCTTCTCGGCCAACGCGAGCTTCCCGAGCGCGAACGGCTTCGACCCCGCCTACAACTGGAACAACGGTGTGCCGGCGTACGCGCCGCCACCCTTTTTCGATCCGTCGCTGAACGCCGGCTTCGTCACCGGCCGCGGTACTGGCGGCAGCGTCACCTACGGCGATCCCGATATCGGTGGCCGGCCCCCGCGCTATCAGAACTGGAACGCCGGCGTCCAGATTGCGCCGGCGGGCGCACTGACGCTCGGCGTCACCTACGCGGGCAGCCGCGGCGACTTCCTCGGCGGCAGCGGCCGCGGAATCTACTCGAACCAGCTCGACCCGAAATACCTGGTGCTCGGCAACCTGCTCACGCAGCAGGCGACGCCAGCCAATATCGCCACCGCGGCGGCGATTGTGCCGGGCATCGGTCTGCCGTACGCCGCCTTCTCCGGAACCATCTCGCAGATGCTGCGTCCCTTTCCGCAGTATTCCGCGGTCAGCGACGTCTACGGCGACGTCGCATCGTCGAACTACCACTCGCTGCAGTTCACTGCCGAGAAGCGCCGATCGGACGATGGGCTGGCGGTGTCGTTCAACTACACCTACAGCCGCACCCGGGACAATCTGACGGCGCGCACCGGCTACAACTTCGACCAGGACTGGGCGGTCGGCGTCAACGATCAGCCGCACGTGTGGAACGTGCTGGTGGTCTACGACGTGCCGTTCGGCTCCGAGGGAAAGCCGGGCAGCGGCAACAGCGTCGTGCGGGCGATCGTGCGCGACTGGCAGGTGTCGGGTATTACACAATTCCGCTCGGGCCGGCCGCTCGGCTCGATCCTCGCGGCCTGCAACCTGCCGAACGCCGGCACCTGCTATGCGGACTTCGCGCC
This sequence comes from Vicinamibacterales bacterium, assembly GCA_035259385.1. Taxonomy (GTDB): domain Bacteria; phylum Acidobacteriota; class Vicinamibacteria; order Vicinamibacterales; family CAVVIG01; genus QHWK01. The sequence goes on along the minus strand of DATFWL010000098.1, from coordinate 3,299 downwards.
GGGCTTCACCGGCGACGTGCGCATCAACGGCGATTACGGCGACGGCGACGTGCTCAGTCCGAACCCGCCGTCGTACATCGATCGCGCGGCGTTCCAGTCGCCGGCGCCGTTCACGTTCGGCAACACGCCGCGGACGCTCGCCTACGATCTGCGCAACCCGAGCTCGTGGAATCAGGACCTCAGCGTGCGGCGGGACATCCACGTGTCGCGGGCACGGATCAGCGTCGGGTTCGAGGTGTTCAACCTGTTCAACACGGTGGTGTTCGGCGGCATTCAGACCAACATCACGAGCGCCGCGTTCGGCCGCGTGAGCTCGCAGGTCAATACGCCGCGCGTCGGACAGATCAAGCTGCATGTGGACTTCTGATGGCCCCTGCGTTCGCCTGGGCTAGAGGCTTTTTCGATTTCTTGTAGTTTCGACAAGGCTCCACGAATTTCTTCGACGTTCTGATCACAGCGTTCTCAGAAACGCGACGAGATCCGATCGTTCCTCAGCGGTGAGCTCGAGATTGAATCGGCTTTCATAGAAGTCGATGACCTCGTCGAGCGTCCTGGCGGACCCGTTGTGGAAGTACGGCGCGCGGGCTGCGAGGCCGCGCAAAATTGGGCCCTTGAACTTTCCGATGTCGGCCCACTTGCCCGTGACCATCGCCCGACCAGGATCCGTGGTCTGCGTCGTTTCGCCAGTGGACAGACGCCGCAGCGTATACAGGGGCATGTCGGCGCTGCGGCGCGCGGCGTCGGTCAGGCCGATGTTGAGCGGCGCCTTAACCGAGTGATTGCCGGCGTTCGGGGTATCGTGGCAGGTGGTGCACGTGCCGGTGAATGGATCGGGTACCGTCACGTTGTTCGGGAACGTCTGCGCGTTCAATCCCGCGACGCCAGCGATCGCGATTGGCCTCGTGTTGAAGATTTCCTGGCCGCGCGCGATGGCGCGGCGGGCCATGCGGATGTCGCGCGGCGCTTCCGACGCGTTCATCCACGCGTCGAACAGAGTGAATGCACGGGAGTCGAATGCCGCACCTGTCGGATTCAATCGGACCGGGTCGTTGATCCCGACGAAGAACGGCTCGGCCGACAGCGCCACCGGCCCTCCACGTGCGCCGGCCGCCCGCAACGATCCCGCATCGTCGCTCACGGCTTGCGCGGTGAACAGCGCCGTCTCGAACGCGACGATCGCCTGTTTCTCCTGGTCGGTCAGATGCCGCACCGCCTGCGCGTGTCCCATCGTCGCATCGTCGGCCTGCTGCGCCAGGTCCTGCAGGATCGTCGTCGTAGGAGATGATTCGCGGCCGTCCCACATCACCGCGCTGAGGAATTTGAGATTCGTCGCGGGCAGCGGCCGCCGGTATACCGTCACCGACGTCCGCGGCGCGTAGCAGCCGTACGGATCGTCGACCGCGTCGACGGTGAAGTCGGCGCCGGACGGCACCTCGAGACCGACTCGGATGAGACCGCGCGCGAGCAGCAGACTGAAGGCGCTGCGGCGCTCGCGGAGCGTGCCGATGTCGGCGTTCTCGCAGTTGGATCCGTCGTTGTTGCGGAAAATCGGGTCGAGGCCTCCCGATTCGATGAAGCGCCGCTGCACGTCTTGAGGTGTGATCGTCCAGCCCTGATCCGGCCGATGACACGTGGAGCATGCACGGCCATTGGTACCAAGATCCCTGAAGAAGGGGTTGTCGAAATCGAAGGCGCCGTTCGTCGTGAACGTGTGCAGCTGACCGGACGGATCACGCGACGCGATGAGGTTGTCGGCGCGATCGGCCATCGCAGAGCGGTCCGGCAGAGTCACCGTTGCCACAATCGCGCCCGCCAGAACAGGAATCGCCACGTTCGTGAAGCATCGATGCAACATCACTACGTCTCCTTTGTGCAGCCGAGCCGGCGCCTCCACGAGTGGGTCACGGCGCGACATTGATCTCCTCGCCATATCGGTACGGGCCGACGCTGTGGGAGTTGCTGCCGCCGGGGACGACAGGTATCCTGTGCTCCACCAGGGTCGACGCAGCGGCAAACCGGCTATTGGATGAAGGCGTCGTCCGATGGCAAAGGTGCTCACGAGGCGCAACACGGCGTGAGCCCAGATCCCGCGCTAGATGGACCGTGCGTACCCCACCATGCCGTCAGAGATTCCACCTCGGGCTCGTCGTGGCTCACCCGACATCACAGAGCTGCTGGTGGCTTGGAGCAACGGCGACGATGGCGCGCTGCAGGCGCTGACGCCGCTCATCGAGCGAGAGCTCCACCGGCTGGCTGCGGCCTACATGGCCCGCGAACGGCCCGGTCACCTGCTGCAGCCGACCGCTCTCGTCAACGAGGCCTATCTGCGCCTGATCGATTGGAAGCAGGTGCACTGGCAGAACCGGGCTCACTTTTTCGGCGTGGCGGCGCAGATGATGCGTCACGTCCTCGTCGACGTCGCGCGCGCACACACGCGCGAGAAGCGCGGCGGCCGGGACGCGTTGCAGGTCTCGCTGTGCGATGCGAAGAATTCCCCGGTGGAACGTCCAACCGATCTCGTCGCGCTCGACGATGCGTTGAAGACGCTGGCCAGGCTCGACGTTCGACAGGGGCGCGTTGTGGAGCTGCGCTTCTTCGGCGGACTCAGTCACGAGGAAACGGCACACGTTCTCAACGTGTCGGTAGCAACGGTTCGGCGGGACTGGCGTCTCGCCAAGGCGTGGCTGTTCCGCGAGCTGCACGTGCGAGGCGGACATCATTGACGCCTGAGCGGCACGCCAGGATCGGCGAGCTGTATCACAAAGCGCTCGAGCGGCCGCGCGAGCAGCGCGCCAGTTTCCTCGACGAGGCGTGCACGGGTGATGTGACGCTGCGGGAAGAGGTCGCATCGCTGCTCGCCGCGGACGACACCGCGTCGGGGTTCATCGAAACACCGGCGATTGCCGTCGCAGCGGCACATCTCGCAGGCGACCATCAGCCACTGAACGCCGGCAGCATGGTTGGTCCCTATCAGGTTCAGGTGCTGCTGGGCCGTGGCGGCATGGGCGACGTGTATCGCGCGCACGATCCGCGGCTCGGCCGCGACGTCGCCCTGAAGCTGCTGCCGCCGCAATTCGCACGCGACCGAGAGCGCCTGGCGCGATTCGAACGCGAAGCGCGTCTCCTCGCCGCGTTGAATCATCCGAACATCGCTGCGTTGTATGGCATCGAAGAGTCGGACGGGCAGCGCCTCCTCGTCCTGGAGCTGATTAACGGCGCGACGCTCGACCAACGGTTGTCGGCAGGGCCGATTCCTTTGCCCGAGGCGCTCGACATCGCGTCGCAGATCGTCGAGGCGC
>DATFWL010000097.1:0-5318 GCA_035259385.1 Vicinamibacterales bacterium | reverse complement strand
AGCGTAAGCACCGAGGAACGTTCGCCGGGAATGATTCGCGGCCATCACTCTGCCGCCCTTCTTCGCCACGTCCAGTATCAGACCGATATTGGGTGCGTAGTATTTATTTTCGACGCTGCCTGGCTCGAGCGGCGTAGTTTCCCTCGTCAGGAGCACGTTCTTGAACGATCCGTATTGGACCACGACCGATTTCGACACGCTGACGCCGAGCGCCTGATCTTCGGCCACGCCCGGTGCGTCCTCCTGCGCATAGCTGTCGCCCGGTCGAGGATCGGCGAGCATGATGGCGCCGGCTTGCGCACCGTTCTTGCCCGACTGCCAGGAGCCTTGCGTGCTAATGACGTTTTCGCCGCTCGCGTCGTACTCCTTGGTGTCTTCGCCGAAATAGCAGACATTCCCGTTCTTGTCTTGGGCGTACCAATCAAACGTGTCCTCGCCACGAACTCCGTTCACAAACAGGACGTCGTGGACAACGGTGACACGCACGCCTTGGATGACCTTTGTGTCGTTCGTAACTTGCGTCACGTTGCGCGCTGGTTGACCGTCGACAGTGCTGTCGTAGACGAAGGTAGTACCAGGACATGTCTCTCTCCCTCCGTTTGTTGTGACTGCTGCGCCGTCGCGAATGCATGAGCGTTCGGCGCACCGGGGCGGAGAGGGCGCGGTGCAGCATTCGTACCCGCTACTCTTGACTCGAGTGCGAATGTGCAAGCGGGTGCGTAACGCAACACTCAGAAGCGCGCGCGAAGGGTGATGAACCAGACCGGCGCCACTTGGAACCACGTCGGCATGTGGATGGGCCGGCTCGAGTCGTCGAGACGTGATCTGAACGACGTCGTGTGACGCGTCGAGCCGGGGACGTCTCGGCAAACGCCTCGATGTCCCGAGGCGAACGCCCTCGACAACTGATGTCGGTTTGTGGACCCGATTTCTAGTTCACTCGCCCGGGGTGAGCGTCACTTTGCCGGACCCGAGGTCGTACACACCCGATATGACCTTGACTTTCGCCGCCGCAATCGCCTCACGAATGACCGTCGACGAGGTGCGGAGGAGTTCGGCCTGCACCCTGGAGTTGACGGCAATCGCCTTCGCGAAATCGCCGCGGGACTCTTCAGCCGCCCGGCGCAGCGGTGGGTACAAGGCGCTGATCTGACCCGGAACCGCGCCCGCGGTCAACGCAGCTTTCACCGCGCCGCAATTGGTGTGACCGAGAACGAGAATGACCTCGACGCCGAGAACCGCGACGGCGTACTCGAGGCTGGCGATGATCTCAGGGGTCACCACGTTGCCGGCCACGCGGGTGACGAACACCTGACCGATCGTCTGATCGAAGATCATCTCGACGGGCACGCGGGAATCGGCACAGGCAAGGACGGCAGCGAACGGTTCCTGCTTCTCGGCAGTTCGGTTCTTGAGTACCTCCAGATCGTGCTGGATGGACACCAACTGGTTTGCCGCGAACCGCTGGTTTCCGGCAAGGAGCTCCCTGGCCGCGGCATCAGGAGTCAGCTTCGACTGCGCCCTGAGCGGAGGCGGTGCACCGACTTCGAATGCGGTGGCTCCGGCCGCCGCCGCGGTTGCGCTCGCGAACATCGCTCGCAGGATCTGGCGCCGGCCCGGCATGACGACTTTCGCATCTGACATGTCTCCTCCCTGTTCCGAGGCGCTCCGCGCCGACCGACGGCGGTGGCAAGCATCCCTTCATGTCAATTTCCTATTGCAGTTATTTCTTCGACGCGGCCTGCCAGTTGACGACCACGTTGAACGGCGAGTCGTCTGTATCTCCTGTCGTGAGGACGAGGAATTTTTGGCCGTCGGCCGCCAGGTCGTACTGATGGTGAACTCCGCCGGAGAGAATCGTGCCGCCGCCCGCGATTCGAGTTTGAAACAGCGGATGCGGCACACCAATTTCTGGATTGCTGCCGAGCATGAGCGTCACCGCCATCAACGTGCTGTCTGGAGCGATATAGAAAAGCTCGCGGCCGTCGCGGCGCCAGACGGGTTGTATGCCGCCAGCCGCTGAAACCGGCCATTTCGCGGTGGCGGTCGGGAAATTCTGCACGTAGACCTCTGGACGACCTGACTCCGTGGACACGTATGCGAGCCATTTGCCGTCCGGCGAGAAGCGCCCGTCGGTCGCGATGAGACGCGACTCGACAACCGCCAGCGGCTTGCGATCGCCGGTCAGCGGCAGCAGCATCAGCGAGACTGGCGGCTGCCCAATGCCTTTGTGGTACAACAGGCCTCGACCGTCAGGCGTCCAGTCATCCGGCGCCCCGCCGACTTCCGATTTCAACAGCGCCTCTTCTCCGCCGATGCCACTGGCCGTCTTCTGCGTCAGCGTAGCCGGCCCGGGCTGTCCAACGGAGTACACGACCTGCAGTCCGTCGGGACTCCAGACCGGCTGCTGCCCGCTCGACGGCGGGACCGTCAACCGCGTCGATGTTCCGCGGTTCAAATCCATGACCCAGATTTCCGGTGTCGAGGTTCCAGAACTGAGTTGCACGACCAGTCGTCTGCCGTCGGGGGACAGCCGGGGATTTTGATAGTCGCCGGGCTCGCCGACCGTGCCCGCCGGCTGACCGGAGCGGCTGAACCACGTCAGACGATCGGCGGCCATCGCTCGGCCGGTTCGATACACGAGCACGTCCTTCGATGCGGAGAAGCTCGCGGTGTTCCTGACCAGCGAATTCAGAACACCTTCGGCAATCGGAGTGGCCTCGCCCGACACGTTGAACGCCGCCGTATCGAACGCCTGGCCCAGCAGCGTGCTCTGGCGGACGAACAACAGTCTCCCCGGAGGCACGTACGTCGCTGCCGAGTCCGCCTGCAGGACCACCGACCGCTGCGGCCCGTCGAGCGAGGCGAGATTCACCTCGTTGCGGCCGCCCGCGAAGAACAGGAAATGTCGACCGTCCGGCAGGAATTGTGGAAGACGATGCCCTGTTTCTTTCCTGACAGGATCTAACGTGGTGACCGGAGTCGGTGCGCCGCCCTGATCGGAGACACGATACACAGGTCCGCTCACCGTGCCGATGAGAATGACGCCCTCCTGGCTCCAGGTTCCCCCCGCTGCGAGGACGCCCGTCGGAAGGTTGCAGATTGAAATCGGCAGCCCGCCCGCCGCATCGATCTTCCTCAGTATCCTTCCCCCGCCGCTGAAGTAGCCGACGAATCGGCCGTCCGGCGACCAGAAATTCGAGGCGCCCGCATTTTCGGTACCCGGGAGCACCCGCGCGGCCAACGAATCCAGATCGCGAATCCAGATGGAGAATGTTCCACCCCGACGGGCGAGGAACGCGAGCCGCCTGCCGTCAGGCGAGACGGAGTCGGCGTTTGCACCAAGGTTCGACAGGCTCGCATGCTCCGGCGGCGCCAGGGTGTAACGGAGGACGCGCTCGTCGACGGATTTCGGCCTCGCCACCAGCAGCGCCCCCGCGACGACGCTCGACATTGCGAACAACCCTGCAAGGAGCCATGCGAACCGTTCGCGCGCGGTGAAGCGGGCTGGCGCGTGTATCGCGGTCGGCGCGTGCGACGACGTCGAAACCGCTTCCAGTGCGAACGCGAGATCCTTTGCGGACTGAAACCGCGCCTCGGGCGATTTCTCCAGGCATCGCGACACGATGCGGTCGAGCGCCGGCGAAATCGCTCGATCGGATGTTGAAAGCTCCGGCGGATCGTTCCTGACGATCGCCGTCATCGTCTCGGCCGGCGACTCGGCGACGAACGCGCGGCGGCCGGACAGCATCTCATACATGACGGCGCCGAAGCTGAAGATGTCGCTCCGGTGGTCGACGCTGCGGGCGCGAACCTGCTCGGGCGACATGTAGCCGACCGTGCCGAGCACCACGCCAGGATCGGTCCGTGGCGGTGCCGTCGGCGATCCGCTTGCAATGTACGTGGGACTTCCGGCAGCTTGCGCCGTCTCGGTCAGCTTCGCGAGGCCGAAGTCCAGAATCTTGATAGGTCCGTCGACGGTGATGAAGAGGTTCTCCGGCTTGAGATCGCGATGAACGATGCCCTTCCCGTGGGCCGCCGCAAGGCCGTTTGCGATCTGAATTCCGTAGTCGATCGCTCTGCGCGTCGGCAACCCGGCGCCTTCGCCGAGCACGTCTCGAAGTGTCTGCCCATCCAGCAGTTCCGAAACCACGTAGGTGGTGGCCGAGTCGCTGCCGATGTCGTAGACCGCCAGAATGTTTGGATGATTCAACGCGGCGGCGGCGCGGGCCTCCTGCTCGAACCGTCGCAGCCGCTCGGGATCGGCGTTTGCTGCGGGCGGCAGGATCTTGATCGCGACGTCACGCCCGAGCCGCGGATCGCGTGCACGATACACCTCCCCCATGCCGCCGCTGCCGAGAGCGGAGAGGACTTCGTACGAGCCCAGTCGAGCGCCGACTGCGAGGGCCATGAGCAATTCTCGCGAGGGCGGCGCTGATTGTAGTCTGCTTTGTCGCCTGGCCTCAGTCGCGGGTGATTTTGAAGTCCCCGATGTTCAAGGATTTCTGGCGCGACATCGACGGCGCTGTGAACCTCGCGTCGCCGCACCCGTTGCCCAACGCGGAGTTCATGGGGATGCTTCGAGGAGCGTCAAAAGCAACCCGCCGACATCGGCCGCTCGCGGCGATGGCGGACTGGCCCGCTGTTTTCCGATCTACCTACTAGCGGCCGAGATCGGCCGCGAAAGGGTTCGGCGATCGCCGACCTATAAGAAAGCAAAAGCGAAGAGCTTTCGCTCGGATGTCGTCATTGGGAGGGAAAAGTGTCTCGATTTCTCACACGTCGTTTCGCATTACCGTTTGCGGCGACCGCGCTCCTGTCACTCGCAACACCTTCGGGCGCAGCGGCCAACGAACTGTCGAGCGTGGTCGCCGGCGCGAGCGATCAGGCGAGCGCCAACGTCGACCTCGCGAAGCCCGCAATCGATGGGCGGATTGCGAAGAAGGATCCGGAAATCATCGAAAGCGCCGGCCGGAACATTCCCGATCCGCTGATGCCCCAATCCATCGAATCGTTCGTGGACGAAAGCGTCACCACATCGAAAGCGGGGCATCTGCTCGTCACCAAGTCGATGGAGCTCACGACGACCTGTACTCCGACGAGCGGCGTTCTTTATTTTCTGATCGTCGACGACGTACCAATCCGGAACAGTGCGGTGTTCTCCAGAACGGGGATCGTGGGACAGGTGTCAGGCGTGACGACCGACGTCGTGGACGCCGGTACCCACACCATCAGGGTCGGCCAGGTGTGCACCCTGCCGGGCGCGACGCCATCGGGTGGGAGCGTGACGCTGGTCGGGATTACCTCGGTGATCGTGC
>DATFWL010000096.1:0-4823 GCA_035259385.1 Vicinamibacterales bacterium | reverse complement strand
CGAGCTCCCGCGCGATGGCCGCCGCGCGCTCGTCGTCGGTGGAGATGATGAGCCGATCGAAGACGCCGGAGGCGCGCGCCGCCTCGATCGTGTAGGCGACGAGCGGCCGGCCGGCGAGCAGCCGGGTGTTCTTGCCGGGGAGTCCCTTCGAGCCGGCGCGGGCGGTGACGACGCCGAGGACAATCGGCTTCGGCACCCGCTCAGATCACCACGGGAGCCGGCACGACGCGGCCGGAGAGCCGCACGATGTTGGGCGCGGTGAACTTCCGGAGCGCGTCGCGCGTGTCGACGATCGGCACGCCGCTGTCGACGAGCGCCTTCCAGTCGAACGCGGTGTGATCGGTGCAGATCACGACGCAGTCGGGACGCTGCCGCAGCGCCTCGGCCTCGGGGACGGCGTCGAACGCGTGCGCCCCCTCTTTGAGCGACGGCACCCACGGATCGCTGTAGGAGATCTCGGCGCCGCGGCGCGACAGCAGCTCGATGATGTCGAGCGCCGGCGACTCGCGCATGTCGCCGACGTCCCGCTTGTACGCGACGCCGTACACGTGAATGCGCGATCCGTTGACCGCCTTCCGCACCTCGTTGAGCGCGTCGATCACGCGCTCGACGACATACTCGGGCATCGAGCCGTTCACCTGCCCGGCGAGCTCGATGAACCGGCACTCGAACCCGCTCTGCCGCGCCTTCCACGAGAGGTAGAACGGATCGATTGGGATGCAGTGCCCGCCGAGCCCCGGACCCGGATAGAACGGCATGAAGCCGAAGGGCTTCGTCTTCGCCGACTCGATCACTTCCCAGACGTCGATGTCCATCTTGTGGCACATCTGGGCGATCTCGTTGACGAGCCCGATGTTCACGGCGCGGAACGTGTTCTCGAGCAGCTTCACCATCTCGGCGACGCGCGTCGAGCTGACCGGCACCACGGTATCGACGGTCGCGCCGTACAGCGCCGCCGCCGCCCTCGTGCTCGATTCACCGAAGCCGCCGACGATTTTCGGAATGTTTCTGGTCGTGAACCGCTGGTTGCCCGGATCCACGCGCTCGGGTGAGAACGCCAGGAAGAAGTCGACGTCGGCCTTCATCCCCTTCGCCTCGAGCATCGGCAGGACGACTTCGTCGGTCGTGCCCGGATAGGTGGTCGACTCGAGGATGACCAACTGGCCCACCTTCAGGGCAGCGGCCACACCTTCGAGCGCCTGGACGACGTAGGACAGGTCAGGATCCTTGGTCTTTCGCAAAGGCGTCGGCACGCAGATGTCGGCGACATCCATGTCCTCGAGCTGGCGCATGTCAGTGGTGGCCCGGAGCCGCCCTGCGGCCACCACCTCGGCGAGCTCGCGCTGCGGCACGTCGGGAATGTAGCTGCGTCCGGCGTTGATGTCGGAGACCTTGGCGGCGTCGACGTCGAAGCCGGTGACGTCGAAGCCCGCGCGCGCGAACTCGACGGCGAGCGGCAGGCCGACATAGCCCAGGCCGATGATGCCCACGCGCGCCTTCTTCTCTCGAATGAGAGTTGACAACGTAGCAATCTGTGTTGTGCTCATAAGACGTGCGTTCCCGTCCACTGCGCGCGGACGACTTACAGGGTGGACAAACGATCCGCGACTTGTGGCGCGCTGGTCACTCGATTCAGATCGGCGTCGACCATCATCTTGATCAGGCCGGGGAAATCGACTTTCGGTTGCCATCCGAGCTGCGTCCGCGCCTTCGTACTGTCGCCGATCAGATGCTCGACCTCCGCAGGACGGATCAGCTTCGGATCGAGGCGGACATGCTTGCGCCAGTCGAGCCCGACGTGGCCGAACGCGACCTCCACGAGATCGCGGACCGAGTGCGAGACGCCGGTGGCGATGACGAAGTCATCCGCGCGATCCTGCTGGAGCATCAGCCACATCGCGTGCACGTAGTCGCCCGCAAATCCCCAGTCGCGGTGTGCGTCGAGGTTGCCAAGCGACAGCATGTCGGCCATGCCCGCCTTGATCCGCGCGACGCCGTCGGTCACCTTGCGGGTCACGAACTCCAGCCCGCGGCGGGGCGACTCGTGGTTGAAGAGCATTCCCGACACGGCGTACAGGTCGTAGCTCTCGCGGTAGTTCACCGTGATGTAGTGCGCAAACACCTTCGAGACGCCGTACGGGCTGCGCGGATAGAACGGCGTCAGCTCGTTCTGCGGCACCTCGCGGACCTTGCCGAACATCTCACTCGACGACGCCTGGTAGAGCCGGACTTTCGGGTTCACCTGGCGAATCGCCTCGAGCACGCGCGTCACGCCCTGCGCGTTGAACTCGCCGGTGAGCATCGGTTGATCCCACGAGGCCGGCACGAACGACATCGCGGCGAGGTTGTAGAACTCGTCGGGCCGCTCCTCCTCGACGAGCCGGATCAGCGACAGCTGATCGAGGAGATCCGCCGGTCGCAACCGGACGCGATCGACGATGTGCTGGATGCGCCACAGGTTCGGCGCGCTGGCGCGCCGCACGACGCCGACGACGTCGTACCCCTTCGAAAGGAGGAGTTCGGCGAGATAAGATCCGTCCTGCCCTGTAATCCCGGTGATGACGGCGCGTTTCGACATCGACGAATCGCGAGATCTTAGCATGACCGCAGATGAGCTCGAAAGGCTGGAGCGCGAACGGCGCGACGCCGATCGGTGCTACAACGACGCCCTGACCGCACTCGATCAGGCGGTGGTCGCGGCCACCACGAACCCGGCCTCGAGCGTGGAGGCGCTGCAGCGCTTCGGGTCCGCGCTGATGGTGTTCGTCCAGCAGATCACCGGCTTGGTGGAGACCAAGGATCGCCAGCTCATCGCCCGCGTGCAGCGGCGCGTCGACCAGGTAGCCGCCGCGCTCGAGGGAGTCACCGAGCTGCGCGTGCAGGTCGGGGTCCTGCAGCGCGCGATGCAGAGCGTCTCTGCAGCGGCTGGAGCCGGCGATCGCGAACCCGCAGCCACCGCGCCGGCGATCGAATCCGGCAGTGCCGCACGCGACACCCGAGGCGCGGTCACCTATGTCGGATTCGAAGACCAGTTTCGCGGGACCGACACGGCCATCCGTGATCAGCTGCGGCAGTACGTCGCGATCTTCGCCGGCCGCGACAACGTCCTCGACGTCGGATGCGGACGCGGCGAGCTCCTATCGGAGTTGAAGGCCGCCGGCGTGCATGCGCGGGGTGTTGACGCCAACGAGGAAATGGCGGCCGTGGCACGCGCGCGCGGCCTCGACGCAGTGGCCGGCGACGCGCTGGCCTGTCTCATGTCGCTCCCGGACGAGTCGCTCGGCGGTCTCGCCGCCACGCAGGTCGTGGAGCATCTCGAGCCGGGATACCTGCTGCGCCTGATTCAGGCCGCCGCCGCGAAGCTGCAACCCGGCGCGCCGATCGTGCTCGAGACGATCAATCCAGCGTGCTGGCTCGCGTTCTTCAGCAGCTACATCCGCGACCTCACCCACGTCCGTCCCGTCCACCCGGACACGCTGCAGTACCTGCTGCGGGCCAGCGGATTCTCACGGGTCGAGATCCGCTACAGCGCCCCCGTGCCCGAGCAGGTGAGGATGAAGGCGATTGAGCTGCCTGCCGAGGTCCTGGCCGCCGGCGACTCGTCGTCGCGCGCGCTTGCGACAATCGCCCACACGGCCAACGCCAACGCCGCCATTCTCAACAACCTGATGTTCACGCATCTGGACTACGCGGCGATCGGCTACCGCTACTGATGGAACAGGTCGACGTCGCGGTGATCGGGGCCGGCGTGACCGGTCTGGCATCGGCGCGCGAGATCGCGCGGCGCGGCCGCTCGGTCGTCGTGCTCGAGCGCCATCCGCGACCGGGGCAGGATACGAGCACGCACAACAGCGGCGTGATACACGCCGGCATGTACTATCCGCCCGGTTCGCTGAAGGCGCGGCTGTGCGTCGACGGCCGGCGGCGGCTGTACGAATTCTGCGCCGATTACCGCGTTCCGCACCGGAAATGCGGCAAGCTGATCGTCGCCCACGACGAGGCCGAGCGGCGGGACCTCGAAGCGCTGAAGGCGCGCGGCGACGCGAACGGCGTCGAGGGACTGGCCATCGTCGATCGGGCGTTCATCGCGGCACGTGAGCCTGCCGTCGACGCGCCGCACGCGCTGTGGTCTCCCGAGACAGGCATTGTCGAGGCCGAGGCGCTCGTGCGCACGCTCGTGCGCACGGGGCAGGAGGCCGGCGTCATGTTCCTGCCGGCGACGCCGCTCGCGGACGCCGATGTGGTCGACGGCGGCATCGTGCTGCGCACCGCGCAGGAGCGGATTCACGCGGCCACTGTCGTCAACGCCGCTGGCCTGCATGCCGACGAGATCTCGCGGATGCTGGGCGGAGAAACCTTCACGATCTACCCGTGCCGCGGCGAGTACGTGCAGCTGTCGCCGGCGAAGCGCTCCATCGTCAACGGCCTCGTCTATCCGCTTCCGCACGCGCACAGCCTCGGCGTCCACGTCGTCAAGACCTTGAGCGACGATGTGTGGCTCGGACCGACGGCCCGCTTTCAGGACGACAAGGACGACTACGAGCGCGACCGGCTGCCGATCGAAGCGTTCCTCGAACCGGCACGACGGCTGCTTCGCGGCATCACGATCGACGACCTGCGGCTGGGCGGAAGCGGCATCCGGCCGAAGCTGCATCCGCCTGCGGAATCGTTCGCCGACTTCATGATCCGCCGCGACCGCACGAACCCGTTCGTCGTTCAGGCATCGGGCATCGAGTCGCCTGGACTCACCGCCTGCCTCGCCGTCGGCGACCTGGTCGCGACCATCGTCGCGCAAGACAGCTGACGCGTCACGACGTCGCGCG
>DATFWL010000095.1:0-3183 GCA_035259385.1 Vicinamibacterales bacterium | reverse complement strand
GAAGTTCGGGACGCGCGAGATCTGGCACCTGGTCAACGATGGCGGCGGGTGGGATCACCCGATTCACATCCACTTCGAGGAAGGGCAGATTCTCGCGCGCGACGGCAGCATCAACAACGTGTCGAACGCCGAGCGCGGACGCAAGGACGTCTACCGGCTGCATCCGAAGGGCTCGGTGACGCTCACCATGCAGTTCCGCGACTGGGGCGGGATGTACATGGAGCACTGCCACAACACGATGCACGAGGACAACGCGATGCTGCTGCGGTGGGAAATCGACGACGCCGGCGGCGCATTCCTGAAGCCGCTGCCGACGCCGATTCCGACGCCGCAGGGTGTGCAGTTCGAAGATCCCTATCTGCTGTGACACTTCGGGGCTAGGGGCTAGGGGCTACGGGCTTCTCCGTTTCTGACGGCTAGTCCCCAGCCCCCAGCCCCCAGCCCCTTGTCCCTTCTCGATCCGTGTGTCGCACTCATCCGTTTGCCGGTTGTATCCCGAGGCGCTGTATGTACCTGCGACTCACTAGACTGTCCAGCTTCTTTGCCGTCCTGTGTCTTCTCATCCCGGCTCCGGCGGGAGCGCAGAACTCCCGCTGGGGTGCGGGCTACTTCCCGAATGTGGAGTTGACGACACAGGACGGCAAAGTCGTCCGCTTCTACGACGATCTGATCAAGGGAAAGATCGTCGCCCTCGACCTGATCTACACGACGTGCCAGTACGCCTGCCCGCTGGAAACCGCGCGGATGGCCCAGGTGCAGCGCCTGCTCGGCGACCGCATGGGGCGCGACGTGTTCTTCTACTCGATTACCATCGATCCCGAACACGACACGCCGGCGGTGCTCAAGGAGTACGCGGAGAAGTACAACGCCGGCCCGGGCTGGCTGTTTCTCACCGGCAAAGCCGAAGACATCGAGCTGATCAGCCGGAAGACCGGCCTGTACTCGGAGCCCGATCCGAACAACCCCGACGGCCACACGCCGAGCCTCCTCGTGGGCAACGAAGTCACCGGCCAGTGGATGAGGAATTCCGCCACCGACAACCCGAAGTTCCTCGCGCGCACGATTGGCGACTGGTTGAACAGCTGGCAGACCGCGAAGAAGACCGGCATTTCGTTCGCCGACGCGCCGGCGATGGCGTTCGACCGGGGGCAGTATGCCTTCAACAATCACTGCGCGGCCTGCCACTCGATTGGCAAGGGCGATCGCATCGGGCCCGATCTCGCCGGGGTGACGACGACGCGCGACCGCGAGTGGCTGCAGCAGTTCATTCTCAGGCCCGACAGAATGCTCGCCGCGGGCGACCCGATCGCCGTGGCGCTGCGCGCGAAGTACAAGGACGTGCGGATGCCGAATCTCTCGCTGTCGGATTCGGACGCCAAGGCGCTGATCGACTACATGGATCGCGAAGGGCGCACGAGCGCGCCGGGCGCGCCGGCGGCGAGCCCGCAGGTAGAGGCGGTCAAGCCTCCGCCGGCGCAGGTGAGCACCGCGGCCATCCTCGAGGCGTACCTGAGGATTCAGCAGGATCTCTACTCGGACAAGTTCGCAGGCGTCGCCGACGCCGCCGCGTCGATCGCAGCGGAATCGGCGAAGATCGGCGAGCCGGCCGCCCCGGTGCGGACGGCCGCTGCCGCGGTGCAGAAGGCCGGCGATCTCGCCGCGGCCCGCACCGCGTTCGGCGCGCTGAGCGACGCGATGATCGCGTTGAAGAAGAGCGGCAGCGATCTCGGCGGCGTCAAAACCGCCTACTGCCCGATGGCCCGCAAGTACTGGCTACAGACCGCGGACAAGATTCAGAACCCGTACTATGGACAAGCAATGGCCGACTGCGGAAGGTTCACCGAGCCGCAGAAGTAAATTAAGAATTAAGAAGTAAGAATTAGGAATTCGTACACGCGTTCGCAACACTCGAAGATCAGCGACGTTCTCGATTGTCCCAAGCTTGCGAACCGAGGTACGAATTCTTAATTCTTACTTCCAAATTCTTAATTCTGTCAGCGCGCCGTCACGGTCACGGTCACATTCTCATAGGTAAAGATCGACCCATCGCTGGCGACGGCGCGCAGCACGTAAGTGCCGGGCTCGGCGAAGGTGGCCTGCGACACGAACGTGCCGTCGGGCGGCGGCACTGGAATCGTGTACGGAGGCGACCACGGTGAGTTCGCGTAGGCGCGCGTGTCGGTCCAGGTCTTCATCTGATCCGGCGTGAACGTGACGTTCGCCGCCTTCCCTCGATAGACCATCCACGACAGCCGCAGGCCCGGACCGCTCGCTGGTACGATTGCCGACGGCGGACGGTAGATCGCGTTCGCAAGGTTGGTCGGTGCGGCCTGGGCCGGCCGTGGCGCGGCCGCTGCCGTCGGCGTCGGCATTTCGGTGGCGGTGACCTTGCCGCTGGCGTCGCGCGGCTGCGGCTTGCCGTCGCGCCGCGCCGGCAGGTTGTCGGGATCGCCCGCATACGCGGTGAGGGTGACCGGCTCGCCCACCTTGACGGCCCGCTTCTTCTCGCCCTCGACACGCAGCTCCGGTGGAATGTTCGTGCGCAGCTCGTCGCGCAGGCTGCCGAAGTCGCCCCCGACCTCGGTCGAAATCACCTGGTTGTCGATCTGGTAGTCCGTCTTGAGCGACGCGAACGCCTTCTCGGTCTTGCCGTTCGTGGTCAGCGTCCAGGTGAGCTCTTTGGCGCCGATATCCTTCGGCACCTTGATCGTGTAGAGAAACGGGCTGCGCCGCGGATAGAAATGCGTTGGCTGCCCCTGATCGGGTCCGCCCGGTTCGATCGCGTTGTCCGGTCCAACGGGCACGTCGAATTCCTGCAGCCAGTTCGAGTTCATGTAGCCGAAGTACATCATCACACTGCCGTCGGGCGCGTACATCCACCCTTCGTACGCTGGCGACACGCTCTGTCCGGACGAATAGGTGAAGCGCGTCTGCGCGGTGAGCGTCGCGCACGCGGCAAGCGCCGCGGCGACGATGACGAACGGCCGCATGGGTCCCCTCACATGTGTGGGTGCGGCCTGTCAGGCCGCACGTGGCCGCCGCGAAAGGGCGGCCCTGCGTCGACTTACTGCTTCTGCGGCTGCTGCCCCGGTGCGGTGGTCGCCGTGGCGGTCGGGATCGGCGGCGCCCAGCACAACGGACAGCCGATGTCGTAGTCGTTGCGGTTCTTCATCTTCGCGCGCC
>DATFWL010000094.1:0-7858 GCA_035259385.1 Vicinamibacterales bacterium | reverse complement strand
TCGCCTTCGAGCCGATCTTCGCGCTGATCGTCGTCGACCGGAACGTGACGCTCTTTGCCGCGGCCCTGTCGATTCTCTCGCCGCTGCTGTTCACGCTGCTCCCGGCGCTCCACGCGTCCGATCACACGGTGGGCGACGCGCTGAAGGAGGGAGGCCGAAGTGCGGGCGGCGTGCACGCGCGGCGCAGCCGGCACGCGCTGGTCGTTGCGCAGGTCAGTCTCGCATTCACGTTGCTCGTCGTCTCGCTGCTGATCGTGCGATCGATGCTCGCAGTCGTGCATCTGGACCTCGGCTTCGACCCGAGCCGGCTGCTCGTGGCGCGGTTGGAAGTACCCTCGTGGAAGCACGGCGACGACACCGGCGTTCACCGGACGAGCGAGGCGATCGTCGACCGGATCAAGCGCCTGCCCGGCGTCGAGACCGCAGCGGCGACCACCGTGCTGCCCGTGCTCAATGCCGGACCGCGCGTCGCCCTCGACGTCGCGGGACGGCCCGCCGACCCGGCGATCGATCGGCCCTGGGCGCTGCGTGTCGCGGTCGGCGACGAGTACTTTCGCGCGACAGGCATCCCGATGCTGAGCGGGCGGGCGTTCCAACGTGGCGACGGGAATCGTGCCGAGTCGGTTGCGATCGTGAGCGCTGAAACGTCGCGCCGCTACTGGGGATCGCCGGATGCCGCGCTCGGCAGTCGAATCGCGCTCGCACGTGCGACGGCTGCCGAACCCGAGGTCTGGCTGCGGATCGTCGGCATCGCCGGTGACATCGTCTCGGATCCGAACCCGTCGGAGGTCGCGAAGCCGAATCCAACGGTCTACCTGCCGCTCGCGCAGCAGGCGGCGCGCGACCTCGGCCTGGTCGTCCGTTCGTCGCGCCCTGCCGACGTCGCGGCCGGCGTCCGGTCGGCGATTCGCGAGATCGAACCGGACGCGCCGGTCTTTCAGATGCGCACGCTCCCCGAGGCGCTCGACAACGAGCAGGCGAGCAACTGGGTGATCACGTGGCTGTTCGCGGCGTTCGCGCTGCTCGCGCTCGTGCTCGCGTCAACCGGCCTCTACGCCGTCGTCGCGTATTCGGTGAGCCAGCGGCAACACGAGATCGGCGTGAGGATGGCGCTCGGCGCGCTGCCGCTGGACATCAGGCGGCTGATCGTGTCGCAAGGGGCCCGGTTGATCGGCATCGGCGGAATGATCGGCCTGGCCGGCGCTCTCACGCTGTCGCGCGCCATTCGCAGCCTGCTGTTCAGCGTGTCTCCGTCCGATCCGGCAACCTATGCTGCAGCCCTCACCGTGGTCGTGGTCGCGTCGGGCCTCGCGATGTGGCTGCCCACTCGTCATGCGACGCGAGTCGATCCGATCGCGAGCCTGCGGAGCGAGTAGATCATCCACATGCCCCTCGATCTGCGTCACCTCTGGCGAACCCTGCGGCGATCGCCAGCCAGCGCCGGCGCCGCGGTGCTGACGCTGTCGCTGACGATCGGTGCCGGCGCGGCGATCTTCGCCGTGGTGGATGCGGTGCTGCTCACGCCGCCGCCTTTCACGGACGCCGGCGCCCTGGTCATCGCCGGCGAAGTCCCGAGCGACGAGCCCGCGGCACGTCCGCGCGCGATCGGATACGGCACGTTCGAGGCGTGGCGCGAGCGTGCCGGCTCGATGGCGGTCCTCGAGGCCTTCGACGGAACGAACCTCACGCTCACCGGGCTCGGATCGGCCGAGCGCGTCAGCGCCACCGACGTGACGCCCGGATTCCTGACGCTGCTCGGGGTCAGGCCGGCGCGCGGCCGCACGTTCGATCGCGACGATGCCGGCCGGCCGATTGCGATCGTCAGCGAGGCGTTCTGGCGGGGAAAGCTCGCGGCCGATCCCGCTGTCATCGGCCGTCAGATCATGCTTGGCGGCCGTCTGCACACTGTCGTCGGTGTGCTGCCCGATCGCTTTTCGTTTGCGATCAGCGCGTGTGAGATCTGGCGACCGCTGCAGATGACCGCGACGGCGGCGGCGCGATCCGGCTTTCGGGTGGGCGTGGTGGCGCGTCTGGCGCGCGGCGCCTCGGCGGCATCCCTGGCGGCCGCATTGGAGGACGTGAGCAGAACGGCTTCCCCGCCGTCACGCGTGGTGGCCACGCCTGTTGCCTCGGCGATCGCGGGCGACGCCACGGCGACGCTCGGCCTGCTTGCCGCGGCGGCGGCGCTGGCGACGCTGATCGCGTTCATCAATCTGAGCGGCCTGCTGATCGTGCGATCGATCGATCGCCGCCGCGAGCTGGCGGTTCGGAGCGCGCTCGGCGCGGGGCGAGCCGACATCGCGAAGCAGTTGCTGCTGGAGGCGACCGCGCTGGTCATGATGGGAACCGCCGGCGGCGTGTTGCTCGCGTTCTGGATGACTCCGGCGCTGGGGACTCTCGTCCTCGCGCCGTTCGGCGGTGTCGCCAACCGCAGCCTGCAGGTGAGCTGGCCGGTGATCGGTCTCGTCTCGCTCGTGGCGATCGCCTGTGGGTGCGTGTGTGGATCGCTGCCGGCTCTCGGCACGACGCGCTGGCGGGTCGTGGACATCCTGCGCCGGGGCGCGACGCCGTCGCCGCGCGAGCTCGCAGTGCGGCGTGTGTTCGTCACCGGTGAAGTCGCGCTGGCGTTCGTGCTGCTCGTGTCGATGGCGCTGCTCGGCCGAACGCTGCTCGCCGTCCTCCGGGTCGATCCGGGTCTCGACCCGCAGAACGTGCTGGCGTTGCAGCTCTCGCTGCCGGCTGCAAGCTACCCCGGTCGCGACCGCGTCGCCGCGTTCTATTCGACGCTGCAGCGCGTTCTTCAGGAGCGCGTGGGCAGCCGCGCGGTGTCGCTGGTGGACGAACTTCCCCTGACCGGCGATCGCGGCCGCAGCATCGTCTCACCCAGTCCGAGTGGTCCTGGACGGGAAGCGGTCGTCCGCGCGGCGAGCCCGGACTACTTCGACGTGATGCGGATCCCGGTGATCGCCGGTCGGGCGTTCGACTGGTCGGACGACAGCGCGGCTCCGCCACGCGTGGTGATGAGCGAGGCGCTGGCCGAACGGATGTTCGCGCGTGAGTCGGCCGTCGGCAGGCGGATCTGGCTCGCGTCGGGCGCGCAGGCGGCTGAGGTCGTCGGCGTCGTCGGTCAGGTCAAGCACCGCGCGCTCGATGAAGGCGTACTACCGACAGTCTATCTGTCCGCGCTGCAGGCGCCGTCGCCGTCGAGCATCGTCGTCGTTCGAAGCGCGCGCCCGGACGCCGACGTGATTGCCACGGTGCGCGAAGCGGTCGCGCGGCTCGACGGCAACCTGCCGGTGTATGGCGTGCGGCCGATGCGGGAGGTCGTCTCACGATCGCCAGGCGTCCCCGCTCGACGGCTGCTGACCGCCGCATTCGCCGGTTTCGCCCTGCTTGCAGTCGTGCTCAGCGCGATTGGCCTGTTTGGCGTCGCCGCACACGACGTCGCGTGCCGCCGCACCGAGCTTGCGCTTCGCATCGCGCTCGGCGCTGATCCGGTGCGCCTGCTGTGCGCGACGCTGGGCCACGGCGCGGTGATGGTAGGGGCCGGACTCGCGGTCGGCGTCGTGTTGTCGCTGTGGGCCGCCCGCGGACTCAGCGGCATGGTCGTCACGGCGCGGCAGTCGGATGCTCTGAGCATCGGCCTGG
Source organism: Vicinamibacterales bacterium (assembly GCA_035259385.1). Classification (GTDB taxonomy): domain Bacteria; phylum Acidobacteriota; class Vicinamibacteria; order Vicinamibacterales; family CAVVIG01; genus QHWK01. The sequence goes on along the minus strand of DATFWL010000094.1, from coordinate 4,210 downwards.
CGACGGCAATCCTCGTGGCAACCGGCGCCGCCGCCGTTCTTCCCGCGGCGCTGCGCGCCGCGCGCACCGATCCGATGATTGCGCTGCGCAGCGAGTGATGCCGGGCGCCACGCCGATCGGCATGGGCTGCATGCGCCTGTCGACCGACGCGGATCGAGACGAGGAACGCGCCATCTCGGTGCTGCACGCCGCGCTCGATGCGGGCGTCACGCTGCTCGACACGGCCGACGCCTACTGCCGCGACGAGCATGACATCGGGCACAACGAACGGCTGATTGCCACGGCACTGGCTTCGGCGGGCGTCGATCGCAGCCGGGTGACCGTCGCCACCAAGGGCGGCCTGACGCGTCCGCAGGGCCGTTGGGTGCCCGATGGACGCGCCCGCCACCTGACCGCGGCCTGCGAAGCAAGCCTGGTGGCGCTCGGCGTCGAGCGCATCGCACTCTACCAGCTGCACGCGCCGGATCCGCACGTGCCGCTCGCGACCAGCGTGCGTGCGCTGGCTGCGCTCCAGCGCGATCGGCTCATCGAGCACATCGGCCTCTGCAACGTCACGGTCGGTCAGATCGAGGAGGCCCGTCAGATCGCCACCATCGCGAGCGTGCAGGTCGAATTCAACCCCTGGAACGACGACCAGGTGCTGAGCGGCGTCATCCGCTACTGCATCGACCACGGCATCCGGCTGCTGGCGCATCGTCCGCTCGGCGGTCCCGACCGCGCACGCCGCGCCGGCAGCGACGCGGCGCTCAGGCAGATTGCCGAGCGGCTGCAGGCGACGCCTGCGGAGATCGCGCTAGCGTGGCTGCTCGATTTATCGGAGGCGATCGTACCGCTGCCGGGAGCGACGCGCGTCGAGACCGCGCGATCGATCGGGCGCGCGCACGCGATTCGGCTGACGGACGCCGATCGACGACAGCTCGACAGTCACTTCCCGTCGGGGCCGCTCCGCCGCGCGCGCGTGCCCGCTGCCGCGCCTGCGACGGTCGGTGACGGCGAAGTGGTGATGATCATGGGGCTGCCGGGCGCGGGGAAAACGACGACGGCGCAGGCGTTCATCGAACGAGGCTACACGTGGCTGAACCGCGACGCCGGCGGCGGATCGTTGCGAGGGCTGGTTCCGGCGCTGGCGCGGGCCGTTGCATCTGAGACGAACCGGGTGGTGCTCGACAACACCTACGTCACGCGCAAGGCACGCGCCCCTGTCATCCGGGCCGCCGCCGACGTCGGCCTGCCGATCCGGTGTCTGTGGCTGACCACGAGCGTCGAGGACGCGCAGGTGAACGCGGTCACACGGATGCTGGAGAAGTACGGCCGTCTCCTCGAGCCGGATGAGATGCGCGCCGCGGCGAAAACTGATGTGTCAGCCTTCGGTCCCGGCGTCCAGTTTCGCTATCAGCGCGCGGTCGAGCCGCCCGATCCCGCAGAAGGATTTACACGCGTCGACGTCGTACCATTCGAGCGCAGGCGTGATCCATCGCGCAAACGCCGCGCGCTGCTGGTCTGGTGCGACGGCATCGTCATGCGCAGCCGTTCGGGACGGCGCGCCGCGTCGTTGATCGAGGACATCGAGATCCTTCCAGGATGGCCTGAAACTCTGCAGCGCTACGCCCGGGACGGCTGGACGCTCCTCGGCCTTGCCTGGCGACCGGAGATCTTCGAGGGAACGGTTTCTGCAGATCAGGTCGACGCCTCCTTCGCGCGGATGCAGGAACTGCTGGGCGTCCCGATTGACGTCCGGTACTGCCCGCACGGCGGCGGGCCGCCGGTGTGCTGGTGTCGCAAGCCGCTCCCCGGGCTCGGCGTCGAGTTCATCCGTCGCCATGCCCTGGAGCCGTCACGCTGCTTGTATGTCGGCAGCGGATCGCTGGATCCTGGATTTGCACGCCGCCTCGGCTTCCGGTACGTTGACTGCACGCGGTTCCTGGCAGGAACGGACTGAACCTGTCAGGACGGTCGACGCGTATCTAATCCGATAGAGTTTGCGCCCGATACTTCGGATAGAGCCCACACCATGATCACAAGGTTCGTACATCGCGTTACGGTCTCGTTGGCCCTGGCCGCAGTCTTCATCATCACGGCGACGGCGCAAGAGAATCCGCCGGCTCAAGATACCTCCTCGCAGCCGCAGACCACCTTCAAGAGCACCCTTGACGTCGTCACGATCCAGGCATCGGTTCGAGACGGGAAAGGGAAGGTTTTGAGTGGTCTGACCCCCACCGACTTCGAGGTTCGCGACAACGGCCAGCTGCGCCCGATTCTGTCGTTGCGATCCGATCGGCAGTCGCCGATCAGCGTCGCGCTGCTGGTCGACATGAGCGGCAGCATGCGGCTCGAATCGAAGGCGGCGCTGGCGCGCCAGTCGTACGCCTCCATCCTGTCGCAGTTGCGTGACGGGCAGGACGAAGTGGCGGTCTTCACCTTCGACTCGTCCCTCCACGAACGCCGCGGGTTCACACGGGACCTCTCGACGCTCAGGGGGGCGCTCGACGAGTTCAATGCCTTCGGCACCACGTCGCTGTACGACGCCACCGCTGCGGCGGCGCGGCGGCTCGCGGAGCGGTCGGCGGCGCTGAAGGCGATCATCGTGCTCACCGACGGCATCGACACGAGCAGCGCGATGACGGCGACCGAAGTCTCCGGGCTGGCGAGCTCGATCGACGTGCCGGTCTTCATGGTCGCGACCGTGCCGTCGCTCGATCAGCGGATCATGATGGAAACGGCAGAGCGGATGCCGAACTCCGAGGCAGCGGACCTCCGCGACCTCGCCGAGTGGACGGGCGGCCAGTTCGTGTTCGCGAGCACGCTCCTGGAGAGCGTCGTCGCCTCGTCGAAGTTGATCGACGAGCTGCGCCAGCAGTACATCCTCGCGATCGAGGCGGCCAACGGCCGTGAATGGCGCCGGCTCGACGTGCGCGTGAGACGGCCGGCCGCGACCGTCAAGGCGCGGAGCGGATATTTCGCAGGCTGATTCCCGATCACGGCCCGGCTGAAGCCGGACACGCGTCATCCGAGCGTCTGCCGCGCCGGACGCAGCACCAGCTTCTGCACGCGCCAGTTCGAGCTCTCCGCGACGTAGATTTCGTTCTCGGTCGGACAGGCGAGCGCGTGCGCGCCCGAGAACTGCTTCAGGTTGCGGCCTGACTTTCCGATCACGCCGATCACCCTGCCGTCGAGCGCGATCTTGAACACACGACCGGGCCACGTGCTCTCGCCCAGGAACATCACCTCGTTCTGATTCGGCGGAATGCACAGCGAGTTGGGCGCGCCGACGCCCTGAATGCCCGACCTCGGCGTCGGCCCGTTCACGGCGCGCGTGTTGAAGTCGGGCGCGACGTCCACAGTGAACTGCCGCAGGAAACGGCCGTCGGCGTCGAACACCTGGACCCGCCGGTTGCCGCGGTCGCCGACGTAGATGTTGTCGTTGCGATCGATCGCGATCGCGTGCGGGGTGTTGAACTGGCCCGGGCCCGTCCCCTTCGTGCCCCACTCCTTCACCCAGTCGCCGTTCCGATCGTACTTCGCGACGCGCGAGTCGACGTAGCCGTCGGTGATGTAGATGTTCCCCTTCGAGTCCCACGCGACGTCGGTCGGCTGTCGGAAGAGGCCGTCGCGCGCCGGACGAGGCGGATCGACGTGCTCCCACGGCTGCGCGCCGTCGGCCGATTCCTGGCGGCGGCCGAACACCCACTGCACGCGGCCGGCCGGGTTGAACTTGATCACCATGTCCGATCCCTTGTCGATCGCCCAGATGTTGTCGTCCTTGTCGATGCGGACGCTGTGCGCGAACGACCAGCCGTACAACTGCCTGCCGACTTCGCGGATGAACTCGCCCTTCGCCCCGAATTCGAGCAACTGCGCGGCGGTGGGGCCGAACGCCGGGCCGTAGGCGCTGTTCGAGCGCGTGAACACGAAGATGTGCCCTTTCGAATTCACGGCGACGCCCGGCACCTCGCCAAAGTTCATGCCTTCGGGCAGCTTGAAGAAGTCAGGGATCGACTCGAACGGGATTTCCGGCGCTGTCGTCATCCGCACCGGTGTTGGCTGCGGCTCGTCGCCGCCGCCGCCGCGGTTGTCGCGCCCCTGCGCCAGCAGCAGCCCCGCGAACGAGAGGACGACGACGACTCCGCCGTATATCACCCGTGCCATGGTGGTCTCCCCTCACGCGTCTGTCGGCGCGCGATCACACATTCCACATTCCAGATTCCGAATT
>DATFWL010000093.1:0-2734 GCA_035259385.1 Vicinamibacterales bacterium | reverse complement strand
GCTCCTAACCAAGGACTCTCTCGCTCATCAGTTGAATACAATCGCAGCGAGGAGCTCTCACATGAAGCTCGGGTTCATCGGCCTCGGCACGATGGGACAACCCATGGCACTCAACTTGAGCCGCGGTGGTCACCCGCTGACCGTCTGGAACCGTTCGCCGAATAGATGCGTTCCGCTGCGTGACGCCGGAGCCACAGTCGTCGATGGCGTTGCGGACGTTTTCCGGCAATCCGACGTGATCTTCCTGATGCTCATCGACAGCGCCGCCGTCGATCACGTTCTTCGGCGGGGAACTCCGTCGTTTGCCGGGATGCTATCGGGCCGAACTGTCGTCAACATGAGTTCGGTGGAACCCGACTATTCGTCGCGACTGGAGAAGGACACTCGCGACGTCGGCGGGCGGTTCGTCGAGGCGCCCGTTTCCGGATCGCGCACACCTGCCGAAGCCGGGCAGCTTGTTGCGATGGTCGCTGGCGACCGTTCCGTCGTCACGGAGGTTTCGCCGCTGTTGCGGCCGATGTGCCATGAGATCGTCTTCTGTGGATCCGCCGGCAGCGGCCTGCGGATGAAACTTGCCGTCAACATCTTCATGCTCGTGCTGGCAACAGGTCTCGCCGAGGCCGTGCACTTTGCCGATCGGCAGAAGCTGGATCGGCAGCTTCTGCAAACGGTGGTCAATGCAGGTCCGATGGCAAGCGCCTTCGCACGCATGAAGCTGGCCAAGCTGGTGGCCGATGACTACTCGGCACAGGCCCTCGCTCATGACGGCTGTAACAGCACTCGCTTGATCACGGACGCTGCGCGCGATGCACGGATCGCCACCAGCCTCACCGACGTCTGCCGACAACTATACGAGGAGACAGTCGAGCTGGGACAGGGCACCAGTGACATGATTTCGGTCATCCGCGCGATCGAGGCACGATCGAATCGACTGGCGTGACGGGCCGACACCACCGAGGCACTGCTCGTCCGTAACGGCTCCCGTGCTCGCGGGCGGGGGAGAAGCTCTACGCCAATCAGATATGGGTGAACCCGACGACGAGGAGCGGGCGATCGCGGCGCCCCTGGCAGTTGTCGCACCTACCCAAACGGGTGACAACTGCGTTTGCCCACAGGAGGTAGAGTCTGTGGAACACTCATGATGACAGCGCCGTGCGCCCCGGAGCGGGCCGGCGCGTCGACCTGGCCCGCAGCACTGATCTTGTGGGGGACGGGGGCCAAGTCGTCGCCCCATTCGCATCACTGCTTTCAGGTGTATCTCGCGCTTTCTGGAACGATCCGCGCGAGGTCCGGACCGGATACGCTGTGGCGGCGATCGGCGGCGGTGCTCGTCGCACCCGACGTGCCCCACGAAATCGATGCAAGCGACGGACAGGTCGTCATCGGATTTTTCGATCCGGAGAGCGAGTTCGCAGCATCGCTCTGGACGCTGATCGGAGACGGAATCACGCTCGTGTCCGATGCAGTCGCGGCCGGCTGGCGGTCGATCGTGGGCGACGCCACTCAAATCGACAAGACACGCGTCGATCGCTGGGCCCAGACCGAACTTCTCCGCGAGCGTCGCATGCGACCGCTGCACCCCGGCGTGCAGCGGGTGGTGAATTACTTGCGCGATGGCGGCCTGCAGGAGGGCCAACTCTCAGCAAAGGACCTCGCCGGAATCGCGCAGTTGTCACCATCGCGTTTCCTGCACGTGTTCTCCGAATCGCTCCGCATTCCGTTTCGATCTTACGTGCGGTGGCTTCGTGTTCAGCGTGCGATGGGCGCACTCGCCGCAGGATCCAGTATTACCGAGGCGGCGCACGTCGGCGGCTTTTCGGATGCCGCGCATCTCACGCGCACCCTACGACGGACGCTCGGTCATACTCCGGGTGAATTGGTCAAGCGGTGCGTCTTGCGAGGCGAAATACATCGAACTACGGCCGGTTAACTGCGACTGACACCGAGGCGGCGAGCGGCGAGGTGGCGATTTGCACGTTTGTCTCCGCTGCAATCGTTGCGCCGATGCCCGCGCGCAGCTGAACGCCCGGGTGAGCTCGATCGACCGCGATCGTGACTGTACACACCTCGACATCTGTTCACCCGCGCGCACTCCAGGTGCAGCCACCGGCCGGAACAGATACGAGATCTTCGGAAACAGCTGATTCCTTTTCGGCCCATCGAGGGCCTGGTCGATCCGAGGCCGAGCCGACCATGGACGGCCGTACCCGGATTTACCGCGCGATTGAGCTTGACCTGACTGCGGGCACATCAACCATGCGTCCACCTGCGCGCTCTCATCGCTTGCAGGCAGACAGCTAGGAATTGCGATCGGTGGCTGTGCGCCAATCGACAAACTGGCGATACACACGCATTCGCTCGACGCCGGCAGGATGCGTCCTACATCGTCCGCCGCACAAAACACGCGGCAAATGCCGTTTCGTGGCTGGATCAGGATTTGCCGTGTGGTTGATCTGCAGCGGCGGGTTAGAGACACGTTCAAGGGGGACTTCGATGCGCACAGATTGCCGGCCGCTCATCGTCACACCGTGGGATCGACAGGCGCTCCAACTGCTGGCGAACGGACTGACGACGGATGACATGGCAGCCGACCTGGGCGTCAGCGCCCGCGAATGTGAAACGCTGCTCGCGAACCTATTTGCCGTCATGGGCGCGGCCACGCAAGCCGAGGCCATTGCCGACGCAGACAGACGCGGTCTGCTCAGCGCTGCGACGACGACCGCTTCTGCCGCCG
>DATFWL010000092.1:0-6203 GCA_035259385.1 Vicinamibacterales bacterium | reverse complement strand
ACGGTATTCCCGATCTTCCTGGCGCTTGATCTCACACCCGATACCACGGTGCTCTTTGCGACGATGATTTTCTGTTCGCTCGCGACGGTGGCCTTTGGACTCTGGCCGGCGCTGCGCTTGTCGCGGCCTGACCTGTCGTCGCTCAAGGATCACGCCGGCGAGATCAGCGGCAAGATCGGACGCATCACCGTGCGCGACGCGCTCGTCACCGCGCAACTCGCGCTGTCGCTGGCAGTGCTCGTCTTGAGCGGATTGTTCGTCCGTGGCGCTGCCGCGGGGGCATCCGCGAATCCGGGCTTCGATGTCGGTCCGCTGGCGATTGCGCAGATCGAGCCGAAGCTGGGTGGCTACGACGAGGTCCGAGGTCGCGAGGCGCATCGCGCCCTGCTCGAGAAACTGCGCTCCACGCCAGGCATCGAGTCGGTCGCGGAAGCCTCGGTCCTTCCCTTCGGCGACTATTCCTTCGGCGCCGCCGTACAGCGCGAGGGGCGTCGGCTGAAGAACGAGGATCCGGAAGCGGCCGGTAGACTCCTGCACGTGCACACCTACACGGTCACCTCGGACTACTTCAAGACGCTCGGTTTGACGATGGTGCAGGGGCGTGAGTTCACGGCGGCTGAGGAAGCGGCGGTGGGCGGCACGACGCCGGCGATCATCGATGTCACGCTCGCCGAACGCCTGTTCGCGCACGAAAATCCTGTCGGCCAGTTGTTGCAGTACGGCGCGGATTCCGGCACCGCCGATGCGAAGCCGATGGTCATTGTCGGCCTCGCGCCCGCGGTGAAACAAGATGTGTTCAAGAACAGGCCACAGGCCCATCTCTATGTGCCATCCGGGGCCGCCGATGGCGCGCGCATGTTCGTCTACGCGCGCGGCCGCACCGCAGACGGGCGATGCGATCGTGAAAAGCGTTCGCGAACAACTGCGAGCCGCGGATGCCAACCTGCCCGTGACCTTCGTGAAGAGCTTCCGTGCGCAGCACGAAGGCAGCGCGCAAGTGTGGGTCCTCCGCGCCGCCGCCAAGATGTTCCTGACGCTTGGTCTCGCGGGCACCTTCGTTGCGGTGATTGGCTTGTATGGCGTGCGCAGCTACCTGGTCTCGCGCCGCACCCGCGAGTTCGGCGTGCGCATGGCGCTCGGCGCGTCGCCCGCCGACGTGCTGAGCCTCGTCGTTCGCGAAAGCCTTGCGACTACCACTGTCGGACTCACGATGGGTCTGGGCCTCGCCATGCTGCTCGGCTGGGGATTACGTGCAGCGATCTATCAGATCAGCCCGCTCGATCCGCTGACTCTGGGAGCCGCCACCGCGATTCTTGCGATCTCGTCGTTCGCGGGGTCGATCATTCCGGCTCGACGGGCTGCTAACGTTCTTCCGATGACTGCGCTCAGAAACGACTGAGGTTAGTACGCCCTTCTCGTGCGCCCACGACGAGTACGTGCGTCTGAACGTCAGCCACGTCGCGCGCTTCAACCTGAGCGCCTGACACGCAGGAAAGATCTGCTGCGGGAGCACGTTGTTCGGCGAGATCGGCTTCCCGACGCATCGGGCGTAGAATGGCCAGCTGCGCGCCGACGGTCACGTGATTTTTCGTGGTGCGACGATGTTCGACGTGTGCGATAACGTCTGAAGGTGCTTCATGGCCATTGAAACAATGTCGGCGGAACGCCTCGATCACGCAGCGCAGGCGGCCCGATCGGCGACCGGCGGTCCCGTGCTCGGTCCCGGCGCGGTTCTCCTGTCCCTGTCGGTCAATGGCCGCGAAGCAACCGTTCTCGTCGACCCGGCGACGACGCTCGTGCAGGTCATCCGCGATCAGCTTGGTTTGACCGGCACCAAGATCGGCTGTGATCGCGGCGCCTGCAGCGCATGCACGGTGTGGCTCGATGGCGAAGTGGCGTCGAGCTGCATGACGCTCGCGCTGGATGTGCGCGGGCGCAGGGTGACGACGATCGAAGGCCTCGCGCAGGATGGGTCGCTTCACCCGGTTCAGCAGGCGTTCGTCGATCACGATGCGATGCAATGCGGCTTCTGTACACCCGGCATGGTCATGAGTTGCGCCGCCCTCGTGGACTCCAACCCTGACTGCACGCTGGACGATATAAAGGCGGCCATCGCGGGGCACCTGTGCCGCTGCGGCACTTATCCAAACGTTTTCCAAGCGACGCTGGCGGCGGCGAGCATGGTGAAATCGCGTCTGCACGAATGAGGGCTGCGGGTCATGAGCACGCATACGCACGAGCACACGCCACCGGAGGCGGCGCCCGCGAAGCCGTCAGAGATGGCTGGCAGCGGGCATCAACAGCGTGTGACGCATACCGGTCCGACTCGCGCCCAGTCCGTCGCCTACGGCATCGTCGGCGACGTCATGGAGACGGTGGCACGGTCGGTCCCGGTCGACGAGCCGCCGCCGCTCCCGCCGAACGCGAGTCTCAAGGTGATCGGACAACCGATATCGCGGTTCGACGGCGTGCAGAAGGTCACCGGGAAGGCGCGGTATACCTTCGACGTCCAGCTGCCCAACATGCTGTACGCGCGGCGCGTCGTCAGCGAGGTTCCGCACGCCCGGGTGTTGGCCATCGACACGTCGGCCGCCGAGAGGCATCCAGGCGTCCGCGCCGTGCACGTGCTGGATCGTCAGCTGCAGATGGCGCAGCTGCGCGACGCGAGCGCAGAGCGCGGACAGCGCTATCCGATCGTGCGGTATTTCGGTCAGCCGCTCGCAGCGATCGCCGCTGAAACGCAGCGCGCCGCTGACGAAGCGGCGGCGCTGGTCAAGGTCACGTACGAGCGGCTGCCTCACGTCGTGTCGTTGGACGAGGCGATGGAGAGTGGCGCGCCGCCGGTGTTTCCAGGTCCGACGGAACAGCCGGCGACGGCTGGCGGGGGCGGATCGGCGCCAGGGCTGCCGCAACACGGCAACGTGCGCGGTCCCGATACCGGGGCGCTGCTGGGGTTGCCGCGCGGCGATGCGGCGAAGGGTCTCGCATCGGCCGACGTCGTCGTCGAAGCGGAGTACCGTACGCAAGTACAAACCCACGTGCCGATGGAAACGCACGGCCTGGTGGCCGACTGGCGTGAGGACGGACTGACTATCTACGCCTCGACCCAGTTCACGGCGAGCGTGCGCGACGAGGCCGCGGATCTGTTCGGGCTGCCCAAAAGTCGCATTCGCGTCATCAGCGATTTCACCGGGGGCGGCTTCGGCGCGAAGTACGGCATCGGCAATTTCGGCCTGCTCGCGATCCACTTGTCGAGAAAGGCCGGCGCGCCGGTGCGGCTGATGCTGGATCGCCGCGAGGAGCACGTGTCGGTCGGCAACCGCCCGAGCACCCGCCAGCGCCTGAAGATCGGCGCTCGGCGGGACGGCAGCCTGACGGCGATCGCGCTCGAGAGCTGGGGCACCGGAGGGGTCGCGAGCGGCGCGGGCGTCGGCTTCGCTCACGCATTGATGTACTCCTGCGCGAACGTGAGCTCCCACCAGTACGACGTGTTCACCAATGCCGGCCCCGGCGCGGCGTTTCGGGCGCCCGGACAGGTGCAGGGAATTTTCGCGCTCGAACAGTCGCTGGACGATCTCGCCGAGCGCCTGAACATGGATCCGGTCGCGCTGCGCGACAAGATCGACGTCAACGGTTCGGACGACTCGCGCGCGCGACGCGCCGAGCGGCGCCTGGGCACCGAGAAGTTCGGCTGGGCGTCGCGACGGCCTCCCAATTCGGATGCGGGGCCGGTGAAGCGCGGCGTCGGGATGGCGCAGTCGCAGTGGGTATCGGTGATCAGTCCGACGACGGCGTGCGAAGTGCGCATCATGGGAGACGGATCGGTCGAGGCGTTCAGCGCAGCGCAGGACGTGGGCACCGGCACGCGCACCGTTCTCGCGCAGGTCGTTGCCGAGGAGCTTGGCCTTCGCGCCGATCAAGTGGGGAGCTACATCGGCGATACGCGATACCCAATCGGTCCGGCATCCGGCGGCAGTCGCGTCACCGGCTCGCTCACGCCTGCGGCGCGCAATGCCGCGCATCGCGCCGCACGTGCGTTCGCCGCCAGGCTCGCGCCGGCGCTCGGCGTCGAGGCGGACGCCATCTCGTTCGCTGACGGTCACGTCGGCGTTCCCGGGAGCCCGTCAACGTGGCTTCCATTCAAGGAGGCGGCAAAGCAAGCCGGCATCGCGGAGCTCTCGCAGCGCGCCGTCCGAAACGACGATTACGACGGCTACATGATGAAGCTGGGCGACTTTGCCGTCGGCAAGCACGGCATCGGCGGCGTGCAGTTCGCCGAGGTGACCGTGGACACCGAGACCGGCGCCGTCAGAGTCGAGCGAATCGTCGCCGTCCACGATTGCGGCCGTCCGATCAATCCGAGGCTGACGGAAAACCAGATCTACGGCGGTGTCATTCAGGGTGCGAGCTACGCGCTGTACGAAGAGCGCCACCTGGACGCGGCAACCGGATTTTTCCTGAACGCGAACATCGATCAGTACAAGATGGTGGGCGCGCGCGAGGTACCGAGGATCGAGGTCCACATCCTTGAGCAGTTGACCGGGCAGTCATCGACTGACGCGCGAGGAGTTGCCGAGCCCGCCAACGTCGCAACCGCAGCCGCGATCGCGAACGCATTCTACAACGCCACCGGCAAGCGCATTCGGACGCTGCCGATGACGCCGGCGAACGTCCTGGCTGCTTTGCGGGGTTGAGATGAGATTCGACACGAGCGGCGCTCAACACGAACGCGCCGGCACGCGGGGCGAACTGCCGATGGGCAGTTCCGGTGGAGAGTTCTGATGCAGAGCTTCGAATGGGTGGATGCCTCGTCCGTTCAGCACGCGGCGCAACTCCTCGCTGCGAGCACGTCCGATCGCCCCGTCGTGGCCAAAGCCGGCGGCATCGACCTCCTCGATCTCATGAAAGAAGGGATCGTGCGGCCGGCGCGCGTCGTCAACTTGAAGACCATTGGTGGACTCGGAAGCATCGACGTGGCCGATGACGGTGTGGTCTCCCTCGGCGCGCTCGTCACGCTGGCGCAACTCGAGACGTCGCCCGCGATTCGCCGGCGCTTGCCGGCGTTGGCCGAAGCGGCTCGCCATGCGGCAACGCCGCAGGTGAGGAACGCGGCCACGATCGGCGGCAATCTCCTGCAACGCCCGCGGTGCTGGTACTTCCGCAACGCCTACTTCCATCGAAACGATGTCGACGTGAATGAGGCCGCGTTGAACGGGGAGAATCAATACCACGCCATTTTCGACAACGAGCGATCGCCGATGGTCCACGCCTCGACGCCGGCGACGGCGCTCATCGCGTACGGCGCCGAAGTGGACGTGACGAGCGAAGACGGAACCACGAAATCGATCGCGTTGCAGGATTTCCTGCTGGCGCCCGACGCGTCGCGCGACCGCGATGCAGCGATTGAGCCGGGCGAAGTGCTGACGCGAGTCAGAATCCCTGCGCCGCCGCCAGGAACCCGGTCCGCGTATCACAAGCAGACTGAGCGCGAGAGCTACGATTGGCCGATTTGTGATGTCGCGGTCGTGCTGGAGATGAGAGCGGAGATCGTCCACGACGTGAGGATTGTGCTCGGATGGGTCGCGCCGACACCGCGGCGAGCCATACAGACCGAGAACATCCTTCGCGGCGAGAAGGTCACCGACGCGCTGGCACGCGACGCCGCCCGGGCCTCCGCCGCAGGAGCGACGCCGTTGTCGAAGAATGCCTACAAGGTCGCAGTGCTCGAGACCGTCGTGTGTCGCACGATCCTGGCCGCGGCGAATTCAACATGATCGGATCAATGACCGCCTCGCTGACGATCCCGTCCGCGCATTCAACTCCACGTGTCTGTTGCCGTCTCCGCTCGAAGGGGGCCGGTGTCGTATATGGCGATGCGGTTCGGTGGGAGAACGGATACGTTCCTACCGCCGTGTTCTGGTGCCTCGCGACCGTGGAACCTGTCGGCCCTGATGACCATCCGGCGCACCCGCACGCCTGCGTGCAGGGTCGTTCATGCTTCAGTGACGGCACGAGCGCGTATTCCGCCCAACGCTGACGCTCTGACGCCCGGGTTTTATGTACGTGTAGGGTGCGTTTATTCGATTCGGTCACGCCGCGCGCTGGTACTCGTGCAAGAGTCCGCCAAGACGGTCGCGACGCTTCAGCGTTATCGGCTCCGTCGCCGTCCACGGCGCCGCTGACGTCCGACCATTCGGCGGTGC
>DATFWL010000091.1:0-4570 GCA_035259385.1 Vicinamibacterales bacterium | reverse complement strand
CTACCTGCCGCCTAACCCGCGTTGCACCCGACGGCCGCCGGCGTGACGTTCAGCGGCCGCGCGCGAACGCAAGGCGTTAACCCCACACTCATCGGCCAGCGGTTTCTTTGCGCGAGTGTCGGTCTATCGCAGAAATCGGCCGCCGAGCGCCTGGATCATTTTGCCGGCCACACCCAAACAAACGACCGAGCCTGAGAGGATGGGTGCTTCTAGTCCTCATCGCCGCTGGTGATCTGGCGCTTTTGGACAGTCGGCGGCTCATCAACGTCGATATATCGCAGCCGCGGGAGGAGGACCCATGAGTCTGGCCCAGGGTGTCGTCGGTCTCGAACGACGAATTCGTCCACGCCTGCGATCGGCTGTATCCCTCCAGGCCGCCGCCTGGAAGGTTGATGGTGACGGCGAGCAGCCCCTTCGCCCGGCGATCAGGAGCTCCCGTCCTTCGATGCTGACAATCGTCTTCCTGGCCGAACGCGTCTGCGGCGAGACGAGCCCAGTTGTGTCCGCGAACATTCTGCACATTCAACGGCGAGTTCTCGTCGCCTTGGCGGATCGTTTGACGTCGCGGCGGATGGCAGATAGACGTTCCCGCGGACGACTTGAGCGCGTACGGGGAATGGCCGATGATCCTCCCACATGACAACCACAGGACGCCATCAGCACGTGACGATCACCGGCTTCTGGATCTCGTCCAACGCACAGGGGACGTCAGTTCGAGGACCCGACGATCAAACATTGACCTCGGTCCTGCGCTCGACGCGGCGTGGGTCGCTCGCTGCGATGCCGACAGCCGTGATCAGTGTGGACGTAGCGAAGCCGACAACAGCCCACGAGTTGGACCCACAGATTGTCTGAGGAATCCCGAATGCGGGCCGCGATCTCAACTTGCACCAGATGCTCATCCAGATCCAATGCAATTGTGAAGTTGATGACAGGACTGATGTTGGCGGGCCCAGCAGGACTCGAACCTGCGACCTCCTGGTTCGTAGGCTGATGCAGGATATCTATCTTGTTGGTTCTTCAGTGGTTTACCTCATTCGTGGTACTTGGTTCTCGTTGGTGTTCGGCAGCAAATTGTTCACCGATTGTTGACTACGGAATCCGGATCGACGTTCCAACGTGCATCACGGGGACATGCTATCGGATCCTGGCAGTATGAAACTCCCATCCGCGGCCGAGCGCCGGTCCCCGACGCGGCAGGCAAACCCTCTTGTGGTGCCATATTCTAGATACATGCTATAATTCTAGACACGAGGGACCCGTGGCGCTCAGCTTGAAGGATCCAGAGGCCGATCGCCTCGCTCGAGAAGTCGCCGCGCGCACCGGAGAGACACTGACCACGGCCGTCATCGTCGCGCTTCGAGAGCGGCTGGCGCGACTGCGCGGCCGCGCGAAGCGGCGGCGGCTGCGCGACGAACTCCGCGAGATTGCCCAGCGCTGTGCGCAACTCCCCACGCTCGACGACCGGCCCACCGAGGAAATCCTCGGCTACGACGAGCGAGGGTTGCCGCGCTGATGGTGCTGGACACGTCGGCGCTGCTCGCGCTGCTGCTCGACGAACCGGAAGCCGAAGCCTTTCGTGCGGCGGTTGAGGAGGACTCGACCCGCCTGGTCTCAGCCGCTACCCTGCTTGAAACGGCCCTGGTCATCGAGGCGCGGAAAGGGGAGCCCGGCGGGCGCGAACTCGACACGTTGATTCAGAAAGCGGACGTCGTCGTGGTCCCCGTGGACGCGGACCATGTCGCGGAGGCACGACGAGCGTACCGTCGATTCGGAAAAGGACGCCATGCCGCTGGCCTCAATTTCGGCGATGTCTTCGCTTACGCGCTGGCTCGAACAGCGGGCGAGCCGCTGTTGTTCAAAGGCGACGACTTTGCCAAGACTGATATCGGCCGGGTGATCTGACCGCCCAGCGGAACGCGTCACACAGAAGTCGCCGACCTTTGTCTGCGATCGAGCGCGCTCTCCCGTTGTCGACTCCTGCGCATGCATGACGAGAACTCGCGCAAGAAACTCCTGAATGTTCCTGCGGATAGCTCCGCTCGACGTCCATGGCGAGCTGCTTCCGCAGCAACAGCCAATGATTTTTTGAAAGATGCACTATTAGCGAGTCACAACCGTGGCGGTGATTCGGGATATGTTTTGACCAACGACCATCGAGCGTCGGGCGATACGCCTGCTAACGCCTGTCGTAGACCATCACATTGTTCACGCGCGAGCCGGCGATCAGGTTCACCTGAAAAGCGATCGTCATGGTCTTACCGTCCTCCGAAATGGTACGGCTCGCGGTCGCAAATTCCTTTCCGGCGTGCATGAGCACCGCTTCGGCAGTGAACGCGTCGACACGTTTCAGCCTGATGGAGTCATAGTCGGGAGAACCTGTAACGGGATACTCGAGGCTGTCATAGTCGGCGACATACTCGACGCGAGAGGAGTGTCCGTCTCCATAGGTTGTTGTGATCGTCGCCTTGACGCCCTTCTCGTGCCGCTCGTAAACGCGAGTCTGATTCCGGTAGGGCGGCCCAGGACTGAATGCGGATTTGGCGGCATTCAGCTGCCACGTTCCGAACACGCGTTCATCAGGAGGAGTAGACGACTGGCCGTCAGCGAGCAGGCGATCGGTCGCCGACAACGCAAGAGCCGCACCGACTAGAGCCGCGAGGAGCAATAGCGAGGGCCGAGCGCGCATGGCGCCTCCTCCTTCCCTTATTCGTCGCGTTTCATCGACACCTCTGGTCGGGAGCCTACCTCTCGGCGGCCCGGCGTGCAAGCCCGAACCGGTCGAATTGTCTTCTCAAGAGAACCCGTCCCTCGCCAATATCGCGTCCAGGCTGAGCAGCTGAAGGACAGCGGCTTTGTTTCCGATCACGGCTTCTGAGCGGAGTTCGTGGGCACGTCCCAGAACCGGATCGTTTTGTCCTGCGATCCGGAAGCGAGGCGGCCATCCCGCAACACAGCCAGGGCATTGACCGCTGCGCTGTGGCCCTCGAGCCGCGCGTCCAGGCTGCCTTTCAAAGGGTTCGAGATAACGATGGTGTTGTCGTCCGACGCCGACGCCACGCGTCGGTCGCGGAGAGGCGCCAATGCGTTGATCCAATCCTGATCGTGAACGCACGGCATCTGGAGCGCGCTCATGTGTTCATTAATCACTACAACGGTTGGCGGCCTCATCGCAGCCTGGAGCTGGCGCCGCCCAATGGTCGGACGTCAGCGCCGACGTGGACAGAGACGCAACCGATGACGGTAAAACGTCGCGACCGTCTCGGCGGACTCTTGCTCGAGTACGAGCGCGCGGCGTGAGCCGGAATTGAGTAAACGCACCCTACACGGTTAGTTCCACAGCAATCCCGTTCTCCAGGCGACAATGCGCCCTATTTGCCTACCATGTGCTTCCCGTCGAGCTCGTTCTCGCAGATGCTTTCGATCAATTCGGTGTCGGGCAGCAGATTGAACGTCAAGTTCACCGACCAGGGCATCGTGAAAGTCTTGACGTCGTCGAATGTGATCTGCAGGTCCAGGTGACCGAAGTCGCGGCGCCGAAATCGTTCCGTCGTCCGCAGTGCGTCGCTGTGAGGCAGACCGCTGTCGTCCATCCACGTTTGATCGTTGAATCCCATCGAGTCGACGACGAATACGTCGCCATCCCAGCGACCGATGGAGTAGCCAAACCACGCGGGCTGCGGATCCTCGGGAAACGGGCGACCGTCGGCGAAGAGTTGCCGGAAGTGGTTGAATTCTTCGAACAAGATCAGCGTCAGACGTCGGTTCTGAACGATCTTCATCGGACCGCCGTACAACATCGCATCCGGGATTCCGTGAGGAAGGCATCGCTCCGACGGCCGTCCCTTTCCTAAGTTTTCGGATCGTTGCTGATACAACGCCCCCGCTTCCGGGCGCAGCGGGATTTGGCTGCCTCGCGGCATGAAGTGCTCCATTCTTCCCGGCACGCCGGCGCGGTTTTCACGGGGCGCACTGACGCCCGGAGCGCGGAGCCAGATCCCCGAGAGATCCTGCTTGCCGTCGTCCGACCTGGGTGCCGGAGCGGTCAAGTTGGGGCGCCCATCCGCGGTCCGCGGCGTCTCAGGCAGCGCGACCTTGAGCCATTGCGCTGAGACCGCCGTTGACGACTCGGAAAGGATGATCATCGCGACAATCGTCGCGGCGCGCAGTCCCGTTGCGGCATCTGCTTGAATCGACATGTCGCATCCTCCGCTGTGGATCAATCGCGTGACGCTACTGATCCGTCCCACCCATCTGGACCTCGAACCCGTCCGGATCCATCACGTGGAAGCTGCTCCCGCCGGTGGCGCTTTCGCGTATCTCCAATCCACGTCGCTCCAATTCGACTTTGAGGGCGGGCTTGACGGACTTATCGGTATCCCAACCCGCGATCGTGTACGCAATGTGATCGACCTTGGGAGTTCCGGTCGGCCGGTTGCGAGCGATCAGGAGGTTGTCGCCAAAGGCCAGCCGGCACTGCATGCCGTCATCCAGCGTGACCTTCATTCCGAACAATGTTGCATAGAAATCGCGCGACTTCCGGTAATCGGCAACTTGATACGACACATGG
>DATFWL010000090.1:0-2610 GCA_035259385.1 Vicinamibacterales bacterium | reverse complement strand
AAGGAGCACGCTTGGAAAGCGTGTGTAGGGGAAACTCTACCGTGGGTTCGAATCCCACTCTCTCCGCCAATCATTTTCTGCGGTCTACCTGAGCATTCCTGCCGGTCGGTCGAGATTGTTTCTCGAACCCATGCCCCGCGCCGTCGCGGGCGCGCGAGCAGCAGCGCGAGATGCAGCAGTTGTCTCACACGCCTGAGTTACCGTACGGCGACGCGCACGTTATCAAGACCCCAGCTTTCGTCTCGCGTCCCCCGCGCCTGCTCCGGCTTGCCTTCGAACAGGCTGCTCGCGAACGTCCACGTCGCCGATTCGGAACTATGCGCGACGCTCAGGCTGAAGTGGTACGTGGCGTCGCCGAACCAGAATCCGTACCCGAGCGTCTTGACGGCAACGGCGCCTGCCTGAGGCGCACTCCCGGCGATGGGATAGCTCTGAAAGCTGCCCTCGAACGCGGTCTTGAGGTTGTTCGAAAAGGTGGCGTCCAGCAGCGGCGGGGCGTCGGCGAGCCGCACGCTCCAGCGGTCCGGTCCAACCCCCGGACTGTCGCCGTCCCACGACTTCAGGATGTAGAGATCGAAGTCGAGCGTCATCGACGTGTGTGACGGGAGGCGCCGGAGTGAAAGCTCGATCGACTCGTCGACGCGCACGAAGTGCGGGCGATCGTACGGCGGCTGCGTCAAGACAATGGGTCCGCCGAGCTCGCCGAGGAATCGCTGGGATCCGTTCGCGCTGTCGACGTTCGTCACGCGTTCCGTTCCTGCGCCGGCCTCGATCGTGCCCGCCTCATTGCGCGTCCACGAGTACCGCGCAGCGGACCATTCCGGATACGTCGTGCCGATCGGCCCGTTGAAATCGTTCGTGTAGACGATGGTGCCGCCGCCACATGACGCCCGCGGGAGCGTCGCAACGGCGACCAGCAGCGCGGCCGCGGGCGCGATTCTCACGCCAAGAGCATACACGCGCGTTCGGGCGCTAGCCGGCGCGGAGTGCCCGCGTTGGGTCGAGACGCACAGCGCGCAACGCGGGGACGTAACACGCCAGCGCGGCGACCGCCAGGAGCGCCGGCGGCACGATCGCGAACGTCAGCGGATCGAGCGGCGTCACGCCGAAGAGCAGAGTTCGCAGCAGGCGCACGGCGAAGAACGCCGCAATGATGCCAGCGCCGACGCCAGCGACGGCGGGCCTGAGCCCCTGCATCACAACGAGGCGCGTGACATCGGCGCCCGTCGCTCCGAGCGCCATCCGCACACCGATCTCCGCGATCCGCTGCGACACCGCATACGACACGACGCCGTAGAGCCCGATCGCGGCCAGCACCACCGCCAACGCGGCAAATCCGACGAACAGGGACAGCGTAAATCGCCGATCCGACGTCGACCGTCCGACGAGATCGTCCATCGTGCGCACCTGCGCGACAGGCACACCGGAATCCAGGCTATGGATCGCGTGAGTGATACTCGAGGCCGCCGACAGCGGCTCGACGGCCGTGTGGACGAGGATTGTTGCGCCGTTGGATCCGAGATCGAGCAGCGGGCGATAGAGCGACGGCCGGATTGGCGCCTCGAGCGACGGCACGACGTCTCCGACGATGCCGACGATTTCGTAGCGCGGCGCAGGAATGCCCTGCAGCCGTTCCCGCTGCACCTCGAAGTCGAAGAACACCCGCTTGCCGATCGGGTCCTCGCCGTCGAAGAACGCCTTCGCCATCGCCTGGCTTATGACGATCTTTCCCAGACGCGGGTGCTGCGGATCGGGCCCGACACCGTCTGCGTGTGTGAACCACCGGCCGCGCAGGAGCGGAATGCCCGCGGCGGTGAAATACCGGGGATCGACGGACTTCTCTTCGGCCGACAGGAATTTGCCGGGCGTGTACGGTCGGCCTTCGACATAGAAGAACAGGACGTTGCAGGTGCCGACGAGCGGTGGACACGACGTCAGACCGGCGGATCGCACGCCCGGAACTGCCTGCAGTCGATCGCCCAGCTCGGTGAACCACTCCGAACGTTTGACCGGACTGGGATAGCGCGTCACCGGCAAGGACACGCTCATCGTCAGGGTGTGATCGACGCGGACGCCGGGCTCGACGTCATAGAGGTGCGTCAGGCTTCGGATCAGCAGTCCGGCCGCCACGAGGAGCACGAGCGACAGCGAGACTTCCGCCGCGACGAGAGCGGCGCGGAAGCGTCCGTGGCCGCGGCCGGCTGTCGCCGATCGCGTAGCGTCCTTGAGATCGTCGGTGACCTCGCTCCGCGTTCCGCGCAGCGCCGGAAGCAGACCGACGATCCCGCCCGTGAGCACCGCCACGGCAAAGGTGAAACCGAACACGACCGGGTCGATCGGCATCGTGCCGGGCGGCAGCAGCGAATCGGCGCGCGGTGCGTGAGTCGCGAGGGCTCGTGCGGTCCACACGGCGAGGGCCAGACCGGCGGCGCCGCCCATGAGTCCGAGCGCGACGGCTTCGGTCAGCACTTGTCGAACGATGCGTCCCCGTCCCGCGCCAAGCGCGATGCGGACGGCGAATTCGCGCGTGCGCGCGGTCGATCGCGTGAGCATCAGATTCGCGAGGTTGAAGCACGCGATCAGCAGGACGCACGTGACGGCGGCGAGCAG
>DATFWL010000089.1:0-8129 GCA_035259385.1 Vicinamibacterales bacterium | reverse complement strand
CGGCCGCGGCGGCACGAGGTTCGGCGCCAGCTTCGGGATGATCAGCGGCACCACCCGATCCTGGCTCGAGTCGGCGACGTACAGGAAACCGCGGCGCGGATCGTAGGCGAGGCGCGTCGGCGCGCCGAACGCCTCGCGCCCTTCGTCGCTCAAGTCGCGGATGATGCCGTCGGGACCGACCGCGCGCACGTGGCCGTTGTAGTAGTCGGCGATGAAGATCGTCACCTTGCCGCCGGGTTCCGGCACGATCGCGACGCCGGCGGGACCGGCGAGCCGCGCGCGCGTCGCCGGCTCGTCGTCGCCGGAGTAGCCCCACGCGCCGCTGCCGGCGACGGTCGTGATGACGTGGGTCTTGGCGTCGACCTTCCGGATCCGGTTGTGATGCATGTCGGCGATGTAGAGGTCGCCGTTGCGGGCGTCGATGGCGACGTCGCTCGGCATGTTCAGATGCGCCTCCGTCGCGGGCCCGCCGTCGCCGACATTCTGACCGTCGCCCGGCGACCCGTCGCCAGCCACCGTGTGGATGAGGCCGGTCTTCGCGTCGATCATGCGGATCCGGTAGTTGAGCGTGTCGGCGATGTAGATGTCGCCGTTCGCCGCCGCCGCGACGGCGCTCGGCGTGTTGAGCGCGGCCTCGATCGCCGGCTTCTCGTCGCCGTCGTAGCCGTTCTCGCCGGAACCGGCGATCGTCGTGATCACGCGAGTCGGCCGATCGACGCGGCGGATGCGATCGTTGTGCGAGTCGGCGACGATGAGATCGCCGTCCGGCGCGATCGCGACGCCGTCCGGCGTGTCGAGCTGCGCCATTGTCGCGGGACCGTTGTCGCCCGAGAACCCGGTGCCGAGGTCGTGGTTGCCCGCGACCGGCTCGATGTCGCCGTTGCGGTTGACCCGGCGGATGACGTCGTTGTTCGAGTCGGCGATGTAGACGTCGCTGTTCAGCCCGACGACCACGCCACCGGGGGTGTCGAGCCACGCTTCGATCGCCGGCCCGTAATCACCGGCGTAGCCCTTCTTGCCGCCGATCACCGGACCGACCGCCGCCTCGCGCAGCATGAAGGTGCTCGCGCCGAGCGTCACGATCATCAGCACGAAGATGATCGCGCTGCGCAGGCCGTACGCCCTGAGCAGCGGCGGCCCGACCATCGGCGCCCGGGTGGCGTGCGACGGCAGCGCGACCATGCCGTTCCCGATCGTGACGCCGCTGACCGCCCGCCGCATGATCGCGGTGGTCTGCGCCGTTCGCCACAGCACGCGCATGATCAGCAGCAGGGTCAGCGACGAGACGAGCGTGCCGGCGATTCGCCAGTTGCGCAACGTGCCTGAGGTCGCCTCCGCGAGAATCGTCGCGCCGAAGGTCGCGCCGGCGAGCAGCGCGCCGCCGATCGCCAGCGCGGCGACGATCCCGAACGTGGTCGGCCGCAGGTGCGTGCTGATCCGGACCAGCGCCTTGCCGCCGGCGTGGTCCTCGACCATCGCGCGGACGTCGAGCCAGGCCCAGCGGCCGACGAATGCGCTGACGTCGCGGTCGTCCGACCACCCTTCGTCGATCTCGATCGTCCGCACCGCCCGCGATCGGCGCAGCCAGTCGGTGAGCTGCGTCAGCACCCGATCGGCCGAGGTCCAGCTCTCGCTCCAGAACCGATCCTCAGTGACGTTGCCGGAGATCAGCAGCAGGGCGCGCCACGCTTCCGCCGCGGACGGCCGCGGCCCGCGGCTCGTCTGCGGCTCGGCCGGGGGCAGCGCGACTTCCGGCGGCGACAACAGGCCGCGGATGCGGCCGCGGATGCGCGCCAGCGGCTGGATGAAATGGAGATACGCGACGGCCGCGCGATACCACAGCTGGCTCCCGCGCAGCGTGTCGACCTGCGATCGCATCGCATACGCGACGTTCTTCGACAGGGTTGCGGCCACCCCGACCAGGCCGGTTCCGAGCAGCAGCACCGCCGCCCAGTAGTGCTTGCCGGTCGCCGCCACGATGGAACCGCCGAGCGTGAGCAGAATCGAGATGACCTGCCACTTGATCGAGTGCGGCAGGAACGCGAACGGATGCACGTCGGTCCGGTACACGGACGGAAACGGCGCCGTTCCCCACACGCCTGCGTTGATGCGGGTGCCCCACAGCGAGCGGACGAACGGCAGCGGGCTGTAGATGCGCCCGCGCCACAGCATGTGGCCGTCGAGGAATTTCTCCGGGTGGTGCGCCATCAGCCACGTCTCGCCTTCGCCGTAGCCGAGCTGCTGCTTCCAGTAGGCCTTCACCGAGGCGCGATGGTGATGCCAGACGAGCGCCGCCGACGCGAACCCGATCTTCCAGCCGCGCGCCTGCAGCCGCCAGCACACGTCCACATCGTCGCCGGCGCGGAGATAGATCGGGTTGAAGCCGCCGATCGAGAGCAGCGCGTTGCGGCGGAACGCCATGTTGCAGCCGGGCACGTGCTCGGCGATCCGATCGTCGAGCAGCACGTGGGTCGGTCCGCCGGGCGCGCGCGCGATGCACTGCGCCATCGGCGGATCGTCGGGCGGCACGACGTTCGGTCCGCCCGAGCCGACGACCTCTGAGGCGAGGAACGGCTGAACGAGATAGGTGAGCCAGTCTCGATCGACGCGCGTGTCGGCGTCCGTGTACGCGACGATTTCTCCGGTTGCTTCTGCGAGGCCGACGTTGCGCGCCGCGCTCAGCCCTTGATTCGGCGTGTCGACGACGCGGACTTTCTTGAAGCTCCTGGCGATGTCGCTCGTGCGATCCTTCGATCCGTCGTTGACGAGGATGATCTCGTAGTCGGGATAGGTGAGCCGCTCGAGCGAGCGCAGGTTGTCCTCGAGCGTGTCCGCTGCGTTGTAGGCGCACACGATCACCGACACCTTCGGCCACGTCCGCTGACGCTCGGCCGAGAACGGCGCGTGATCGAATGCCCCGGCGACGGCGAACGCCGCCGGCTTCGGCCGGCGATCGCCGTCGACGAGACCGAATTTCCAGTCGTCGACGGTGTGGCCGCCCCGCCACCATTCGTCGGTCCAGGCGAAGGCGATCGCACCGCAGGCGCCCTCTTCGAACGCCGCGCGGACGTGCATCGCCGTGATCGCGGCCTGGCCGTCCTCGCCTTCACGGATGCTGTCGGCGCCCGCCTCCGCGAGCAGCAGCGGTTTCTGTCCGGCGATGTGCTGCAGCCGCGCCAGGTACGAACGCAGCTCCGCCTCGCGGTGGAGATAGACGTTGAAGGCGCAGATGTCGAAGAACGAGAGGTCGAGAAACTCGGTCGGAGGAAAGTTGACGTAGGTGAACAGGCTCGCCGGCGACGCGGACTTCGCCGATTCGTAGAGGCTGCGCAGGAATCGTTCGACGCGCATCCGCCCGTGCCAGCGCACCACGCCCGGTGGAATCTCGTTGCCAAGTGCGAAGGCGAGCACCGCCGGGTGATCGCCGAGCTCCCTGACGATCGCGGCGAGCTCGCGCCGGATCGCGCGTTTCAGCGATCGGTCGTCGAGGAATGCGACGTGCTGCGACCATGGCAGCCCCACCATGACGCGGAGGCCTTCGGCCGCCGCTGCGTCGAGCAGCGCGCGACGCGGCGCGGTGTAGGTTCGTACCGTGTTGATGCCGAGCTCGGCCATCTGGCGGAAATCCGCCACGACCTTCTGAATCGGCGGGAACTGCCAACCCTCGGCGTCAGGCGCAAAGGTGCCGTAGGTGACACCTTTCACCAGGAAGCGCTCGTCGCCGACGCGTAGAAATTTCCCGTCAGTCGCGATGCGCGCGGCTGTCGCCGGTTGCGTGCCGCGGCGCACGTCGGAATCGGCCTGAACGGCGGTGGTCACAATAGAGCGTGGCCTTTACGGCCAAATACCTATTGTAGCAGCACTTACCGGTCGATCCGGACGCTGCCGCTGAAGGTCTTGAAGCGAAGCTCGGCGCTGCCGCCTCCGCCGAGCTCGCCCCTGAGCGCGCGGCGACTGCCGGTCTTGATCGTCAGCGGCATCTCACAATCGAGCTGACCGCTGAACGAGTTGAACGAGACGGCGGCTCGCACCGATTCGGGGACGTGCAGGTCGATGCTGCCGCTGAAGGTCTGCACGTCGATCGAGTGCACGCCCTCGAGGGACTTCTCGCGAATCTGAATCGATCCGCTGAAACTGTGGGCCTGCACCGCTCCGGCGACGTCGTTGAGCGTCATGCGCGCGGAAAAGCTGTTCATCTTGAACGAGCCCTCGACGCGCTCGACGGTCACCGGCGCGCTGAACACCGAGACGTCGAGGTTCGTCCGCCGCGGGACCTTGATGTCGAGGTCGGTGTCGACGACGTTGTTGCCGCTGAATTCCCACCAGGACCGCTCGCGCCGGTTGGCGTCGACGACGACCACTCGGTTCCCGTCGCTGTGAACATCGAGCTTGATCCGGTCGAGCCGGCTGCGCGGCGCGCGGCGAACGGCGTCGACCACGACCTCCTCGGCATCGGCGGCGGCGATCGTCACGCGGCCGGAAAAGCTCCGCACGCGCAGCGTCCCGCCGGATTCGAGCCTCAGCGTCTGGTTGAGGTGCTCGGTCTCATCGCTCGAGGCGGCGCGGGCGACGATCGCCACCGATCCCGCGAGCGCACAAACAGCGAAAGCGAACGCGAGGTTTCGCATGTGGCGTTTGACGAAACTTCCCCCGCTGACGTTCGTATCGGCTAGCCCCTAGGACCCCGGGTCCTCGTCGGGGTTCAGCGCGCCAGTGTAGATCGCCATCCCCACGACCGCGTCCACGCCGAGCGCATCGAGCTCGTCGACCTCCTTTTGCGTCGTGATGCCTCCTGCGGCCGTCACCCGCCGCGACGTCGCATCGCGAACCGCGCGAATCGCGTCGATATCGGTGCCGCGCATCAAGCCCTCGGTGTCGACGTGCGTATACAGAAACTCGTCGCAGTACGGCTCGAGCGCGCGCACCGCATCGACGGCGGTCAGGGGCAGCGTGGTCTTCCAGCCGTGAATGACGACGCGGCCGCCTTTGCTGTCGACGGCGGCGATCACGCGATCGCGGCCGACGGCGCCGCTGAGCGCGCGCGCGAAATCGACGTCGGCGGCGCCGTTCGTGAAGAGCGACGATCCCGCGATGATCTGTTGTGCGCCGGCGGCGAGGACTTCTTTCGCGCGCGCCACGGTTCTGACGCCGCCGCCGACGCGGCACCGCAGCGAACCGGCGATCTCCCGTACGAGCGCGAGGTTGTCGCCGGATCCCATCGCAGCGTCCAGATCGATCACCTGCACCTTCGCGAAGCGCTGGAACCGCCGCACCCACTTCTGCACGTCGTCGTCCCTGATCGCGAGTCGCTCGCCTTGCACGAGTTGCACGACCGCGCCGTCCTTGAGATCGATGGATGGAATCAACATCGCGACATTTGGGATCTGCCACGAAAGCACGAAGGCACGAAGCAGCCTTTTTTGAATGACCTTCGTGTCTTCGTGCCTTCGTGGCGGATCTAGCGCGTTGAATTCTTCTTCTTCTCGAAATACGCGCTGCGCAGCGCGTCGATCAGGCGAGCATCGACGAGACCCGGCGCGTCGCCCTGATAATCGAGATCGTGGTCCTTGCGGAATTTGTCGACGGCTGCGACGGTTTCTTCGTCGAACGCGGCGTAGTCGCGGTTGTAAGCGGCCGTCGCCGTTCGCGCATCGGCTGCGCGCTTGTCGTACTCGGCGGGATTCGTGCGCCGCAACTCCTGCATCTGAGAGGTGTTGATCGACGGCGGTGCGTCGGGGAAGGCCGACAGCGAGGGCCGCCAGTAGCCGATCGCATGCAGCATCCGCTTCAGTTCGATGATGTCCGGCCCTTCGACCTTCGAGAAGCTGCGATAGCCGAGCCGCCGGCCGGTCGTGTAGTAGATCCGCTTCATCTCGGCAACCGGCTCGGGATGTTCGCCGACTTCGATCGCGAGCGTGACGTGATCGTTGCCGCGGCCGGGATCGTTCGGATCGGCGACCTTGATCGCCGCCGACTGCAGGTTGCCCCAGCGGCGATCGCCGCCCTTCGCATAGCCTGCCTCCATCGCGAGAATCATCCGCTCGGCGAGCGGCATGCCGCTGCCGGCGCTGGCCTCGAATGTCCTGGCCACGGCCTCGACGACTTCCGGTCCGACCATGATGTTCGCCTGCACGGTGTAGTTCGTCCCCTGGCGGCTGCCAGCCCAGTTGCCATTCTGCGTGCCGGTGTGCGCCGCCGACTGCCCCTTCATGTTGATGAGGCCGACCTGCCGCGATTCACGCTGCTGATCGTCGGCCAGCAGTTGCTGCAGCGCGGCGGCCGGCTCGACGCCGTTCGCGAGCAAGTCGAGACCGCGCGGCCCGTACTCGACTACCGTGGACGCCTGCGTGCACACCGCGCCGACACCGGCGCGCACGTGCGGTACCGCGCGTCCGACGAAGGGCACGCGCGTCGTGACGCTGGCGCCCGACTGGCCGGTGGCCGGGTCGATCGCACACAGCGAGAAGGTGGAGTACTGCGGCAGCCCTTCGTCGTTCAGCGCGACGCCGTCGGCGGCGCGTTGCTGGGCGGAGACGAGGGTCGCGAGCGCCAGCAGCACCGCGACGGCGAACAAGGAGCGGGCGGACATCGTGCCTCCTGAAGTGGCCAGCGACTCACCGGCCGATGGCTACAAGCGAACCGGTATTCCATGATCGCGCAAATGCTCTTTCAGTGCGCGGACGCTGGTTTCGGCGTAATGAAAGATCGACGCCGCGAGCGCCGCATCGGCGCGGCCGGCGGTGAACACGGCGACGAAATGATCGAGGCCGCCGGCGCCGCCCGAGGCGATCACCGGGATCGACACCGCCGACGACACCGCAGCGGTGAGCTCGCAATCGAAACCCGCCTTCGTGCCGTCGCGATCGATCGACGTCAGCAGGATTTCGCCGGCGCCCCTCGACTCCGCTTCCCGCGCCCACGACACCGCGTCGCGGCCCGCGGCCGTCTGGCCGCTGCGCGCGTAGACGGAAAACCCGCCGCCACCTGACATCTCGCGCTTCGCGTCGATCGCCACAATCACCGCCTGGCTGCCGTATCGCTCGGCGACGCGCGTGATCAGAGCCGGCTCGGCGAGCGCTGCCGTATTGAGGCTGACCTTGTCGGCACCAGCCTCGACGGCGGCCGCGGCGTCAGCCTCGGTGCGGATGCCGCCGCCGACCGCGAGCGGGATGAACAGCTCGCGTGCGACGCGCCCGATCGTGTCGGCAAGTGCGCGGCGCGCCTCGAGCGTCGCGGTGATGTCGAGGATCACCAGCTCGTCGATGCCTTCCGTGTTGTAGCGGCGCGCGAGCGCCGCCGGGTCGCCGGCGGATCGCAGGCCCTCGAAGTTGACGCCCTTCACGACCTGGCCGTCGCGGACGTCGAGGCACGCGATGACGCGCTTGGAGAGCATTTAACCCGCGAGCTCCACGAAATTGCGCAGGATTCGCAGGCCGACCTCGCCGGACTTCTCGGGATGGAACTGCACGCCGGCAATGTACCCGCGCTGGACGACCGCCGCGAACGGCTCGCCATGCTCCGTGATCGCGGCGGTGTCGCCCGTGACCGGCGCGACGTAGCTGTGCGTGAAGTACACCTGTGCGGGCTGCGGGACGCCTTCGAGGATCGATGCCTCGTTGCGGGTGACGTCGAGGCGGTTCCAGCCGACGTGGGGAATCTTGACGATCGGATCACGGTCTGGCTGAAGCCGGCCACTTGCACCGAGGCGATAACAGCGTCCCGACAGCAGGCCGAGCCCTGGCAGCTCCGGCGCCTCCTCGCTGCCTTCGTACAGCCACTGCATGCCGAGGCAGATGCCGAGCAGCGGACGCCCTTCGCCGATCCGCGCGAGAATCGCCTCCACCCACGGTGCGTCCAGCGCGCGCGTCGCGCCGAAGTGGCCGACGCCCGGGACGATCACGCCGGCCGCGTCGGCGATCTCTCCAGGCGACTCGGGCACGACCACGTCGGCGCCGATCGTGGCGAGCGCCTTTTTCACAGACGTCAGATTGCCGGCCTTGTAGTCGATGAGCGCGATCACAGCAGCCCCTTCGTGCTCGGGAGCATCTTCGCCAGGCGCCGGTCGCGGGCGCAGGCCACGCGCAGCGCGCGCGCAAAGGCCTTGAACGCCGCCTCGATCTTGTGATGGC